>CANBSW010000194.1 GCA_947372235.1 Chitinophagaceae bacterium | reverse complement strand
TTGGTTAGGAAACTCTGCACTCGATATTCACCTGCATGATACCTATTTCGTAATTGCCCACTTCCACATTGTAATGGGTGTTGCTTCTATGTTTGGAATGTTTGCAGGGATCTACCACTGGTTCCCTAAAATGTATGGCCGTTACCTGAACAATTCTTTGGGATATATTCACTTCTGGGTAACCATTGCAGGTGCTTATATGATCTTCTGGCCGATGCACTATGAAGGACTTGCCGGTATGCCGCGTCGTTATTACGATTACAGCATTTGGGAAAGCTTCAAACAGTTTGGTGAGTTGAACAGGTTTATCAGTACGGTAGCTATGATCGTATTTGCTGTACAGATCTTATTCCTGTTGAATTTCTTCTATTCAATTTTCAAAGGAAGAAAAGTTACTACGCAGAATCCTTGGGAATCTAATACATTGGAGTGGACTACGCCAATCCGCCCCGGTCATGGAAACTGGCCTGGTGAGATTCCTGAAGTTCATCGTTGGGCATATGATTACGGTAAGGATGGGGTAGATTTCATCCCTCAAACCACACCGGTAGGAGCAGATGAAAGTCATCACTAATTCATTTTACCGAATGAAATGTGCAAACAGTTTATTCGGTTATAAATAGATGCAATGCTCCCGGTTACCGGGAGCATTGTTTTTCAGCGCTGATTTCACGGATTTTTATATGATTGATTTTATTGTAGGAGTATAAAATATGACGCTGATTTCGAAGATTTTTATATGAGTGATTTTGCAGGGATTGATTTTATTTGGGAGATATAAAACATGACAAATACGGTTAACAAATCAGGTTCAGCTTCTTTCTCATTGGCGGCTAAAGTGAAGGATTATTTTCAACTGATCAAGTTCACACTGAGCTTTACGGTTGTATTCTCCTGTGTGATCTGTTATTTGCTGGCGCCAAATGTGGTTGAGTATAATCTGGGAATGATATTGATCCTGTTTGTAGCAGGAATGCTGGTTACCGGAAGTGCAAACGCGATTAACCAGGCAGTAGAGAAAGATACGGATGCAATGATGAAACGAACATCTACCCGCCCTGTGGCAGGTGGAAGAATGAGTCAGCAGGAAGCGTATATTTTTGCAGCCATCACCGGAATAGTGGGTGTGTTTATGATGGGTTGGTTCTTTAAAGCAGATGATAACAGTTTTAACTGGAATGCATCTTTATTATCAGCGTTCAGTCTTTTTTTATATGCGTTTATTTATACGCCTTTAAAAAAGATCAATTCAATAGCAGTTTTGGTAGGCGCTTTTCCGGGTGCTTTACCATGTTTGATCGGATGGGTAGCAGCAACGAATATGATCAATCCGTTTGGAACAGTGGTTGCAAATGGAAAAGAATTTTCGAATGCAGGTGGATGGTTTTTGTTTGCGATACAGTTTCTCTGGCAGTTTCCGCATTTTTGGGCAATAGCCTGGGTGGCGCATGGAGATTACAGTAAAGCAGGATTCAAATTATTGCCGGCTGATAAAGGACCCACCAGGTTTACAGCAGCACAGGGAATTATGTATTCTGTTTTAATGATACCGGTAGGAATACTGCCTTATTATTTTGGAATGACGGGCCAGGTGAGTATGTGGATCTTGGTAGTGTGTAACCTGTTTATGGTAGTACAAAGTTTTCGGTTATATCAGGAGATGAATGCTAAGGCAGCGAGGAGGGTAATGTTCAGCAGTTATATTTATTTGCCGATTGTGTTGTTGGCATTATTGGCAGATAAGATCAGTTAATTAGTAATTAGAAATTAATAATTAGTAATTATCTATTGCTGAGTATAGGAGAAGGCGCTGAAGTGAGTGACCTTGCTTCGCTAACCGGGTATCGACAAAGCTTTAGCGGTGGCACAAGCTTCGCGAAGGCGAGCACAACGAAGATGAAAGGAAACTAAAAGCTGACAAACAAAAATTCATAATTCTTAATTTCTAATTCTTAATTAAAAATGCTTTCCGCCGTGCAGCAGAGTAAGGAGCCACAAAAAATTCACCCGCATAAGTTTACCCTCTGGGTAGCGATGGGGGCGATTGTGATGATGTTTGCGGCTTTAACCAGTGCATACATTGTAAAAAAGAACCAGAGCAGCTGGCTGGAGTTTGATCTGCCCAGGATTTTCTGGTATTCGACTTTTGCGATTTTGTTGAGTAGTGTAACCATGCAATTATCGATCAGGGCTTTTAAGGCGAGAGAAATGGACCGTTACAGAACTTTAATAACGATCACGGCGCTATTGGGTGTTTTGTTTATTGTGTTGCAGTGGCTGGGATTTAGTTCACTGGAAGCGAGGAATATTGCTTTAACGGGTGCCAAAAGCAATTCGGCAGCATCTTTTCTGTTGGTGATCACCGGGATTCATATGGTGCATGTATTGGGGGGAGTGATCGCTTTATTGGTTATTTTCATCAGGGCATATTCAGTTAAGATAAAAAATTATAACGCTTTACCAATAGAATTAGCGGGCACTTACTGGCATTTTGTAGATGTTCTCTGGATCTATTTATTCATCTTTTACAACTGGATAGGTTAGTTGAAGAAAAAGTTGGGGTTTATTCGCCTTTTTTGAACAACAGCCAATATTTTTGTAACGAAATCTTAGATTAAAACATGTCAACAACAACAGTTCAACCAACCAAATTGTGGAGCGGCGGAAAGAGCCCCTTCAACGTAGAATACGGCAAATTGATGATGTGGTACTTTTTGATGAGTGATGCTTTCACATTTGGCGCATTTCTGATCTCTTATGGTACCATCCGTTTTTCAACGAATGGCTGGCCTGACCCGAATGAAGTATTCAGAAGTTTCCCATTTGCTCCGGAAGGAGTACATGCACCGTTGGTGTTTGTAAGTATTATGACCTTTATTTTAATCATCAGTTCTGTTACCATGGTATTGGCGGTGCATGCCGGTCATAATATGGATAAAAAGAAAGTAGTAAGAAACCTGATCTGGACCATTATTGGCGGTATCGCTTTCTTGAGTTGCCAGGCATGGGAGTGGAACCATTTGCATGCAGAAGGTGCATGGTGGGGTCACAATCCGTTTCCTAACCATGACGGAACGGCTTCATCAACCAACTTTACCAATTATTTCTTTACGATAACCGGTTTCCACGGGTTTCACGTATTCTCTGGTGTGATCATCAATATTATTATGTTGATCATGACATTACTGGATAAGTTTGAAAAACGCGGACATTATCTGATGATCGAGAAAGCCGGTTTGTACTGGCACTTTGTAGATCTGGTTTGGGTATTTGTTTTTACCTGTTTTTACCTGATCTAACCTAATCCCATTTACTCAATTCATTAAGTAAGATATTTATGGAACATACAGCAACACATGAAGAACACAGCGGTGGCGGTGTAAAAGAAATTGTAAAAGTCACGATCATCTTATCCGTTTTAACTATCGTGGAACTCGCATTGGGTTTCTGGATGATGGGTATGCCTTTGGATAGTGGTTTACGCCTTGCCGTAAAAGGCGCGATCATTATTTTAATGATGGCCAAAGCATTTTACATTGTAGCTTATTTTATGCACCTGAAACATGAGATCAAGAATCTGATCATGACCATTGTAGTTCCTTTGGCATTGTTTGTATGGTTTATTATTGCTTTCCTATACGATGGAAATTCGTTCAGACATCTACGTAATACCTATGATCCTCATTTTAAAGAACAGAGCACCATTAAAGTAGAGAAGAAAGAAGAGGGAAAACACGAAGAGAAAAAAGAAGAAGCAAAGCCGGAAGAAAAAAAGGTGGAAGAGAAAAAAGTGGTGGAATAAGAAAAGTTGATCTTCAATTCACATAATATTTAAACCATCGCATTTTATGACGATGGTTTTTTTATAGATAACCCTGTTATGAATAGAAAAGCTTTGTATGGACTTGCGGTAGCATTATTACTTCCACTCACCTGTTATTGGGTGTTGAAGTATGCCAGCGAGAATGCTGTTGATATGCCGAGAAAATATTTACTGGATACAGTAGTTGAACGCGTTGAGAAAGGCAAAATGATTACCGATAGTATCTGGCATACAACTGCCAATATCCGTTTGCAAAACCAGTTGGGAGATACGGTTAGTCTCTACGATAAAAAAGGAAAGATCATTGTTGCTGATTTCTTCTTTACACATTGCGGCAGCATTTGTCCGAAACTAACGGCGAACATGGCCAAGCTGCAACAATCATTTATCAGAGGAGGAGATGTGCGTAAGAAAATTGATACATCGATCGTTCAGTTCATTTCTTTTTCAGTGGACCCTGAACGCGACAGTGTATCTGCACTAAAAGATTATGCAGACCGTTTTGGTGTAAACCATGATAACTGGTGGATGTTAACCGGTAACCGTGATTCTATTTACAAATTTGCCTTTGAAGAATTGAAGGTTGATAAATTCAGTACAGAACCTATTAGTCCGGATTTTGTGCATACCAGTCGTTTTGTATTGATGGACAGAGACTATGTTGTTCGTGGATATTATAACGGACTTGATTCAAATTCCTTATCCAAATTAGCACGCGATATTGGATTGCTGATGCTGGAGAAAGATAAAAAACAGAAGAGTGAAGTATTCAGTCAGATCATTGACCTGAGCTGGTTATGGCTGGTGATTGTGTTGCTAGTTACTTTTTTTGTATTGTATATGCGCGGGAGAAGAAAATTGAACGGATAAAAGAACTGTTTATTAGTTTATTTGTTTACTGGTTTATTAGTGTTAAAACAGTATAGAATTATCAATAAACGAATAAACAAATAAACCAGTAAACAAATAGACCAATAAACATGCTACAAGCCTCAATAAACAAGAACGACAAACAAGCCAGATGGCTGATCGGTATTTTTTCTGTAGTGGTATTTACAGCGATTGTTTTGCTGAGCAGGTTTAAACTGGAAGTGGATCTTGGGTTTAACGTTCACATTTTCGCTACGATCAATGCATTTATTAATTCTGCAATTGCCATATTATTAGTGGCGGCTTTACTGGCGGTCAAGAATAAAAAATACTTGTTGCACAAACAACTGATGATGGTGGCACTGGTGTTATCTATCTTTTTTCTTATCTCTTATATTGCCCATCACTTATTGGCGGGAGAAGCGAAGTTTGGAGATGCCAATCATGATGGATTGGTTTCTGAAGAGGAAAAACTGCTGGTGGGCAATATCCGCATGGTATATTATTTTATTCTGGGAACACATATTATTTTAGCGGCGATCATTCTTCCTTTTATTTTATTTACAGCTTACCGGGCTTTAACAGCAGAATATCCATTACATAAAAAGATCGCAAAAATTACCTGGCCTTTGTGGTTTTATGTGGCTGTTACGGGGCCTGTTGTTTATTGGATGATCAGTCCGTATTATCATTAATTTGAAAATGTGGTAATTTGAAAATTTGAAAATGAAGCAGGTAGTCATTTTCAAATTGGCATATTTTTAAATTGTTAATTCTATTGCGGGATTCCAGAATTTTTTTTCAAAGTCTACGATCGTATCATCCACTACTTTTATCTTTTCTTTTTTCAGTAATTCTTCCATGCGTGTGGGTGTGGCGAAATGCATTTTGCCGGATAACATGCCATTACGGTTTACAACACGGTGGGCGGGAATATCTTTTAGGGTATGTGCGCCATTCATGGCCCAGCCTACCATTCTTGCGCTCATTTTAGTGCCGAGGAAAACAGCAATGGCACCGTATGAGGTAACGCGGCCTCGCGGAATTTGCCGGGCAACATCGTAGACCTGTTCAAAAAAATTACTGTCTTTTTTGCCGCTGGGAAGAACTGCTTTTAATTTTTCGGTTGATTTTTTTGTTGGCACAGACCTTGCTTTTGTTAAAGCAATTTAGTGATTATTGTTGTGAATATTTATCAATGGTAAATAATGCGAATCGATGTTTGAAATAGAGCCGTAGGCTCGAAATATGTTGTAGCAACGGATTTTAATCCGTTGTAAATGTAATAAGGTTATTTCCAGAATGCCGTAGGCATGGCATATATGGTATTTTATATAGATCGAACCTACGGTTCTTTATTGTGATTGGTTAATTTTATCCAACGGATTAAAATCTGTTGCTACAATATTTATCGAGGCTACGCCTCTACAATATCATAACCTTATTATTTCAACTCTTGATTCGAATTTATAATTAACTGCGAATGATCAATAGAGTCACTTTAAAGTTCATTAATTCATTCACAATTGCCCATTCCCCATTCACAAAAATCAATCTTTATTAAAGCTCTGCACAAGAAGCGCAGCTGATGTTTTTTGTTGCTGTTTTAATAGTTCGCTTCGTCGGGGTTCGGGTACGGCATCCATTTGGTAGGGGCAATGGCGGCATCCATATCCGCAGCAATGGCCTTTTTCGAGGTGGTATTTTTCTGTGAGCACCATATAGCCATGCTCGTCATGGTAATAATCAATTCCTTTAATCAGCGTCTGACTCACTTAGTAATTGTTTTAATGCCAGGTCTTTTTCCAATGGCAATTCTTTATTAATACGGAAGCAGATATAATGTATGCGGTTGCTTTGGGCAATATCCAAACCTTCGTAATGGGTTTTGATCATTAGTTCGGGTTTGATGGTTTGCTGCGCATATACCTGATCTGTATTTTCCAACAATTCTAAATCAAATAAGTTGATAACGGATAAAGTAAATTGGTAAAGATCAGGGCTATCGGTTTTTAAATGCACCAATCCGCCATCTTTCAGGATCTTTTGGTAATGACGAAGAAA
>CANBSW010000193.1 GCA_947372235.1 Chitinophagaceae bacterium | reverse complement strand
GCATCTATCTGTTGCACGATCTGTTCCATTAAGCAAAGATAAACTCAGATATCATATGATTTGTGGTATGATTCATATGATTGATATTTATTTCAAATTGATCTGTTTATAACAGTGGCCTTAAAGGAGAATTTCATTGGGTTTTCTATTCATCTATCCATATAAATAAGCCTGTATGTTATGTTAAAGCTGACAGCAAATCAGTCCCAATCCTATCAATCATACCCTAAATCCTGCTAATCTGCGCTTATTACTTACATTTGCCAGAGTAGATACATTAATATATGGAATATAATACCGACCGGAATTACCTGGGTATGAAAGAATATGGCCGCCATGTGCAGAAGATGGTGGAGTTTTTGTTGACCATTGAGGACAAGGAAAAACGCCAGCAACAGGCTCATTGTGTAATAGAACTGATGGGGTTTGTGAACCCGCATTTAAAAAACGTTGAGGACTTCAGACATAAATTATGGGATCACTTATTTTTTATAAGCGATTTCAAACTGGATGTTGATAGCCCATACCCTATCCCGCAGAAAGAAACCTATAAGTTGAAACCCGATCCATTGCCTTACCCTAAACGTCATCCAAAATATGCGCATTTAGGTAAGAATCTGGAAGTAGTGATAGACAAGGCGCTGAAAGAAGAGGATCCTGAAAAGAAAGCAGGTTTTGCCCATGCGATCGCATATTACATGAAACTGGCTTATAGTAACTGGCATAAAGAACTGGTACATGACGACACGATACGCACGGAGTTGAACAGCATTACCGGCGGAGAATTGGAATTCAGCAACACACCCTATATCAAACACCGTAACCAGAATTTTGAGCGCGACGAGTACCCACGCAGTGGCGGCGGACGCTGGCAGCAAAATTTCGGCGGAAGAAACAACAATGGCGGAAGAAACAATAGCGGAGGACAAAGAGATAATAACCGCGGTGGTGCAAGAACAGATGGAAGAAATAACCGTCCGGGTAATGGTAATGGAAACGCGAATGGCCCGAGAGATAATAACCGCAATAGTAATAATGGCGGCAGACCGGGTGGGCAGTTTAAAAAGAGATATTGATCATTTTTTGAAATATAAAAAAAGCATCGAAGAAATTCGGTGCTTTTTTTATGCATGGTTTAATTTGAAAATTTGAAAATATGGTAATTTGAAAATTAATAAACTCATTTTCAAATCTTCAAATTCTCAAATTTTCAAATTCTAACTAAGTATATTCGTTACAAACAAAATTCCTATGAGTTCCTTTGAAGTAATCGGTGGCAACAAACTAAAGGGAGAAATTATTCCGCAAGGGGCAAAGAATGAAGCTTTGCAGATTCTGTCTGCCGTACTGTTAACGGCAGAGCCGGTGAGTATTTCTAATATTCCTGATATTCTGGATGTAAATCTGTTGATCGAATTACTGGCAGATATTGGCGTAAAAGTTACCCGCACTGCAAAAGACAGTTGCACATTTCAGGCAGATGCAGTAGATGCAGATTATCTGGCATCGGAAGAATTCAGAAAAAAAGGGGGAAGGCTGAGGGGCAGTGTAATGTTTGCCGGACCAATGCTGGCAAGATTTAAAAGAGCGTATATACCAAAACCCGGTGGCGATAAAATTGGCAGAAGAAGATTGGATACGCATATTATTGGTTTTGAAAAACTGGGTGCTAAATATGAGTATGATGATGCGGTGGGCTGTTTTAAATTATCTTCTCCGCAATTGCAAGGTGTATACATGTTACTGGATGAACCATCGGTAACAGGAACCGCAAATATTGTGATGGCCGCTGTTTTAGCAGAAGGCACTACTACTATTTATAATGCTGCCTGCGAACCCTATGTACAACAATTGTGTAAGATGCTAAACCGCATGGGTGCAAAGATCAGCGGTATTGGCAGTAATTTATTGGTGATAGAAGGTGTAAGTGTATTAGGAGGAACCACACACCGCATGTTACCCGATATGATAGAGATCGGAAGTTTTATTGGACTGGCTGCGATGACACAAAGTGAGATCACGATTAAAAATGCAGGCGTTGAACATTTGGGCGTAATACCAGAAAAATTTCAACAACTGGGTATCGATTTTACAATACAGGGTGATGATATTTATATTCCTGCACAGGATGTTTATGAGATACAGACTTTTTTAGATGGCGGTATACTCACCATTTATGATAATCCATGGCCAGGTTTTACTCCTGATCTGCTAAGTATTGTTTTAGTAGTGGCAACACAGGCAAGAGGCAGTGTATTGATACACCAGAAAATGTTTGAGAGCAGGTTATTTTTTGTTGATAAGCTGATTGATATGGGTGCACAGATCATTCTCTGCGATCCGCACCGTGCAACGGTGATTGGATTGGGAAGGAAAAATAATTTACGTGGCATTACCATGAGCAGCCCGGATATACGTGCAGGTCAGGCTTTGCTGATCGCTGCATTAAGTGCTGATGGAAAAAGTACAATTCAGAATATTGAGCAGATAGACAGGGGGTATCAGTTTATTGATGAGCGATTGAGGAGTTTGGGGGCTGATATTAGAAGAATACCTTAATGAAATATTCCAAATCATATCAAAGATTTACCATATTGAGTACTACATCTGATAAGATTTTTTTTTGTTGAGGTAAGCACTGTTTCCATATCAAATGGGTCTTCATTAATACAGATTAACGTATCGAAAAATTGGTTTAATTCTAATACAACAGGTTCTTGTAATTTACCAGTCATTGCAATCACCGGAATATTTTTCTTCTTAGCACGCACAGCTACCCCATAAGGTGCTTTGCCATCAAGGGTTTGCAGATCAATACTTCCTTCGCCTGTTATTAAAAGATCTGCTGTTTCTATTGCTTCATCAAATCCGGCAGTGTCAAGAAAATAATCAATCCCATTTACAAGTTGGGCATTCAGCAATGCAAACAATCCTGCAGCAACGCCACCGGCTGCGCCACCATGAGTAAGCTGTACTATGTCTTTTCCATTTGTTAGTTTGATAATTCTGGCTAATTGAGTAAGCGATGCTTCCAGTTGAAAAACCATGGCCGCTGTTGCTCCTTTCTGCGGGCCGAAAATATTGGCTGCTCCTTTTTCTCCTAATAATGGATTGGTAACATCACAAAGGATCACACATTCACATGCTTTCATTCTCTTATCTAAACCGGAAATATTAATGGAATAAAGATGGATCAGGTTTTCAGGCAATTCTTCTAACAGATCACCTTCTTTGTTTAAGAATTGTATACCAAGTGCCTGTAATATGCCAGAGCCTCCATCAACAGTGGCACTGCCGCCTACACATAGCAGTATTTTTATTACACCCCTGTCTAATGCTTTTAGCATTAATTCACCGGTGCCAAAAGAACTTGCCTTTAATGGATTCAGTTCTTCTTTCTTTACCAATTGCAAGCCGGATGCTGATGCCATTTCTATTACAGCAGTTTGTCCGTCATCAATCAATCCCATCGATGCATTGATCAATCTGCCAAGCGGATCATGAACCGTTTCTGTTACAAAAAATCCGTTACAGGCTTTGGTAAGTAAGGTACCTGTTCCGTCTCCCCCATCACCAATCGGGAAGCATTGGGTTATACATTCCAAACCACTTTGTTGCAGACCTTCTTCAATAGCATGGGCAGCAGCGCTTGCATCAAGACTGTTTTTAAAAGCGTTCGGGGAAATGAGGATATGCATTGGCTACTTTGTTCTGTTAGTAAAGTAAGTATTTTTTCTCTGCGGTTAACTCTGCTTCTCTCTATCTCTGCGGTGAAAAAATATCTAAAGGATCATGCTGCAATTAATATTCAACGCAGAGCTGCAGAGGATGCGGAGTTTTACGCAGAGTGTTCATAAGAAACATGATAAAATATATACCATCAATAAAGTTGTTAGCCCCATTAATACAGTAGCTACCGTATATACTTTCAACATCGTTTCCATATCTATTTTTTCAAATTTGGCAATCACCCAGAAATAGGCATCATTGGCATGAGAGATCATCATTGATCCGGCTCCCATAGCCAATACACAAAGTAGTTTTTGATCAGCCGAGATAAATCCCAAAGCAGGCAATAAAGGTTGAATAATAGAGGCGGCTGTAATAATGGCAACCGTTGAAGAACCCTGTGCTGTTTTTAAAACTGAAGTAAGCAGAAAAGGAAATAACAATCCCATAGATGCTAATGGTAATGCTGTACTAAAATGTTTTCCAATTTGTGTGGCAGCCAATACCGCACCAAATGCACCACCGGCACCAATGATCACCAATATGCCGCCTGCTTTTTCAACAGCTTCCTGTAACCAGTGATTTGTGTATTTTCTTTTTGTTGATTTGACAGCCGTGAGTGCCAGTATAACTCCAACTGATAAAGCAATCACAGGTTCACCCAGATAAGAAAGTACCTGCCATCCGTTTTTTTTATCTGCTGTTACAAACGATTTTGCTGCTATTAATATTACCGGAACCAATACCGGAAGAAAAGATTGCAAAACAGTAGGCCGATCAATGATCGTTTCACCAACAATAGTTTCTTTCTCCTGGCTTTCTGTAACAGCAATTTTATTTCCTGCAAAACCTGCATACAGATAGCCCACTATCATAGCAGGTATAGCTGTGATAATACCAACAAGAATTAATTTCCCATATGCAACACCAATAATACCTGCAGCAGCAGCAGCTCCCGGGTGTGGCGGAATTAAACAATGCACTGCATACAGTCCTGTTGCCATTGAAACCGCCATAACAATGACCCTTGTTCCTGTTTTCTTAGCCAATGAAACATTCAAGCCACTTAATACAATAAAACCCGAGTCGCAAAAAACAGGAAGCCCAACAATAAAACCAGTGATACTCATGGCCAGTGCCGGAAAACGTTTACCTATTTTCCTGAGAATATACTCCGCCATTACGCCGGTGCTGCCATTTTTCTCTAACACTATACCCAATGCAGTTCCCAATACAATCACAAAACCCAGAGAACGCATGATACTCCCAAAACCTTCCTTCATGAAATTTAAAATATCAATTATTGGCAGTTGCACACCTAAGCCAACCACAAAAGATGCGATCAGCAGGGCAAAAAAAGGATGCAGGCGCCATTTGGCAGTCAGCAAAACAATAATGGCTATTCCTGCAGTAAGTGATAATAATACCTGATAAAAGGATTGGTTCATCTGTGTATATAGCAAGTTTAGTTAAAAAAGATTTCAATAAGAGAAAAAGAGTAGTAAGAGATTCACTCTTTCTCTTATTGAAACAAAAAAACACTGTTCATCAAACTAATCCCAACAGCCCGAATTTATTTCCATCTAAACACGGTCGTAGTTCTTGTTCCACCCCAATAATTTACTCTCTGAAAAGTTTTTAGTTTCTCCAACCGCTGGTCTTTTTCCAGAGATTCCAAACTGATATGTCCTTCTACCACCGCAAACCAATCATCCCAAATAATAAAATCACCACTTTTAAAATTGTTTCTGATAAATGCATCCAATAAGCGTTGCCTTTTCTGTTCATAAAACCAATCGATCTTTAATACTTCGCAGAGATAGACGGCTTCAAAATAAAAAGTATGATTATGATAATCCGGGTAGCTTTGCTGCATCCATTGTGCCAGTTCTTTTTGGGCATACTGATCTGCTTTGGGAACAAAATCGCGGTTCCAGCGATAGGCAAACAAATGGTCGGTAAAAGGATATAGAAACAACAGTGTAATTACCACCAGCATCAATCTTTTTTTGATACCCTCATTATTCAAAAAAGCAAACGCATATTCAATACCTCTGTAGTTGACTAATGCCATCAATGGCATAACAGTGATCATGACCCGCAAAATTCCGCCACTGTTAAAAATACCCAAAGCCCAGAATGCTGTGTGTGCAAAAAAGTAAAGGGCTAAACTGCCATACACTAAAAACAATTCAGGCATTTCAATTGACTCAGTTTGTTTTCTGAAATAGCGGATCAATAGGATCAACCCGTATAACATGCCAATCACAAAAACAACAGTTAATGCAGTGCCTTCTATTTCGGGAAGACTTTTTACAAAATGCAGCCATTCACCACTTCCGTATGCACTGCTCCATGTGGCATAGGTCATTTTATTGAATACCCAGAAAACATCTTTGTAAAAAATGTAGCCGGTAATTCCATAAAAAACATGACCGGTTAAAAGTAAAGGCAGGTATTTATATTTTGAAAGGATGATCAAATAGAGAAATACCACACTCAACATCAGCAGTCCTTCTGAACGTACAAAGGGTAAAAAAGAAAGTAGTATAACACCTGCAATCCATTTTTCTTTTATCAATAAATACAAACCCAGTATTAAAAAACAGGCCGACATAGGCTCGGTTAATCCACTTAAACTTAAATGATTGAACATGGGTGTGCTGGCCAATAACAAAGGCGGCACCCAGGCCAGGTTAAATTTTAACGCTACTGCTGTTTTATAAGTGAACCAGATACTGGCACAATTAAAAAGCACGTTCATCATTTTTACACCCACAAAACCAAAATGCGCAAAAGGAAATGCGATCAATACATACACCGGTTTGGCCCAATGATCAAAAAAATGGATGGGGTAATACCAGGCAGTTCTTGCATAGAGATAATGAAGAATACTGTCGCCTTCATCGCCTGTACCCTGTGCAATGAATGCTACTGAGAGCATTGCTATTGCATAGATAGTAATTCCGATACGGATATGTTTATCTGTAATTTTCATGCGGCTTTTTACTAATGACAGAATGCGTAAAGTGATAGTTTTATTTCAATAAGAGAAGGACAAGAGAGAAAG
>CANBSW010000192.1 GCA_947372235.1 Chitinophagaceae bacterium | reverse complement strand
TAATAATGAAACTGTGATGCTGGCCCCCGCTACCGGCTTCTATGGAACCCCCGGTTTAGGTAAGCAAGAAGTACGTTTAGCATACGTATTAAATTTAAATGACATAAATAATGCTATGAATTGCTTAGAAATGGCATTAAAAGAATATTCTGATAAAAAATAGACTGTAAATCAATAAGTTAAATTGCTAAAAATATTTTTTATTTCTAATTTTAGATTATATTATAATTATTTTAATATTAACTATTTATCTTTAAAGCTTGTTAAAATCAGATAAAACTTAAAAAAATAAATAAATTTTAAATAAAAAATTATGTTATTTCGATTTTCTCCCTATCTTTGACTTGTCAAGCAAACATAAAGCAAGACAAAGTTCTTACAGCCTTCTGAAGGTTAATCAAATATTAATTATCTCTTTTCTTATATGGCAAGCAATCGAAGACGTCCCCTGTTTCTACAGGGGACTTTTTATTTGGGGGAAGTTCCTGCAACGTATTCGCCGCGCTCGTTTTTGAGGGAATAACAAAGATTGGGATTGATGAGGCCATATAATCGTCCATCGCGCATAACAAAACTCATATATACTTTACCATTCTCTCGCCAGCCTTTGCCGGTTTGCTCTTTACCATTCTTGTAGATAATATATTTTAGTGGCTTTCCACTGGAATACCATTCTTTAAAATCACCATCATATACCCCATCTTTAAAATGATATTCAAAACGTGGGCTTCCATTGGCCCACCAGCCCCGGTTAATACTGTCTTTTTCGCCTTTATGATAGAATCGTTGGCTGTCTTTTTGCCCGTTCTCATAATAGGTGGTCAACATGCCTTCTTCTTTACCCTCATAAAAAGTTTGTGTGGCTTTCATTGTACCGGAAGGGAAATAAGTTTCCATGGTTCCGTTAAAAAAATTTTGATGCCAGAACCATACCCCATTAACAAGTTGCAAAGAAGTATCTGCTGCATTAACAACAAGAGAAGGAATTACGGGTTGATCATCTCCACCCGGCAATGGTGGATGATGTATAGAAGATTCTGATTGATTACATCCACTCAGCCAGAACAATACAACCAATATGGTAATTGCCTTTCTCATGCTTCTTTTTTCAAAATTTTAATATCGGCGATCAGGTCATTCACATCTTTTACAGAAGTTCCTTTGTATACACCACGTATTCTTCTGTGTTTATCGATCAATAAAATATTCTCTGTGTGTAAAAAATCACTGCTGTTTTTTTTCACACCCATATCTTCATCAGCAAAATAAGATCGGCGGGCAATGCCATAGATATCTTCTCTTTTTCCTGTTACCAAATGCCATTTGTTTTTGATTACTTTAAAAGCTTTGGCATATTGCTGCAGTCTTGCTGTATTATCGCTTTCAGGAGTTACACTGTGTGATAACAACAGAACCGTATCATCATTTGCAAAAGCGGTTTGTACAAGGGTAAGATTAGTGGTTAACCGTTTACAAATACCCGGACATTCTGTAAAGAAAAAATCTGCTACATAAATTTTTCCTGAGAATGTTTTTTCTGTTACCGTATCTCCATCCTGGTTGATGAATTGAAAAGAAGGAATTGTATGAATTGAATCATACCCAGAAGAGGAAGGTTCGATCCATTGAGGAGTAAACTCTGCTGAGTTATAAAAAGGCAACACCTTTGCTTCCTGTAACTGCTTTGCAGCAGGCTGTTTACAGGAAACAAAGGTTGTAACAGCCAAAACCAATTGAAACAAAAATCTGATTGTTTTCATTCTACTCATTTTTCCCACCGGGAGGAGGAGGGCCTTGCTTTCCATCTTTTCCACCTGGTCCACCCGGCCTTGGCGGACGAAGTGATTGTTCGATCTCTGCATATTTTTTGTATTGTGCTTCATTCAACGCTGCTTTAATTTTTACATCACGGGCTTTTGATAATCTGTCTGCATCTTCTTTACTTACCGGCGGAGGAGGTGGTGGTGGAGGTTCTTTTTTTCCGCTCTTATCACGGATCTTATCCATCTCTGCAAAGAACTCTTTGTAAGCAGTTTCTACTTTTGCTTTTTGTGCAGCAGAAAGTGTGATCTCTTTGCCGATCTTTTCAGATACATGTTTCAGCCTTTCTTCCGGGCTTGGTGGTTTAGGTGGTTGTTGAGGTTGTGCTGTTGCAAGTGCTGTAAGCATTATTGCGCAAGCAAAAAACATGAGCCATTTCTTTTTCATAACGGGGTGTTTAGTGTGATAAAATGTTTATAGTAATTAGATGCATTTTATTCAACAAAACCTTTGTGTGAACTGTTTCTTTTTTCGAAATTTATATAAGAAATGTACGGTGTTTATTTCAATAAGAGAAGGACAAGAGATAAAGAGTTATACTATATTACTCTTTATCTTTTGTCCCTTTGTTGTTATAGAAACTATTTTAGGAATCTGATGATTCTAATCTACTGTGTTACGGAACCTTTTGTTCCATAAAAACCAACTCCATTAATATAAGGAGCATCAGCAGTTGTATGATAATGATAAATTCCATTTGGATAATCTGCTGTAACACCTGTATGGCCATGGTACGTATCAAGATCGGCGCTTACCAATGTTTTACCATTTTCCAATGGGCCATAAACTGGAAACCCATCCAGTAAAAAACCAATCAATGCACTCTTGGTATTATTAAGCGTGATATACAATGGTTCTACATGGTAATGATAATTTGAATTTTGGTCAGGATGCCCATTGTATTGATCGAATGAATTGATCTCACTGGTTAATGGCTGGCTGGGGCCTGCATATTGATTATACATAGGAACACCATTGACTGCAACACCAATAGGACCGAGCGGTGTGGCTTCATGTGCCGCATTTACTGCAGGTGAAGCGGGTATTTTAAAAGTAAAGCTTTTGGTACCGATACTGTTTGGATTTTTTGAGAAAGCGGTATTGGTTCCGTTATACGCCTGATAACGCGAATCACTGGTTGCGAAATAACAGCTTTTATGATCCGGCACTCCATCACTCTTAATAGTAATATAAGAACCATCTGATGAGATCACAACACTGGTATTGAATTTTTTAAAAACATCAGGCACTGCTGCGGTTGATGTGGTTGTGGTGGTGGTAGTTGTACTTGCTGAATCTTTTTTACAGGAAAGATTGATCAGTGTTCCAATTAAGAGCAAACTGGTTGCTGCAAGGCTATACTTTTTCATACACTTGATTTTGATGATTGGATGCAGATCATTTACAAAAACCTTTGCTCAGTAAAAAAATTATTGATGTGGTGGCGGGGGGCCGCTTCTATCATCATCAGGTGGGGGTGGGCCATCGGGCCTTTCACCCCCGGGTCCTGGAGGTGGCGGTCCTTGTGGTCTCCCGCCTTGTGGGGGGCCGATCATTTTAAGAACTTCTCTGATAACGTTTTCAAATTTTTTCTTCTGTTCTTCATTACACAAATTTCTGATCTCTCTGAAATGCTGAAATGTGAGTACATCCAATTCCTGATCATAACGGGCAGCTTCTTTGGCGCCATTCGCAACAACAGAATCAGGCAGGTCTGATCTTTGTAATAAAGCAAAAAAAGCATCTTTGGCTTCACGGTTATTTTTGCGCAGCTCCTTTACTTTTTGCTGGTGTGCATCCCGTAAGCTGATCAGTTTTTGTTTTTGTAAAGAATCAAATCCTAATTCTTTCACTAAAAAATCAACTACACCCGATTTGGGGTCCTTATCTTTTAAAAAAGGCAATGGCCTTCCATCTTTCATTAGCCATAAAGCAGTTAAAGTGGCAATATTCAAAAAGATTAACAGCAGAAAAGCGATGGCCCATCCTTTATTTCTATTGAAGTAACTCATTACTTAGTTGTTTTATCATTATAAACAGAAGATACCGTAAGATCATATTCCTGTGCAAAAGTTTGAATACCGGACGACTCAAGCTGGCCGGACTTCTTTGGTGACTTTATAAAATAAGTGATGGCGGCAATATTCAAAATAACCAGTAAAGAAAGTGTTACCAGAGATACAGCCGGCCTTGTGATCACCATCCAAAAATTATTGGAAGAGGATGTATTATCCAGTTTTGCCTGTAAGCGGGTATAAAAGAATGGAGGCATATCAGCCCTGCTGATACCATCAATACTTTGCAGGGTTTTCTCTATTTCTTCAAGGGTAGATTTTCTGTGTTGCATAGACATATTTTTTAATCGGGGGTATAAAAATGTTGTAATTGTTTTCTAAGGTTTTCTTTTGCCCGGTGCATCAGTGCTTCTACTGCTTTTATGGTGATATTCATGATATCGGCAGTTTCTTCATAACTAAGTCCTTCAGCTTTGATCAAGGTAAAAGCGATCCTTTGATTATCGGAAAGCTTCTGCATGGCTTTGAACAAAACTGCGGCGCGCTCTTTATTATCCAACTGCACCCCGGGATGGTGAAAGTGAACGGCTTCCTCCTCTTTTTCACCCAGCCCTACCCAGGATTTCAGGTTAGCCAATCTTTTTTTGGATTTCTTTTTTCTTTCAGCGTCCAATGCTTTGGTTACAGAAACCCTGTACAGCCAGGTAGACAATTTTGCATCTCCCCGAAAGTGTTTTATCGATTGGTAAACCTGAATAAATACCTCCTGAGAAACATCTTCCGCTTCCTGATTATCCTGCACAATACCAAGCACGGTATTATATACCATGTTTTGCCACGTATTTACCAGCTGTTTAAATGCCTGCTGGTCTCCTTTTTGCAGTAATAAAATAAATTCCTGTTCGTTCAAATAGTTCCTTATTAGTTGATTAGACGTTACAACCTACAAAAACCTTTGGGCAAAATCAATAAAAGCTTCCGTACTTTCAATTATGGAAAGAAGGGTGAAATTGTTTAAACTTAATTGACAATCAGTAACTTAATAAAAGATTGCTGAATAATTGTTACGAAATACAATTTTTCAGGGCTGCGAACGCTATTATCCGGGTATCAATATTTACCGTATGAAGTTTTTATTTTCTGTAACAATTTTGGTTTTACTAAACAGCTTTTGCCTGCAAGCAATTTCGCAGGGATATCAGGCTTTACATGGATCTGCTTATTCCGGCAGTACCGCTGTATTTAATAATCCAGCCAGTTCTGTAAACTCGGCCTATAAATGGGATCTCACTTTATTTTCAACACAATTAAAAGTGAGCACCAATTCTCCCTACATGAAAATGTATTCGAATGGTATACAGAGCGAATTGGGTTTGACCATGAAAGAGGGCACGGCAAGCAGATTTGCCCATGGTAATTTTGATGTAAGCCTGTTGAATTTTTTATATAAAATAGATAATAGAAATGCTTTCAATGTTGGTGTTAGGTTGCGGAGTTATACGCATATTAAAACCATGCCATTGAATTATGCTGATACAATAGCAAGCCTGAACGATTTTTTGATCGCTAATGCAAACACTCCTTATTTGCAGGGTTTTATAACAAGCACTGGTTGGATGGAAACCGACCTTAACTATTCGAGGGTATTGATGGAAAACAGTTATTCAAAGCTAAGCGGGGGAATTACTTTACAGATCATGAAAGGACTTTCCGGCGCTTTTTTCAAATTAAATAAGATGAGTTATCTGGAAGGTAAAACTGCAACGGATACTTTTTTCACCTTTACCGGTGGTGGTGGATCTTATGCGTATTCCGATAATTTAAATGAGAGTACCCAAAAAGATTTTTTGAATAAATCTTTGAATGGACTGGGACTAAGTTTAGGCATAGAATACCTGACCTTTAATAGCGAGTCTGCTGCCAATAGTGGCAATAATGTTTTGAACTACGATTGGAAAATAGGGGTAAGCCTGATGGATCTGGGAGCCAATCATTTCAAGCCAACGCCTTATTCCATCCAATTCAGCGACCCCAATCCATTATTGCCGGATGCTAATTTTGACACGAAACTTAGTAATGCATCAAATGTGAGAGACTTAAGTGATTCAATAAAGACCCTTTTTTCAAATAATTCTGATATTACCGATAACTTTTCGATCAGCAATCCCACAAGATTGATACTTAATATTGATAAAAATCTGGGAAACCATTTTTATGTGAATGGAGAACTTAGTATGAATTTCTATTCTACCTCCAGTTTTACCAAACTAAGAACCAGGGAACTGAACCTGTTAACCATTACCCCACGTTGGGAAACCATTGGCTGGGGCGCTTATCTTCCAATACAATATAATACACAGGGGCAAATATGGCTGGGAATGGCAGTAAAAGCAGGGCCCCTGGTGTTAGGACTTCACAGTTTAGGGATCTTGAAGAAAGAACCAACGATCAATGGCGGAGGATACCTGATGTTGTCAATCCATCCTTTTAGTAAAAGAAGGGTATTGAGTAAGCTGGATTGCCCGGAGTAACTCGTATTGGGATATAATAAACTTATCTCTATACCTCAGTGAAGAAGACCAACAAAGAAATATAGAGATAAGGAACTGCACTTACAAGTGCAGCATTGGACGATCAAAAAAGGTTATTCGGCAGCCTGAATATTTGAAGCCTGTTTTCCCTTTTTACCATCTGTTATTTCAAATGATACTTTTTGACCTTCTTTCAAAGTTTTGAATCCACCCATGTTGATTGCAGAAAAATGTGCAAACAGATCTTCACCACCATCATCTGGTGTGATAAATCCGAAACCCTTTGAATCATTGAACCATTTTACAACTCCTGTTGCCATAATATTTAAATTTATTTCTTAAAAATAGTGTTTTCTGTCCGTTTTCCAACCTTACCCTACTCTATATAGCCGTATTTTTATGACTTTTGCCGATTTTTAGGCCTTAAAGGGTTAAAAACAGCAGAATATGTAGAGAACTTTCTCTTAATAACGGGCGTCGCTATTTCTAAAAATCCAAAATTGATCAGTTGTATTTGAATCAGATCGCTAATCATTATCATGGTCTTTCCCTTTTTTGCCATTTTTATTAC
>CANBSW010000191.1 GCA_947372235.1 Chitinophagaceae bacterium | reverse complement strand
ATTCCGCTACACCATCGGTTAGAACATTGGACCACGCAGAAATTAGTGGCTAAAAATAAAGCCATTCGTTTAGCGAATGCCAAAAAAACCGTGGAGGAGTTGGAAAAAGAGGAGTAAAGTTATTATAATGAAATAAATTGCTCTAAAGCCCGGCACCTTCTTTCGAACGCCAATCCTAAGAAACAAAAATTTCATTTTCGAAATTAATTTTAGCTATTAATTTTACAGCATGAAAAAAATCCTCTGTCTTTTCAATTTCCTTTGTTGGGCACTGATCAGCTATTCGCAATCTCCTCAAACTACTCTCTGGAAAAAAACCTTCGACAGCGTTACGCATATTAATCCATTACCTGCTTTTTTAGTAGCCGCCATTGATAAAGACGGTATTTTCTTTGAATATGATCATGGGAAAGAAGTCTGGACAAAAGATGAACCTCTTCAGGCAAACAGTATCTTCAGAATCTATTCCATGACAAAAGCCATTTCAACCGTTGCCGCCTTGCAGTTGGTTGAACAAGGAAAGATCAAATTAGATGAGCCACTGGATAAGCTGATGCCCGAAATGACGAGCATCCCTATCTTACAACCAGATGGTAAATTAGTAAAGGCTAAAAAAACCATCACCCTCCGACAATTACTTACCCATACTTCCGGTTTTGGATATGATTTCGACAGCTACCGTTTATTTCATTTTACCAAACCCGTCAACTGGCCCTACAAAGACCTGCCCAGACTATTTGAAGCAGGCGAAACTTTCTTTTATGGATCGGGTATGGATTGGGTTGGTCGCATCATTGAAAAAGTATCCGGAGAAGATCTGGAAAAATACCTGAAAGCACATGTTACCGGTCCATTGGGTATGACAAGAACTTTTTTTACTGTACCAGATTCATTAATTGGTCATGTGGTTTCGTTTGGTAACCTGGTGAATGGAGAGTTTGTGTTAGATACCAGTCGCATCATCAAAAAAGGCGGGATCAAACCTCCCGAATACAATGCGGGCGGCGGACTCTTCAGCACCCTTCAAGATTACGCCGTTTTTCTCAGATGTATTTTAAATGATGGAACCTTATTAGGTCAACAGATTCTTTCTAAAAAAACATTGGACGAGATGTTTGTAAACCAGATCGGCGATAAATTTGTTCATCTAGAAACCATCAATGCCTCTTCTCCACCCAATGATACATCACTTACTTATAAAGGCACAGCTAAATGGGGTCTGGGCTGGGCTATACGTGGTAACCAATCAAACACATTTTCAACGTCCAATTCTGTTTACTGGGGTGGTATTGCCAACACAAACTTTAGGGTAAACCGAGCAAGTGGCAGAGCTGTACTTTTCTTTTCCAATACGGCACCTTTTTCAAATGTACATACTACTAGTGCTACCAAATTAGCTGAAACGATGTTTTTGAATGATAAATAAATTGAACATTTTTCTATCAAGTCAATGTTATTTGAAGGACAAAGTAGGTGGTAGGGGGCGAACCATAAATTTGTGAACAGATAATCTTGAACAAAGAAAATTCGCCTATATTTAAGCTATCAATTTTTTCAATTAAAAATCGCTGCCATGTCTGCTAATCCTACACGTAGGGCATTTCTCTACCAAAGTTCACTCGCCTCTTTAAGTTTGATCGTTGCCGGAAAATCTGCTTTTGCCGGTGGACTTTTCGTAACCAAACCCAACTCTCTTGTTAAGGGAGTACAAATTGGTGTAACCACTTATTCATACAGAAGTATGCCCAGTCAACCGGATAAATTACTGCAGTATTGTATCGACAGTAATATCAATGCCGTTGAATTAAAAGGTGATGAAGTGGAAGATTATTTAGGTAAGCCTGCCAACCCGGTTAAACCGGCACCACGTGCAGCCGGTCAGCCTAAAACTGAATTGACTGAGGAAGCCAAAGCACAGATCAAACAATACCAGCAAACAGTGGCAAGCTGGAGAGAAAATATCTCGATGGATAAGTTTGCAGAGGTTCGTAAAAAATTCAATGATGCAGGCGTGTATTTCTTTGCCTATAAACCCAACTCACTGGCACCAGAAAATACGGATGGGGAAGTGGAATATTCTTTACGAGCAGCCAAAGCATTAGGGGCAAGATCGGTAAGTGTGGAATTGCCTGCCGATCCTGCACAAACAAAACGCCTGGGAGATCTGGCTGCAAAACATAAAGTATATATTGGGTATCATGCGCACTTACAGGCAAGCGAAACTGCCTGGGATACTGCATTGGCACAATCTCCTTACAACACATTGAACCTCGACTGTGGTCACTATATGGCAGCCGGCAATACCAAAGAAAGTTTATTGAAGTTGATCGAAACCAAACATGCATTTATTACCAGCATGCACCTGAAAGACAGAAAAACCAAAGCCAATGGAGGAAAGAATATGCCATGGGGAGAAGGCGATACCCCATTGAAAGAGATCCTTACTTTGGTGAAAGAAAAAAAATACAAATTCCCCTGCACCATTGAACTGGAATATGATATACCTGCCGGTTCAGATGCCGTGAAAGAAACCAAACGTTGCAGAGATTATGCGCAGGGTTTACTGGAAGGGTAAAGAAATCGATTGATTAGTCTTGAGATAGCAGGTAGATAACTACCTGCTATTTTTTTGCATGAACAACTCACTCATAAATTTCTTCGTGTTTCTTTTTGCAAGATCATTACTGAAAGAGTGTAATAAAATTGCCATAGATTAGCACAGATTGTATTGAGAATATCTGTGCTAATCTGTGAATCTGTGGCGAAAAAATGTTGATCAAATGTTTTGAAACTTTGCTGTTGATGGTAGCCTGACCACAGTTGTCCGAAAGAAACTAATATCTATGGGCTTTTATATTTGCCCCACACTTCAGTGTGGGGATAGTGGTATTCACTACAATTCAATACGGGCTTTAGCCCGGCTTCAGATTTGCATAAATTATCAAAAATCTACCCAAACCTATCGGGACTAAAGTCCCCGGAATAAAAAAACAAAAATATCTAATCCTCTGACTGAAGTATGGGGTAAGTATATCGACAATTTAAATACATCGTATTTCTTCCAAACATCTGTGATACCTGACGAATAACCCGCAATTCAACTAGTATATTCAAACAAGCAAAGGCAAAATCGCATCTATCTCAATCACAGCCTCATTCAAAGGATTCAGTGTTTGATCAGTCAACACGGTTCCCAGTTTTCTGAAATCAAATTTCTCTTTAAAATTGGCGAAGGCATTCCGGATCATTCTTAATAATTCATTTTTGTCGATCACATCTTCCAAATCAATTACATAAGAATTCTCGCCAACATATTCCAACACTATGTCTTCATCAATTGCAAACTGGCAGGTAAAGCGGCAGGCAATTCCTTTTTTTGTGGATGCCCTTTTGCGCATTACATCAAAATGGGTAAGGGACACTATTTTGGTTGCATCAGTTATTGGTTTTGAAGGAGGATGATAATGCCAGGTGGTAACCACCATTTCAGTTTGTTCAATCATAAAGTGATTTTTACTTTAACAGTACTAATTAAATGTACAAGTTATTGGAATGTATCAATTATAGTTAATCTTTTTTTACCAGCTTCCAAACATACTCCATTGCCTTGTCATGATTGTTCAAAAGATCTTCCGTTGTTAAAGAAACAGGATGATCGGGAAAAGTTCCGTGACCAATATTTAACGAAGGGTTTACGGAATTGAAATATTTTTGATAAGGCAAAGCAATTGTAAATGTACCGGTTTTTACAGTGGCTGTTGGAACCATCCCACTGGTATTACCCTGAAACCCGCCACCGGTTTCTTCACCAATAAAAACTGTTTTTTTGTGATAAGATAATAGCGCCGAAACATCTGCACAGGAAGAAGCACAGGCCCCGTTGATCAGCACAAATACATGTCCATTATAATGATTATTTGCAGGCAACTGGTCTTCAAAAAAATCAAACTCCTTTGTAGTTTTTCCTTTTTGCATCAGCCATATACCATCTTTCAGAATTGGTTGCCTCAATTGGGCATTATCCTTGTTCTTAAATGATTTTGCCCAGGCTTCTGTAACTTCGATCCTGTCCCAGTAACGAAAATTGGTGTCAAAAAAGTGTCTCGTAAAATAGGCCGCATGAGCATCTTCTCCACCACCATTATCCCGCAGGTCTACTATCAGGTCAGGAATATTTTTTGTTGTCAGTTCATCAAATACGGCATCTATAAAATTGTCGAAATGTTGTTTTTGTTTTTTGATCTCCTCTTCTTCAAAAGTGTGAATGGTTAAAATGCCTGTATTATTTTCTATGCTGAATGTAAGTGGCTTTGCGAAAATGGAATCCTGTAGAAAATCATTTCTTACCATTTCTTTCCAGCGAAGACCTTGCAAAATATGGGCTTGCTCTTTTTCATCCTGAAGAGTGGTAATGGTATACTGTTCAGTGATCTCAATAAAACTGCGGTACCAATCGGGGAAATGATGTAATAACGACTGGTATTTCATAGTCTGGTTATATCCGTCTGATTCTATAAATGGCAGAAGTGTTGCAATGAGTTTGTTTATGGGCTTTCCATTAATAGCCAAAATTTCTGTACCTACAAAAAGAGTGGGGTCGCTTGAGTAATTATGGATGATGAATGCATGATCATCCTTACAAAAAATTTGTAACGGCAGTAAATTAGGTTGCTGATTAAGGTAGCTTCGATATTTAGCAGAGATGTCGGATTCTGTGTGCAAACAACCTATTTTGGCAGTGATGGGTTTTATTTTTCTGAATAGATCAATTTCTGAAATACTGTCGACGATAGATGTTTGGATGGAATCAATATATTTATCAAATTGCGGTTTGCTGTTATACCTGTAAAATCCGGGATGATTATCAGCCAAAAAATCCGTCAGTTCCCTGATCACCGATCTGGCACTATCTGCACTAATATGAACAGGTTTGTATTTAAGAGAGTTTTGTTGTGCAAACGAAACAGTAAAAACCAATACAGTTGCAAAGTTTAGTAGAATTCGAGTGTTCAATTTTTAATTAAAAATAAAAACAGATTGCTGAACTATTTGTTAATTATTTACCTGATAAAATATGTAAACCTTTAGCCTTCTTTCTCCGCAGTATGTCTGATAAAATATAAAGTAAGTTCCCACGGATGCCTATCAATAAGTGCAATGTCGCAAAGAACCTTTCTTTGCGACATTGCTCCTTATTTTTCTTTGTGTGAAACTTTCTTACCCTAATGACATTGACTGAAAAGGGACAATGATGAGTAAAAACCAAAAATAAACTCCTTAAATAGAAGCCTTGTACAAAAATAGAACTGAGTTTCTCCGCATCCTAATGGTTCACTTCAAGAGACTATACGCAGTAGAAAAGATAAATGTTTTCAATGTTCCAATGGGAAGTACCCCCGATATTTAGTCAGGAATCAGTAAATGTTATAACTTTTATTCGATAATCTGTAATAACCGCACTATGAAGGGTTCTTAATTTTAGCTATACTGGCAATTAAAAAATAATTGCAGCGGTAATAACTTACTATGATGCGGTCAAACAGTTTTATTATATATATTTTTCTGGCTGCTGTTTGTATACTGGGGAGTCCATTGGTATTAAAAGCGTACTCTGTTATTACGCATGAAGCAATCATTGATGCACTCTGGGAAAAATCATTTCAACCCTTACTCAAACAAAAATATCCCGGTGTAACTGAAGAGCAATTGAAAGAAGCTCATGGTTACGCTTATGGCGGGGCCATTACCCCCGATATGGGTTATTTTCCTTTTGGCAGCCATGTTTTCACCAACTACGTACATTATGTAAGAAGCGGCGATTTTGTAAACAGCTTGCTGGCTGAAGCAAAAGATATCAATGAGTATGCATTTGCATTGGGTTTTTTGTGTCATTATATGTCAGACAAGTATGGCCATTATATAGGAACCAACCATTGTGTTCCGATTGTTTATCCCAAATTGAAAGAGAAGTTTGGCGGGACAGTTACCTATGATGAAGACAATCTCTCTCATAAAAGAATCGAATTTGCATTTGATGTTTTACAAACAGCCAAAGGAAATTATGCTTCTCAGGCTTACCACGATTTTATCGGTTTTCATGTTTCCCGTGAGTTGTTGGAAAGAGCTTTTCTGAAAACATACGGAATTACGATCAACAGTATTTTCAGAAACCTTTCGCTTTCCATTGAAACATTCCGGTTCTCTGTGATGAGCCTTTTTCCGGTGATAACCAGAACAGCCTGGGTGATCAGGAAAAATGAGATACTGAAAACACAACCCACAGCTACCAGCCGTAATTTCAGGTATACTATGAGCAGGGCCAACTACAACAAGCAATTGGGAGATAAAAGCAGGAAGCCGGGGTTTGTACCATTCATATTATCATGGTTTGTTCGCGTACTACCCAAAGTTGGCCCATTGGCATCACTGAAAATAAAAGAACCCGGACCCGAAGCAGAAAAAATATTTATTCAAAGTTTTGATACTGTTTTAGTGAATTGCAGCGCTTCCATGAAAAAAATCGGTCGGGGAAAAACTGATTTTGCAAATATTGATTTTGATACCGGCAATGAAACCGTTCAGGGAGAATATAAACCCGCTGATATAAATTATGGCAAGCTGTTGGTTACACTCAGTAAAAACAGGTTTGAAAATATGGATACCACACTAAGGGGAAACATGCTTCGGTTTTACGGTAATCACAGTACAAGTTTTGAGAAAGGGAAAGGAGTGAAAAGAAGAGAATTAAAAAAGATCTATGCTGCGCTGGATGAATTAAAAAATAATACACCAAATATTGTCAGAGAGAGCTTGTAGTAACTGCGATGATTGTTGAATAAAAACAAGATTTTTTCGATGCTTTTCAAGATAAACAAGCATACAATCTTCACAGAGTAAGTTGTAAATATATCAGCCGCCATAGTTTCGCATTCCATATGTTGAGTTCAGGTGCAACGGTTGCGGAAATTTCTTTTGCATTGGTTCA
>CANBSW010000190.1 GCA_947372235.1 Chitinophagaceae bacterium | reverse complement strand
TAATAAGACGCCATCCCTGTTTCAGTTCCGGATGCACCCGGAATGGATTTTCGGTGACAGGATGTGGCGAAAACCAAAACAAGTATTAAAAGAGGAAAGAATCTTTTCATCATACTACAAATCTATTCTGTAGCTGAAGCAGAAGAAAGTATTTATTATTAACAATGGGTTGTTCATTGTTGATAAGGTAAAAATTTGCCACAGATGAACACAGATTTTTTTCTGTGCTAATCTGTGAAATCTGTGGCAATAAAAAATGTATTATGCAAACGGAGCTTTCACCACTTTCGCTTTTACCAATGTATTACGGATATCAATAAAGATCTCACTGTCAACAGAAGCATATGCTACTGCCACATAACCCATTCCTATTGCTTTCCCGAGAGAGGGTGCCTGGGTACCACTGGTTACCTGACCAATTGTATTACCCGCAGCATCTTTAATTAAATAATAATGACGTGGAATTCCGCGATCGATCATTTCAAAACCCACCAGCTTACGGGTTACGCCTGCTGCTTTTTGTTTGGCCAAAATATCTTTCGCCGTAAACTCTTTTGTGAATTTGGTGATCCAGCTCAATCCACCTTCTAATGGAGAAGTGGTATCATCAATATCATTACCATATAAACAGTAACCCATTTCCAAACGCAGAGTATCCCTTGCGCCAAGGCCGATAGGTTTCAAACCTTGTGGTGTACCAATTTCAAAAATAGCGTCCCATATTTTATCGGCAGCGCCGTCTTTGTCTTCAAAATAAATCTCTACTCCGCCAGATCCGGTATAACCCGTAGCACTAACCACCACATTATCTACGCCTGCAAATTTGCCTCTGGTAAATGTGTAATATTTCAGGTTCATGATATCCGTATCAACCAATGGCTGCAAAATTTTAGTTGCATTGGGGCCCTGAATAGCCAGCAAACAGGTTTTCTCACTGATATTGTGCATTTCAACACCCTTGGTATTATACTTTGAGATCCAGTTCCAATCTTTCTCAATATTGGATGCATTCACCACAATCATGTAAGATTTGTTGTATTCTAAACAATACACGATCAAATCATCTACAATCCCACCTTCTTCGTTTGGCAAACAGCCATACTGCGCCTGTCCGTCGGTAATTTTAGAAACATCGTTAGAAGTGACGCGTTGTATCAGATCGAGTGCATTTTCTCCTTTTACAATAAACTCACCCATATGGCTTACATCGAAAACACCGGCATTATTGCGAACGGCGGCATGCTCATCATTGATACCACTGTAACTGATGGGCATATTGTAGCCGGCAAACTCGGCCATTTTTGCACCAAGCGCTATGTGTTTCTGTGTAAAAGGGGTATTTTTCATTCTTTAGATTATTTGTGGCAAAAATAAGTGAAGCAAAGGGGGCAATAAAATAAAAAAAGCAACGGGGATACCGTTGCTTTGATAAAATTTTTACTCATTCTGTTAATGATCGTATGTGATCAGTCGTTTAATTTTCCACCCTTCCGGTGTTTTCTCCCATACATGCATGAATTTGAAAGTGGCACATTCCAATTTTCCCTGCTCTGTATGACAAAAATTATGAGCACCCGATTCTATTGCACCAAAATCTTTAATCGGATAAACATCCATGCTGCTATTCACAATTTTCCTGGTTAACACATAGTCCATCGCAAACAATCCTTTAAAAGCTTCTATGGTTTGAAAATAATTTCTAACGCCTGTATTGTCTTGAAACACTTCAAGATCTGCTGTAAAAAAGGTTTTCAGTTTTTCTAAATCCCTTGCATTAAATGCTGTAAATAAAAGGCTATCCATAACAGCGATCTCCTTGTAGAGCTCAGGGTTAGTTTTTTTATGTACTGATTCCTGTGCTGACCCTTTTAAAAGCAGTGCAGTTAACAATAAACACGTAAGTATATTTTTAGAAAGCAATCTGTTCATTTTAAAAAAAACTTACACTCAATTTTTTGTTAACTCTATCTTGATCTCTTCACCCAATTGTTTCAGGCGAAGACAGGCTTCCTCATTATTTTCATTTTTATTCAATCGTATCAGAAACCTTCCCGGGGTGGTTCGTACATAAAATTGGGTATTATCATCCGTGGTCATATACCCATCTACCCTGTTCTTACGCAACATTGCGTTGTGAAAACGGGAATCTATCAGATGCTGTATCCTTCTTGCTTTATTGCGTGGATAAGAAGCATATAACTGAAACCTGTCTTCAGAATCATTTACACTGATCGAAATATTATTGGAGAACCATACTTTATATAATACAAAGGAGAAAATACCGGCTATAAAAACCATACAGATAAACAGGAATAAAAAGATCTTTTTCATAAAGCAGTTTTTGATAATGAATGAAAAAAGGGAGAACCCCATCCTGTGATCAAGACAGGGTTCTGTAAATCCCAACTTCAACCGAGTTTATAATACCATTTGCATTAATAATAACCTGGAAGTTTCTACAGAAGAGATTCTGCTTTCTTCAGTATCACTGCCTTTTACAGATTCAGTAATTTTCCTGGATTGGGGTACTGACTGATAAGAAACTGCTTTCTGGTACCGGTATTTTTTTGTAGTATCTACCGCCGGTGCAGGTTTATCCAGTTCCTTCCTGAGGTCTTCTGCTTCTTTCTGTTTTTTCTCGTATTCTTTCTGCAGATCGTCTTTGCTTTTTTTGTATTTTTTTACCGTATTATTGTCTTCATCTTCATTATCCCTGTCTCTATTTTTCTTGTCTACTCTTTCCAATCCGCCGGGTGTCATTATATATTCTGCATCAGAACTCCAGCTGTAATCGTTATTCCAGTCTTCGTCAAATTCCCAGTCACTCCTGTTTATATGAAATGAATTCAATCTACGTGATACAGTACCTTTAATCATGATTTTTTTACCAATCGGTACTTCCATAGTAACTGTTACACTCTGGTTACGGAACCTTGTTCCTCTTTGTAAAGAAAAGCCTCGGTCGAGATTGATGACGCTATCATCTTGTGTAATTCCGTAATTCATTTCTTTTACATTGTGTAATGCAGTTGATTCATCACGTCCGTTACTTAATTTATAAGCATTGATATGATAGAATGAATCGTTGCTTTTTACAATACGCAACCGAACGTTGTTAAGAAAGAGACTGTCATCGGTCATATTTAAAATGCCATCCATTTTAAACCAGCGTCCAATCACTTTCACTTTACTTTCTGGTACATTCACAATCAGTTTTCCGCCTGCAGGTTGAACAATGGTGTAGTCCTGTTTTTCTCTTGCCCTTGCATCAAAATCTCGTGCAATAGAAGCTGCTAATAAACCACCGCATACCAATCCGATAAACCATAAACCACCGAAAGTAAAACCAAGGTATCTGTTGCCGGATTTAACACCCATAATTCTGCGGATGACCCAGGTGATAAAGGCGATCACCGGTATGCCTAGGAACAAAGCAAGTGTTGCCCAAGCCAACGCATTTTGCCAGAATCCTTCCAGGAAAAAATTCTTCAAAGGAAACACTCCTATACCGGCTACCATAAAGGCAAGCAATGCAACCAGTAAGGCAAAAGCGATAATTCCGGCAATGAATAAGAAGAAGGCTTTAAACATAATTCCCAAAGCCCTTACCAAACGGTTGCCACCACTTTTTGCTGCGTAACCAGCTTCAGATCCAAACTGCTGGCTTTTCTGTTTTACAGTGCTTCCAAATTCCTGACCAAATTCCTGTGCTTTATCCTTAAACTCACCCCCCCATTTTTCTGCACGGGTTTTAAATCCTTCCAGGTCTTCCTGAATGGTATTTTTAATAGTGTTCAGATCTACTTTTTCACCACGCATCTCTAATTTTTCTGAAGCACTTTTTGCTTCAGGAATTACAGCCCATAATACTGCATACACTACAAATAATGTTCCACCAAATGATCCGAATACAATGCCGGGGAAGGGATCTACATCAAACCAAAAAGCTGATTTGAAGATGGATGTAATAATTCCAATCACCAATGGGAAAGCGAATATTAAACGGGGTATCCAAACAGCGATATCAAAATAAGAAGCAATACCACTTGCCACACCCGCGATCACTTTTTCATCCGGGTTACGATACAATCTTTTGGTAGATGATGTATTTGCTAATGCTTTGGAAGGCAGTATTATCCAGAAAAGGATATATAATAAGATACCTCCGCCGCCTGCAAATACAAAGAGTGCAAAAAGCAATCTTACAATAGTTGGGTCTACTCTTAAGTAATTGGCAAGGCCGCTACAAACACCCCCTAATACCTTATCGCTTGTATCCCTGAATAAACGGCCTCGGGGAGGAACTTCTGAGCTATACTCATAATTGCTGCCGCTGGTATTTTGTTTCTTGCCTTCGCCACCTAATTGTGATTGTACTTTTCCTTCTTCGTCTTCAAAGTCTTCAGGACGGCCCATACTGGCAATGATCTTGTTTACATCATCTTCAGTAATACAGGTACTGCCTTTTTTCAGGCTTTCACCAAAAAGTTCTGCAATACGGCCTTCGATATCGTTAATGATCTCATCACGTCCCTCCTCGTCGGCAAAGAACCTGCGCAAACTTTCTACATACTGCTTCAGCATGTCGTAGGCATTCTCCTCAATGGGTATTACCCTGCCCTGAAAGTTTATATTAATTACCTTTTTCATGGTCTGTTCAATTTAAGTAGTTGGTTAAGGTTGGGGTTGGTTTTCTTCGGATGGGTTTGCATTTTCTACCGGCTGCGTAAGCGCATGAACAGCATCGGCAAGTTCCTGCCAGGTTCTTTCGAGTTCACCGTAGAACTCAAGGCCCTTATCAGTCATCACGAAATATTTACGTGGCGGTCCGCTGTTACTTTCTACCCAGCGATAAGTAAGCAACCCTGCATTTTTTAATCGGGTAAGCAAAGGATAGAGTGTGCCCTCCAGAATATGGAGGTTGGCTGATTTCATCCGTTCTACCAGGTCACTGGGGTAAACCTCGCCCTGGCGAATGATGGATAAAATGCAAAACTCCAATACACCCTTTCGCATCTGACTTTGTGTGTTTTGAATATCCATAACCGGAGTTTTTGTCCTGCCCTTCTGAATAGTTCATCTTAATGGCAAGTATTGTGATTGAAATAATTCTCTTTTTGTGAGATGGCTTTGCTTATGCCAAATGTCTTCTAACCATACGGCTTCTTCTGCTGCGCTCCAGATTCCATAGATCAACCACACTAAAAGCAGTTTTTTGATTTACCTGTGGAACATTGGTGGCTACGGTTTCTTTTACTTCTTTCACCAGGTTGTTCAATTGTTCCTGATCTAAGGCTTGAAAGAAGTTTGTGTTTTGCGTTTTCATGATTTGTCTATTAAAAGTGTTTATAATTTTTTTGAAGAGTTTGAAAGGATATCTGCTTTGTTTCCTGGTTCATTCCCTTTGACAACACAAAGATGTGATTTTATTTGGTACCATGCAACACATAGTACCATGTTTTTTTCAGTAATAGGCAGCGGACTGTAACTGGTTTACTATAATTAATTGATTTGCAATTAATTGTGAAATTTTTTAAAAATAGTGAAATGGTGAGTGGTATTATTTGCAGGATGAGTGGTGGCGATAAAACCTTGAAAAGTAATGATGAAGGGTTGATTTTAGCATTTTGAAGGAGAGAACCTTGCCCAAATCTACTGTTAGGCACAAAATATCGGTAGAAAATTCACACGATTTTGAGATGCTGTGTGCCGTAGGTACGCAACCTTACGATAAAACATGTGTGTAATATTTCGTACCTAGGCACTTTTAATCCATCGATATATTAATACTACCGGTATTTTGCTCCTACGGAGCGTGACAATGTATGATATGACAGGATTTGTGACTGAAATCTGATCTTTTCTATCTCTTAAAAATATTTTTATCGTATTTATACGATAATTCAAAAAATTCTCCTTCCTTTGCTCTATCGTATAAAAACGATAATTCAATGGCAACACCCAAAACAGAAGAATTTACACAGGCAGAACAGGATCTGGCAGCATTTGCCAAAGCGCTGGCACATCCGGCACGGATCGCTATTCTGAAAATACTGGCACAACAGAATGCCTGTGTGTGCGGTAAGATCGTGGAGGTATTACCACTGGCCCAATCCACCGTATCGCAACATTTAAAAGAATTAAAGAATGCAGGATTGATCAAAGGAACGATTGATGGTCCCAAGAGTTGTTACTGCATTAACTGGGAAGCTTTTGAAAAAGTAAATGGAGAGTTTACTTTTTTGTTCTCTTCTTTAAAATTGCAGAACGCAAAAGCTTGTTGTTAACGTCATTGCGAGCTTCGCGAAGCAATCTGTGGCTTGTACTGGCAGGGTGATAAAATAAATAAAACAGTATCTTCTTTTTTCATGATGACTGAAACTTTATGACACAGATTGCTTAGTACCTCGCAATGACGCAGTACGCAAAAAATAAAACGAAAACATATGCAAACAGAATCCGAATTAAAAGCACTCGTAAAAGAAAAGTACAGTGAGATCGCTGATCAATCACGCGAACAGAATGCATCTTCCTGCTGTGGCGCCGGTGGTTGCAGCACAGAAGTATACAACCTGATGGCCGATGATTACACAAAGTTATCCGGTTATAATGCCGATGCTGATCTTGGCCTGGGTTGTGGCTTACCCACAGAATTTGCAAAGATCAAACCGGGCAATACGGTAATCGATCTTGGCAGCGGTGCCGGTAACGATTGTTTTGTAGCCCGCGCCATTACAGGCGAAGCAGGAAAAGTAATTGGTATCGATTTTACTGAGAAGATGATCGAGAAAGCACGCATCAACGCAGAGAAATTAAATTTCCATAATGTTGAATTTCGTTTGGGCGATATTGAACATATGCCGGTATCAGCCAATATTGCTGATGTTGTGGTTAGTAATTGTGTGCTGAACCTCGTTCCCAACAAATACAATGTGTTGAAAGATGTGTATCGCGTATTAAAACCCGGCGGCCATTTCAGCATTTCTGATATTGTGTTGGAAGGGCAATTGCCCTCACAATTAAAACAGGCTGCAGAAATGTATGCGGGTTGTGTATCCGGAGCTATTCAGAAGCAAGTATATATGGAATTGATTGAGGCAACAGG
>CANBSW010000189.1 GCA_947372235.1 Chitinophagaceae bacterium | reverse complement strand
AATCATGCTTTTTACAAAAAAAGTTTTTTAACTTACGTCTCTCATCATTAACAAAACACAAATCAATACCATCATGGCAAAAGCAAGTAAAAAAAAGGCAGTAAAGAAGCCCGCTAAGAAAGCCGCTCCTAAAAAGGCAGTAAAAAAAGCCGCAGCTAAAAAAGCCGCTCCAAAGAAAGCAGCTAAAAAGGCCGCTCCTAAAAAAGCAGCGCCTAAGAAAAAAGCAGCTGCAAAAAAAGCCGCTCCAAAGAAAAAATCGGCTGTTAAAAAAGCAGTAAAAAAAGCCGCAGCTAAGAAAGCAGCTCCTAAGAAAGCGGCTAAAAAAGCAGCACCAAAGAAAAAAGTAGCCGCAAAAAAGGCCGCTCCTAAAAAAGCAGCACCAAAAAAAGCAGCTAAACCAGCACCAAAACCAGTTGCTAAAAAAGCAGCTCCAAAGAAAAAGAAAGCAGCTAAAAAACCAGCACCAGCTCCTGTAGCCGCACCGGTTGTAGCTCCTGTTGAAGCACCTGCAACTGATGCTCCTGTTTCAGATGGTACCCTGTTCGGCGGTAGTGGTAACAATGCAGGATAACTTTTTTTAACCCAAGATCTTCTACTCCCGATTGTTCAAAACTTCGGGAGTTTTTTATTTATCAACTCATCAAATTAAAGTAATGGCAAAAGCAGTTACAAAAAAATCAACACCTAAAAAGAAAATCGTAGAAGTACTTTTAGGTACATCTGGCCGCAGAGCAGGTGCATCTCCTGCAAAAAAGGTTGCTCCAAAGAAAACGGCTGAAAATTTTGTTGGCAAGGGCGGGGGGAAAGGAGGTGCGTCACCTTTCAAAAATGTTGATGCAACAAAAACTACTCCAACGAAGGCCATAAAAAAAGTAGCTAAAAAAGCAGCACCGAAGAAACCCGTAAAGAAAGCAATCATAAAAATAGCTCCAAAGAAAAATCCCATCAACCAGCTATTAGGCAATGGCGGCAAAAAAAGTTAAGCCGATCATTATACTTAACAAACTATCGGTATGAAACTTCCGGGAGTTTGTTTATTTTCTACTTCCCGTAAACTACCAAAACTGATTACCATGCGTTCCTTACTCATCACTGTGTTATGTATACATTGTCTGTTTGTATCAGCACAAATCCCTCCCTCAAAAATTGCAGAGAAAACAAAGAATATGAAACGCTACGACGGCTATTTCACATTCTGGTGGGATGCGGCCAATGGCAAGATCTGGCTGCAGGTTGATAAATTTGATAAAGAGTTCCTTTACGTAAACTCATTACCTGCCGGCCTGGGATCCAATGATATTGGCCTTGACCGAGGATTAATTGGCGGCACCCGTATAGTTGCATTTAATAAAGTAGGCAAGAAATTATTTCTTGTTCAACCCAATTACAGTTATCGTGCCACTTCACCAGATAAGAATGAACAGCGTGCGGTAAAAGAATCTTTCGCCCAATCTACCATTGCCAGTTTTGTGGTTGATGAGGAAGAAGCCGATAAAGTATTGGTAGATGCCACTACCTTTTTTGTTCGTGATGCGCAGAATGTTGCAGACAGGATCCGTTTAGCAAGACAGGGCTCTTACACTTTCAGCGAACCACGCTCGGCGATCTATCTTCCCAATACCAAAAACTTTCCATTAAACTCAGAATTCGAAGCTACCATCACTTTTACCGGCGGTAGTGATGCAGGCCGTTTTGTTACAACTGTAACCCCCTCTGCAGAAGCCATCACCGTAAGAATGCACCATTCTTTTGTACAATTACCCGATAATAAATACAAACCCCGCCGGTACGATATCCGCAGCGGTTATTTTGGAATTTCTTATTTTGATTATAGCAGCCCTTTTTCTGATCCAATAGAACAAATGTTTATCGCACGCCACAGACTGGAAAAAAAAGATCCATCTGCTGCTGTTAGTGAAGCCGTAAAACCCATCACTTATTATATTGATAACGGCACCCCCGAACCCATCCGTTCTGCTTTAATGGATGGCGCCAAATGGTGGAACCAGGCTTACGAGGCCGCCGGTTTTAAAAATGCATTTATTGTAAAAGTATTGCCTGATACCGCCGATGCGATGGACATCCGCTACAATATGGTTAACTGGGTACACCGTTCTACCCGTGGATGGAGCTATGGCGCCTCGATTACCGACCCTAGAACAGGTGAGATCATTAAAGGTCAGGTTACTTTGGGATCACTGCGTGTTCGTCAGGATTATTTAATTTTTACAGGACTGCTCTCTCCTTACGAAACCGGTAAACCTGCCCCTGAAACCATGAAGATCGCAGCCTTACAGCGTTTGCGCCAACTGGCAGCACATGAGATAGGGCATACTTTGGGTTTGCAACATAATTATGCATCCAGTTTTAATAACCGTGCATCTGTTATGGATTATCCGCATCCCAATGTATTTGTGAACAGCAAAGGTGAGATCGATTTTACTCAGGTGTACACCGATGAAATTGGTGAATGGGATAAACGTGCCATCACTTATGGCTATTCAGATTTTGCACCGGGCACCGATGAGAATACTGCACTCAAAAACATCTTGGAAGAAAACACAAAAAAAGGATTACTATTTATTGCCGATGCCGATTCACGCGCAGCAGGTGGCATGCATCCCAAAGCCCATTTATGGGATAACGGAACAGATGCTGTGAATGAATTAAAGAGTGTACTGCAGGTTCGGCAAAAAGCAATGGCAAATTTTTCTGAGCAGGCTATCCGCATGAATACTCCTTTATCAAGATTGGAAGATGTGTTGGTTCCCGTTTATAATTACCACCGCTATCAATTAGAAGCGATCTGCAAATTAATTGGTGGAATGAATTACAGCTACAGCGTACGTGGCGATCTGCAACAAAAACCGGAAGTATTGCCCAATGCCATGCAACAAAAAGCATTGCAGGCAGCACTGGATTGTTTATCACCCGAGCTGTTAACTATGCCCGACAAAATAATGCAAATGATTCCGCCCCGTCCACCATTGTATTATGGTGTAGGTGAATTGTTTGCCAAAAGAACAGGGATGAGTTTTGATCCGATGGCAGCAGCTGAAGCGTTAACTGATTATGAATTATCCTTTCTCTTTCATCCGGAACGCGCCAATCGTTTGGCGCAATTTAAAGCACAGGCCAATACCATTGGTTGGGATGATGTGCTGGATGCCATCATCAACAAAACCTGGAAATCCCCGCTGCAAAAAGGTTTGAAAGCAGCAATACAATTGCAAACACAACAAATGGTATTAACCTGGCTGTTAAGCTTGAGTCAGAATGATAATGCCAATTATATTGTAAAATCCATCTGCCATGATCGCCTGCAATCTTTAAAACAATATGCAGAGCAGATGAAAAACAGTTCCGGACAAAAAGCGCATTACAGTTATGCCATCGAACGTATCAACAAACCTAAAGACATTCCTCAACCACAACACAAAGAAATCCCGCCGGGAGCACCGATTGGGTGTGATTGGGATGAGAATTGAGTTGCATGAGACGTGAGACGTCAGTCGTGAGTAATGAGTTAGAATGGATTATTATAGCCGCAGTATTACAGTTCTATTAATAGAAGACCTGTAATGCTGCGGCTTACTAATTCTTAATTTTTAATTCCTAATTCTTAATTAAAACAATCTCCACTCTTCGGTTCTTCTGTCTTCCTTCTTTTGTTTTATTTGTGCTTACAGGTAGCGTTGCTGCAAATGATTTGGTGATGATATTATCTTCGGGATAATGAAGCCTTTCAATTAAATATTTTTTTACCGTAGTGGCCCTGCTGGCAGATAATTTTTGATTGTATATATCCGTTCCTAAACTATCTGTATGGCCCAATACTTCAATACGTTTAAAGGTTCTGTTTTTGATCTTACTGATCAGTGTATCTAATCTTCCCGCAAAAGCAGGGTTTAATTCGCTTTTATCAAATTTGAATAAAACATCTGGCACCACCAATGTATCATTCACCACAGGAGCCAATACCGGAGTGGGTTTCGGAGTATTTACCGGCGTGTCTTTTTTAGGTATTACTGTTTCAGCTACAGGAACCTCTGTTTCATTATCAATATAATTAAATGCAGTATGACGCGAATTATTCTGGTAAAGTTTTTGTTTGTTGTTCTTCCATTCAGGGCAAATGGCTAGTGTGGTATCAACAGGCAATAAAGAAATATTATCTACATCATAAATAATATTGGGCTGAAACATTTGCTCTCTTTTTAAAGGCAATGCTTCTTTGGAAAAATTGCCAAGAACAAGATAACGTTCCTGACCGGTAGCGGTAAACTCAAACATATATTCATACCAATTACCCGGCAATTCATTTAACTGGCGTTGCTGTTTGGTGATGGCAAATCTTTGTTTGGCAGCGGCCAATTGTCTTTTATTCCGATAAGGCTCAAAGGGAAGCATGATCACATCCACATGATCAAAGCCTGATTCATCTGTTCTGAAAGAAGAACGGAACCGGTAAACTTTTCCTGAATCCAATGAACATAATAACCTTGTATAAATAAAACTTCTGAAAAGCATGGGATGCGCTACATTTTCCATCACAATACTTTCAAAACGATTACCCATCAGATAACCCGAAGTGCCACCACTGGCAGTTACTGCGGATAATGGTACGCGAAACCAGGCTTCGGGTGCACAGCCTGTATGGTATTCCAGACAAATATTCCTGTCTTCAAAACCACCATTGGCCAATAAATTCTGCGCATGACTTTTACAAATACAGAAAGAAAAGAGCAATAGCAGCAGTTGTTTAGCCATACCTAAATATCTTCAATCTTATCTAAACATTCTGTTAATCCAACAAAAATGCCCTTCAGCATTGAAGGGCATAGAATAATAACAACCAGACAATTATTTTAATCTGATTTTTGAGACGGATGTTTCATTAATAAAATTCTTTTTAATCGATTTTTTTTCAACGCATAGCAACATCGGTTAAGAAATAGGACATATAGGAGTAATGCTATGTGAGCTTTTGCCTAACCTATGTTGCTATGTGTTGAAAAAAAAGCTTACCACGTATACGTTGTTACCCTGTTACTTCTTCACCGGAAAATGCCGGTAGGCTTCGTCCAATTCTGTAATTTTTCCATTCATTATTTTCAGATCATTGATCACAGCCACAGAATCTGTTTTTCCTTTTTTATCGGTAGTAGTTTGCACATACCACATGGTTACATACTCCTCTTTTTTATCTTTTGAAATAACCGATTCAAAATCGTGCATATCAATTTTTATTGAGCTTAAATCTCCGCGGGCTTTTGTAAACATGGCTTTCAAACTGTCTTTTGAAAATTTTCCTTCCATAAAATCTGTTCTCCATCTTACTGTATCTGCAAAATAAGAAACACTTTCATCCACCTTATTGTCTTCAAAAGCTTTCAAGGCACTTAATGCCACTGCTGTATTTTGAGAACTTCCCGTTTCCCAGTTGTCGGGGTTTTTAATAGTGTAGGCATAAGTTGGTTTTGCGGCACCCGCAGAATCTGTTTTACCAGCCTCTTTTCCGGCAGGATTATTACAACTAATGGCAATGTACATCAGCAGGCAAAGGGTGAACATTTTTCGCATGATAGTTTGTTTTTTGATTAGAAAATAAAGAAGCATCGGACAAAATACACTTTAGGTTTCACAAATGCAACAAAAAAGCTTCTGCATTTTGGGCAGAAGCTTTTTAAACAATCTATTTTCAAATTCATTATACCAACATTCTCAAAGGCTCTTCCAGTAAGCTTTTCAGGGTTTGGAGAAATGCAGATCCGGTTGCACCGTCAACAGAACGGTGGTCGCAGCTCATGGTTACTTTCATCACATTACCCGGAACAACCTGTCCGTTTTTTACTACGGGCACTTGTGAAATACCACCTACTGCAAGGATACAGGAATCGGGAGGATTGATGATGGCAGTAAACTGGTCAATACCAAACATACCTAAGTTAGAAATGGTGAATGTGCTTCCTTCCCAATCGCTTGGTTGTAATTTTTTATCTTTTGCTTTTTGTGCAAATACTTTTACTTCTGAACCAATCTGGCTTAATGATTTGGTATCCGCAAAACGAACCACCGGAACCAGCAAGCCATCTTCTACGGCTACAGCTACACCAATATTGATATGATGGTTGTAACGGATCTTATCGCCCAGCCAGCTGCTGTTTACTTTAGGATGTTGTTTCAAAGCCAATGCAGTTGCCTTCAACACCATATCATTAAAACTCACTTTTACCGGAGCCACTTCATTGATCTTGGTGCGGGCCGCAACGGCTGCATCCATATCAATACTCATGGTAAGATAAAAATGCGGAGCTGTAAATAAACTTTCACTCAACCGGCGTGCAATGGTTTTACGCATTTGCGATACCGGAACTTCATCAAAACTTTCAACACCCGCCACAGCAGAAGTTGAGGTAGCTTTTGATACCGGTGCTGCTGCAACATTAGTTGTTGCGACGGCGGGAGTATAATTATCTATATCTGTTTTGGTAATTCTTCCGTTATCGCCGCTTCCTTTTACATAACGCAGATCGATACCTTTTTCAGTAGCGATCTTTTTAGCCAGTGGAGAGGCAAATATTCTTCCATCATTCACTACTTCAGCAGCTGGGGCTGATGGAGCAGGTGCAGTAGGAGTTGCTTCTGTTTTCTTCTCCATTGTCGGGTGTCCGTCGTCTGTCGTCTTCTTTCCTCCCCCACTTTTTACCGCTTCAACAATCGCATCCACATCCAATCCCGGTTTACCGATAATGCAGAGCAGATCGTTCACCAATATTTTTTCACCGGCTTTGGCACCTTGGTATAACAGAACACCATCTTTATAACTTTCCAGTTCCATAGTGGCTTTATCGGTTTCGATATCGGCCAGTACTTCTCCTTTTTTAACGGTATCGCCTACGTTTTTCTGCCATCCGGCTATCACCCCTTCTGTCATGGTATCACTTAACCTTGGCATCAACACCACTTCATCCATGGAAGAAACATCCAATGTTGGTGCAGATGATGGGGCGGCTGCTGCAGGTTCGGCAGTTTTTTCAGCAACCGGTTGCGCTTCGGCGGCTTTTCCACCACCGGCAATCAGGGCCGAAATATCTTCTCCGGCTTTACCAAAAATGGCCAGCAGGTCATTCACCTGCAATTTGCCACCGGTTGGAGTTCCTATATGTAATAACACACCATCCTGATAACTTTCCAGTTCCATGGTGGCTTTATCTGTTTCAACGTCTGCCAATAAATCACCTTTCTTAACGGTATCGCCCACTTTTTTATGCCAGGCGGCAATAACACCTTCAGTCATGGTGTCGCTTAAACGGGGCATTAAGATCGCTTCAGCCATAGTACAATTGCTCTTTTAAATGAGCCGTGAAATTACAGTAAAAAATCACTGATTTCGCAGATTTGGGATATGATTGATATGATTTTCTA
>CANBSW010000188.1 GCA_947372235.1 Chitinophagaceae bacterium | reverse complement strand
GATCCCATCAACGCACGGTTGGCATCATCATGTTCAAGGAACGGAATCAAAGAAGCACTCAAACCAACGATCTGGTTAGGAGCAACGTCCATATATTCTACTTCCTCTTTATCAAGGATTGGGAAATCACCTGTTTGGCGTGATACAACTTTATCTTCAGCAAATCCCCCTTTTTCATTCAATGGAGAATTACTCTGGGCAATTTTTGCACTGTCTTCTTCTTCTGCACTCAGGAAAGTTAATTCCTTCATGTTCACTTTACCATCGATTACTTTACGATAAGGCGTTTCAATAAAGCCCATATCATTAATAGCAGCGTGTACGCAAAGTGTAGAGATCAAACCAATGTTTGGTCCTTCCGGAGTTTCAATGGTACACAAACGACCGTAGTGCGAATAGTGTACGTCACGAACCTCGAAACCAGCTCTCTCTCTGCTCAAACCTCCTGGTCCTAATGCGGAGATACGACGCTTGTGCGTGATCTCACTCAAAGGATTGGTTTGGTCTAAGAACTGCGATAACTGTGATGTTCCAAAGAACGAGTTGATAACAGATGATAAGGTTCTTGCATTGATCAAATCTACCGGAGTAAATACCTCATTGTCACGAACATTCATACGCTCACGGATGGTACGAGCCATACGCGCAAGTCCCACACCAAACTGAGCATACAATTGCTCACCCACTGTACGTACACGACGGTTGCTCAGGTGATCAATATCATCAATCTCTGCCTTGGCATTCGTTAAACGAACGAGGTATTTGATGATCTCAATGATATCCTGCTTGGTCAATACTTTTTTCTGCAAAGGATAGTCCAGTCCAAGTTTGCGGTTAATTTTATAACGGCCCACTTCTCCCAGATCATAACGCTTATCGCTGAAGAATAATTTATCGATGATACCACGTGCAGTTTCATTATCAGGGGCATCAGCTCCACGCAATTGGCGATAGATATGCTGAACCGCTTCCAGTTCGCTGTTAGAAGTATCTTTATTTAATGTATTGTAAATGATCGCATAATCTCCACCCACATCTTCTTTCTGGATAAATACGCTCTTCACTTCCATTTCAATAATAGTAGCGATCGCTTCTTCGTCAAGAACAGTATCACGTTCCATAACGATCTCATTACGCTCAATGCTCACCACCTCACCCGTATCTTCATCCACAAAATCTTCTACCCATGTTCTTAAAACACGTGCAGCTAATTTTTTACCAACCTGATTGGCGAGTGATTTTTTATCGGCTTTTACTTCATCAGCCATACCAAATAATTCCAGTATATCCTTATCAGTTTCAAAACCAATAGAACGTAATAAAGTAGTAACCGGGAATTTTTTCTTACGGTCGATGTAAGCATACATCACATTATTGATGTCTGTTGCAAACTCCATCCATGCACCTTTGAAAGGGATCACCCTTGCAGAGTAGATCTTGGTTCCGTTGGGGTGTATAGACTGTCCGAAGAATACACCTGGTGAACGGTGTAACTGCGATACAACCACACGCTCAGCTCCGTTAATTACAAAGGTTCCACGCGGTGTCATGTAAGGAATGTTTCCTAAGAATACATCCTGTACAATGGTTTGGAAATCTACGTGCTCTTCATCATTACAGCTCAAACGAAGTTTGGCTTTCAGAGGTACAGCATAAGTTAAACCGCGTTCCATACACTCTTCAATAGTGTAACGTGGCGGATCAATAAAATAATCCAGGAACTCCAGCATAAAAATGTTGCGCGTGTCGGTAATAGGAAAGTTTTCCTTGAACACACGAAACAGCCCTTCCACATTACGTTTATCAGGCGTGGTCTCTAACTGGAAAAATTCTCTGAATGATTCTAACTGAATGTCGAGTAGGTCAGGTGCATCGGCCAAATGTTTAGTTTTTCCGAAGTTGACCCTGTTGTTCAATGTAGTTGTAGACATATGTATGAAAACCGGTTTTTTTGCGAAAAAAAATCTGGGGAGAACTTAAGATTCTCTTAACGTACAATCGGCTCATTCACCATTCAAACGATAATGATAAAAATGTCCACCCGCTAATTAGCCCAAAATTAAGGATGGCAAAGGTAAGGATTGAGGGGAAACTTCAAAAACAAATTTTGGACCAAAACCCTGATTGTGGAAAAAGAACCCTATATAAGGTGTACCCACTGCCAAAAAGTGTATTCAACCCGAATTTTTAACAGTTTTAGTATAAACCCGGGCTAAGTAAATCCATCTTACTGCAAAACCGAGATTATGCGTAAGTATTTGCTGCTCACAGTGCTGTTATCGTCTGCTTTTCCCATTTTTGTATCTGCTCAAGTTAATATTGGGATTGGTCCGCGTTTTGGATATGGAGGTTACAGTTCCAGAATAATCAGACAACCTTATCCACAAAGAAGGCAGAAAAAACTATCCTTACCCAAATTTGACCCTGTAATTCATTTTTCATTAGGCTATGGGTATCCCAACCTTGATGGAAACCAATTGGCGGGCTTTTACAATTATTACAAAGGCCCTATCATGCAAACCGGCCCAATAACCGGTGCTATTGATTATCAATACAGCCAGAATGCAAGTATTGGTGTAATGGTTACACATGGTCAGGTAAATACATCCTACTATGATTATAACAACCCAAGTGGCCCTCCTGTTATGAATGGATCATTGGACAACTGGAGTGTACTGTTGAATATGATGAATTATATGCCTACTAACGGAAAAGTAGTTCCTTATTTCAGAACAGCAGTAGGTATCAATATATGGAACCAGAATTATACCGATGGTACAGGAAATAAATTAGGGTTGATGTCTGAACCCAACCAGTTTGCCTACCAGGTTGGGCTTGGTGCAAACATTAAATTGTCAAAGAATACCGGATTGTTTATGGAAGCGGGATATGGCAAATATATTTTGCATGGGGGGCTGAGTTTTAAGTTGTAAATGGGCAATGGTGAATAGTGAGTTGTCAGTAGTGAGTATTTTAAAAACCAGTGACTACTCACTGCTCAACACTTACAACCGCATCCCCAACACAAAAAAAGCCGGCAAGCGCAAAGCTTACCGGCTATATCTTTTGTGAAATGAAACTTACTTCACTTCAACTTCAGCACCGCCGTCTTTCAGTTTAGCAGCAATTTCATCAGCTTCTGCTTTTGAAACGCCTTCTTTCACTGCTTTTGGAGCACCATCAACTAAGTCTTTTGCTTCTTTCAGTCCAAGACCGGTTAATTCTTTAACGATTTTAACCACGCCTAATTTGCTTGGTCCACCGCTAACCAGGATAACATCAAAAGATGTTTTTTCTTCAACTACAGCTGCACCGCCGCCGCCGTCGCCTGACATAACCACTGCTGCTGCAGCTGGTTCGATACCGTAATCAGCTTTCAATACATCAGCTAATTCCTGAACTTCTTTAACTGTTAAGCCTACTAATGTTTCGGCTAATGATTTTACGTCTGCCATGTGTTTAAATTTTTTCCGTCTTCATTTCTATAAGATCCGACGGAGGTTTAAAAAAATTTGTTTTGCCTATTAATTTGAGAATTTGAAAATTTGAAAATTTGAAAATTTTCAAACCAGCATCCCACTTAATCATTTATCAATTGAAGACCTGATCATGAGCAATTTTCAAATTGCCACATTTTCACATTTTCAAACTATTATTCCGCAGGTGCATCAGCAGCCGGAGCTTCTGGTGCTGCAGGGGCTTCTGTTACAGGAGCTTCAGCAACCGGGGCTGCTTCTACTACTGGCGCTTCTGCAACCGGGGCGGCTTCTGCTACCACAGGTGCAATACCTGCTGCTAAATTTTCGTGGTGGTGCAATAAAGCTGCAATCACACGTTTAGCAGGTGATTGTAACAATCCGATCACTTCACCGATCAACTCATTCTTGGTTTTGATCTTGGTAAGTGATACCAAGGTATTGTCTCCGGTATAAATATCCCCGTTAATGAAAGCCGCTTTCAAAACTGGTTTGTCACCATTGCTCGCCTTACGGAAAGAACTGATGATCAAAGCGGGTTCTTTAGGGTTTTCAGAGAACATCAGAGCAGTTACATTGTTCAATGACTCATAAACACCAGCATACTTTTCAGCATCCAGTGATTCAAGCGCCTTACGAATCAAAGTATTTTTTGCAACTTTCATTTCTACTTGTTTATCAAAACAAGTACGACGAAGTTTGGAAACCTGTTCTACCGACAGAGATTCTGTATCGGTAATGTAAAAGTTATTGTACTGACTAAACTTCCCTTTCAGGACCTCAATCACTTCATTTTTTTGATCTTTTGTCATAACTAATCTTTTTAAAAACCCGGGTCATCTTTATCCGCCAAAGCCTTTGGCGAAGGAGGATAAATCACCAGGATTAGTTCAATAATTGTTTGGTGTCTAATGTGATACCCGGGCTCATTGTGCTGGCCATACTAACACCTTTCAGGTAAATCCCTTTAGCAGTAGATGGTTTCAGTTTAATGATTGCGTTGATCAGTTCTGCACTGTTCTCTGCAATTTTATCCGGTGCAAATGAAATACGGCCGATAGAAGCGTGAACGATACCTGCTTTATCTACTTTAAAAGCGATCTTACCACCTTTTACTTCATTTACCGCTGCTGCCACATCATTGGTAACAGTTCCGGTTTTAGGATTTGGCATCAGGTTACGTGGTCCTAATACTTTACCCAGTTTACCAATCTTAGGCATTACAGCCGGTGTAGCGATGATCACATCGATATCAACCCAACCGCCTTCGATCTTGGTGATGAATTCATCCAATCCAACAAAATCAGCGCCTGCTTCTTTTGCAGCAGCTTCTTTATCAGGGGTACAAAGCACCAAAACTTTCTTCGTTTTACCGGTACCATGTGGTAATGATACGGTTCCACGAACCTGCTGGTCTGCTTTCTTTGGATCAACACCCAAACGGATATGCAAGTCAACAGAACTGTCGAATTTGGTACAGTTAATTTCTTTTACAAGTGTAGAAGCATCTTTCAGGGAATAAACTTTGTTTTTATCCACCTTAGTTACTGCTACTTTTCTTTTTTTAGTAAGTGACATTTTCTAAATGTTAAGCCCGCCTTTGCTGAAGCTTCGGCGGACAGGGTGAATAATTAGTTTTCCCAGGGAGCTTTACCATCAACAGTGATTCCCATACTGCGGGCAGTACCGGCAACCATGCTCATAGCACTGTTTAAAGTAAAGGCGTTTAAGTCGGACATCTTGTCTTTGGCGATAACCTCAACTTGATCCCAACTTACTTTACCTACTTTCTGACGGTTACTTTCCTTAGATCCGGAAGTGATTTTTGCGGCTTCCATTAACTGGACAGCGGCTGGAGCAGTTTTAATAACAAAGTCGAAAGACTTGTCAGTATACACTGTGATCAAAACAGGAACAACTTTTCCCATTTTGTCTTGAGTTCTTGCATTAAATTGTTTGCAGAACTCCATAATGTTCACACCCTTAGAACCGAGTGCGGGGCCTACCGGAGGCGCAGGATTGGCTTGACCGCCTTTCACCTGCAGCTTCACGAAGCCAGAGATTTCTTTTGCCATTTTTTTAGATTTAATTGGTAATAGCGTCCCACATTTAGCAGGACTCCCAAATTCAATCATTCTTTATTCTAAAGAACTTTTGGGGCGGCAAAGGTAGGGATTGGATATTGAAAAAGCAAAGAAAAAGGGGGAATTGGGTTAAAAAAGTTAAAAGGGTTAAAAAAGGAGTCTTAATTAATATCCTTTTTTAACCCTTTTAACCTCTTTAACTATTTTCTACTCCTACAAAACCAAAATCCCATTCGCCTGAACAATCAATTCTTTCTTAGGCTCGGTAATTTTTGCAATTTCGGCTTTTGATTTTCCGGCGTCTTCTGCAAAGTGACGGAGTTGTTCTACTGTAGTCAATTTTGAATCCGCTGTACCATCAATTACAATGGTTTTACCGTTTAGAATTACCGGTACAGTAAAATTGTGGTCTTTCATTTTAACCATCATACTCCCATCGGGAGATTGTATTTTGATCCAGCAGCCTTCCGCCTGGCATACTTCGGTTACTTTGCCTTTCAGCTTAACAGGCACATCTTTTCCGGCTTCTTTGGTTTTCATCAATGAAACCAACTGGTCTACGGTAATGGCATTTTCTGCTGTTGTTTTTTTACCAAAACTCGAACCCGGATCTGCAGGAACTTTGGGTGGTTGGGCGTTTACAGTAACCCCTAAACAAATCACAACCAGAACCAGAATGATCTTTTTCATAATATCTCTATTATAATGTTTATGAATACATTAAAAATAAAAGGTTATCTGCAAACCAGATAACCTTTCGTATAATTTTTATTTTTTCTAAGCTCACAGCTGCTGGTGTTAACTTAATTTCTCAACCTGCATATAACTCAGTTCAACAGGTGTAGAACGTCCGAAGATCTTAACGGTTACTTTCAGTTTCTTCTTCTCGTCGTTCACATCTTCTATCACACCGTTAAAGTCGTTGAAAGGCCCTTCTATGATCTTGATGGTTTCTCCCACGATAAATGGTTCGCTCATAGTTACACCCTGATCATTCATTTCATCAACCTTACCCAGCATTTTGTTTACTTCACTTTTGCGGAGGGATATGATATTTCCTTTTGAGCCTTTACCGTCTGTTAAGAAGTGCATTACATTGCTGATATTGCTGATATGCTGTACGATATCATCATTCAGTTTACCATCCAGCACTTCCATCATCACATAACCGGGGAAATAGTTTTTTTCGCGCATTACTTTTTTACCATTCTGCACTTTGTACACTTTCTCCATCGGAAGGAAGATCTGTTTAATGATCTCCTGCCAGCCACTACGGATAATATCTTTATCGAGGTATTCTTTTACTTTACGCTCCTTACCACTTACCACACGAAGTACATACCATTTGGTTTCAGCCTGAGGGGCTGCGGTTTCTACTACAGGGGTTTCAACAACTACTGGTTCCATGCTGTTTTACTTAAATAATGAATAAATCAGCTTTAATAACTGGTTACTTGAAAAATCCATCACCCATACCATTGCGGTAATGATAACAGTTGCCACCAGAACGATCACAGTACTTTGCTGTAATTGAGTCCATGAAGGCCAGGTTACTTTTGTGAGCAACTCGTTGTAACTCTCTTTGAAATAGGTTGTGATCTTGTTCATATACCAATTTGAAAATTTGAAAATTTGAAAATTTGAAAATTGAGACCATTTGAAAGTTTGAAGTATATTTTCAAATTTTCAAATTGCCACATTTTCAAATTCAGTCCACCTTCGCTGAAGCTTCGGTGGACGATGCACGGGCACTAGGATTCGAACCCAGATCGAAGGTTTTGGAGACCTTAATACTAACCGTTGTACGATGCCCGTAGAAAGCTAAAAGCTATTCCGGAGGTCCGAAACAGCTTTTAGTAGTATGTTACAAATGTAGTAAAAAACATTTGC
>CANBSW010000187.1 GCA_947372235.1 Chitinophagaceae bacterium | reverse complement strand
ATACTCTTCGACCCCTTTATCACATACAATGAACTGGCAAAAGATATAGATGTAAACGGTATTAAAGCTGATTATATCTTCCTCTCGCATGGCCATGCCGATCATATTGCAGATTGTATTTCCATTGCCCAAAGAACAGGTTGTAAAGTAGTTGCCAATTGGGAAATTCACGAATGGCTGAATAAACAAGGCGTTGCCAATACCCACCCTATGAACACCGGTGGTAAATGGAATTTTGATTTTGGTACCGTTAAATGTGTGGTAGCACAACACAGCAGCAGTTTACCCGATGGCAGTTATGGTGGCAATCCATTGGGTTTCCTTTTCACTACAGAAGAAGGTAATTTTTATTATAGCGGAGATACAGCATTAACAATGGATATGCAATTGGTTCCTGTATGGGCACAATTAAATTTTGCTGTATTGCCTATCGGCGACAATTTTACGATGGATGTTGCTGATGCAGTTCGTTGTGCCGGTTTTATACAATGCAATACAATTGTAGGTGTACATTACAATACATTTGGATTTATCAAAATAAACGAATCAGAAGCAGTAGCAGCATTTGCAGCAGCAGATAAGAAACTGTTGCTTCCCGCTATTTCTGAAACAATCGATATTTAAAACAATTAAAAGCCCGTTCGGGTTTGGGGGTAATTATGGCGAGAATTATTGGAGTGGCCAATCAAAAAGGCGGCGTAGGAAAAACAACATCAGCGATCAATGTTGCAGCCAGTTTGGCCGTACTTGAATTTAAAACACTATTGGTAGATGCAGACCCGCAGGCAAACAGCACCACCGGTGTTGGGTTTGATCTGCATAATATTACCAATAGTCTTTACGACTGTATGGTAAATAATGTATTGGCCAATGATGTGATCTTAAAAAGTGATGTGCCTAATCTGGATATCATTCCTTCACACATCGACCTCGTTGGTGCAGAAATTGAAATGATCAATTACCCAAATCGTGAAAATGTTTTGAAAGGAATTCTTGATTTGGTGCGCGATAAATATGATTTCATCATCATTGACTGTTCTCCTTCATTAGGTTTGATTACTGTAAATTCTTTGGTAGCCGCAGACAGTGTAATTGTTCCCGTACAGTGCGAGTTCTTTGCATTGGAAGGATTGGGAAAATTATTAAATACCATTAAGATTGTTCAAAGCCGCCTCAATCCTGAATTGCAGATAGAAGGTATCTTGATGACCATGTATGATGGCCGCCTCCGTTTATGCAACCAGGTAGTAAGTGAAGTAAGAAGACATTTTGATGATATGGTCTTTGATACAATCATTCACCGTAACACCCGTTTAAGCGAAGCACCAAGCGTTGGTAAACCTGTTATTCTTTACGATGCAGAAAGCAAGGGCGCCGTTAACTATCTCAATCTTGCCAAAGAGATCTTACAAAACAATGGCATGACGAAAATGACTAATCAGGAAAGAATCATAGAGTAATTCTTAATTAATAATTAGCAATTAATAATTAAGAATTATTAATTGTTTGAGACCACAAGCCTTCTAATTATTAATTCTTAATTTTTAATTATTAATTCAAATGTCCACTCCAAAACAAAATAAAGATTTAATAGGCAAGGGCCTCCGTTCTTTGCTGCAGAATATAGATTCTGATTTGAAAAATACGGCAGGTTCCTTAAAAACAGATGTAGTAGATCAGGTTACACATACCAACAGAATTTCGTTAAGCGATATCCAGATCAATCCCAAACAACCAAGGAGAGATTTTGATGAGACTGCTTTGAATGAACTGGCAGCTTCTATTAAACTGCATGATATTATCCAGCCACTTACTGTTTCGAGATTACAAAATGGTAAGTACCAACTGATCGCCGGAGAACGCCGTTTCAGGGCATCAAAAATTGCGGGGTTGAAAGATGTGCCGGCGTATATCCGCCAGGCAAACGATCAGCAGTTATTAGAACTTGCTTTACTCGAAAATTTACAGCGCGAAGATCTTAACGCTGTTGAAATTGCCCTCAGCTACAAACGCATGATGGAAGAATTGGATTATACCCAGGAACAGGTGGCTGAAAGAATGGGTAAGGAAAGAAGTACGGTTACCAACTACATACGCTTATTAAAATTACCTCCGGATATTCAGCTGGCTGTTCGCAATGGTACATTAAGTATGGGCCATGCAAGGGCATTGGTGAATATTGATACCATCGACAGGCAATTGTTTGTTTATAATGAGATCAGGGAAAAAGGATTAAATGTTCGCCAAACTGAAGAACTGGTGCGCAATATGTACAAGGCCGAAAAGCCCGGTGCTGTTAAATCTTCCGTAAAGTCTGACCTGCCGGCTGCTTACAAAAAAATTGAAGATAATTTAGCCTCACATTTTTCTACCAAAGTAAAAATGGTTCACAATAAAAAAGGCTATGGCAGCATCACCCTTGAATATTATTCACTGGAAGAACTGAATAAATTACTGGATGCGATGAATGTTACGGTGAGTTAATCTTTACATGAAAGTATATAAGCTCTTCATATTATTTTTTATCTGTGTTGGATTGATCAGCAACAGTAATGCCCAGAATGATAAAAAAATGCTGGCTGCCGGTTCTTCTTTTTCACCAAAGAATGATACTACTTTATTGAATGATTCCTCGAAAACCGGTACAGTTAAAAAAGATACCGTCCCAAAACACAATCCCAGAATTGCTACAAAGCGGTCGGCTTTTATACCGGGTTGGGGACAGGCATATAACAAAGAGTACTGGAAAATTCCTTTTGTGTATGGAATCATCGCCATCCCCACCGTACTCTATTTTTATAACGACAGCTATTATAAAAAAACAAAATTCGCATACGAGGCAAGGTATAAAGCAGCATTCAATAGTGCAGATACGGCCGATCTGAAGAATATCGATCCGCAATTAACCAATCTCAGTATCACTTCTTTGCAATCATACCGGAACTCATTTCGTCGCGACAGAGATTATTCCATCCTTTGGTTCATCCTGGCCTGGGGATTACAGGTAGCCGATGCAACGGTATTTGCCCACTTGAAGCAGTTTGATGTAAGCAATGATCTTTCTATGGAACTAACCCCTGTTTTTAATCCCATAACACGAACACCGGGGCTTGGATTAACGGTTAACCTGAAAGATCAACCCCGAAAACAGGTAATCACACGCTAAATAGAAATCTGCCAATTTGTTCCCGATTTCTTATCACTAAGTGTTTTATTTGCAAATGAAGTATTTGAGAGAACATAGACAAATCAAATAATCATACAAATCATATAGAAAATCTTAAAAATCTGCGATATGAAGATTGCATTAATCGGATACGGAAAAATGGGGCAGGCCATTGAAAAAATTGCTTTGGAAAAAGGACATGAGATCGTGTTAAAGATCGATATCAATAATGCAGCAGACCTGAATAAAGAAAATATTGCCAATGCAGATGTTGCCATCGAATTCACCGGGCCGCATAGTGCATATGAAAATGTGATGAAATGTCTGGAACTCGGTATCCCGCTGGTGTGCGGATCAACCGGTTGGCTGGATAAATGGGCAGAAGTAAAACAATTTTGTGAGGAACAGAAGGGAACGCTGATCTATGCAAGCAATTACAGCATTGGCGTAAACCTCTTCTTTGAATTGAATACAAGACTTGCCAAACTGATGAGCGGCTATCCACAGTATGAAGTATCCATGGAAGAAATTCATCACACACAAAAAAAAGATGCACCCAGCGGAACCGCTATTACATTGGCAGAGCAGGTACTGGGTAATATCCCAGCAAAAAAACATTGGGTAAACCATTTAAGTGATAACCCCGAAGAACTGGAGATCATTTCAGAAAGAATTGATCCGGCACCAGGCACCCATAAGATCAGGTATGCATCTTCAGTAGATGATATTGAAATAATTCATACAGCTCATAACCGTATTGGCTTTGCGGGAGGTGCAGTACTGGCTGCTGAGTTTGCTATCAATAAAAAAGGTATCTTTGGCATGAAAGAAGTGCTGGGATTATAAGCAAACCTCCCCCGTTTGTTTGTGAATGATCAGGATGTTTCTGAAAAGAAATACATAGTAAATCCTATGAAAAACGGGGTCGGAAAACTGACCTGTAATAATCCTGATATCATTTAATTAATTTACGAACTATCATGCTATCAAAAAAAACACAGTATGCGATGAAAGCACTCGCCTTTATGGCTGAGCGGAAAAAGGAGGGTCCATTACTGATAGCAGAGATCTCTAAAAAGAAAAAGATCCCTCTTAAATTTTTAGAAAATATATTATTGGAATTAAAAAAAGCAGGCTTACTGGAAAGTAAAAAAGGAAAGGGTGGCGGGTATTTTTTTAAAGTAGAACCCAAAGATATCCCACTTGCAAAAGTGATGCGCTTAATAGAAGGCCCTATCGCTTTATTACCCTGTGTAAGCCTTAATTTTTATGAAAAATGCAAGGACTGTGATGAAAAGAAATGCGGCCTCAAAAGAGTAATGATAGAAGTGAGGGATAATACACTGGCAATCCTTGAAAACAAAACTGTATCGGATCTCGTATCTAAATAAAAAGCAATCAAACCCATAACTAAACCAACACTCATGAAAAAAATCATTCTTTTAACTTCCGGTCTTTTTATGCTGGCAATTACAAACATTAAGGCACAGGATATTGGCCAGATCGTAGCCGGTTCTACAGCAGATGCCAATAAATACCTGAACACATATCTTGAACCATTCGGTAAAGGAGAGATCCTGAATATGGGCAGAGGCTGGTTTAATACAGCCCGTGTTCACAAAACATTGGGATTTGATGTTACTGTTAGTGCACAAATGGCCATTGTACCAAATGATAAACTGAATTTCGTATTCAACAATGCCGACTATTCTACTTTTAAACTGAAAAGTGGAGCTAGTTCCGCAACGGTTCAAACTTTTGTGGGTGATAAAACCTTTCAAACAATTACAGTAAATACAACTGTACAGGGAAAAGCGGTGAACTACGATTTCAATACCCCAACAGGTGTGGGCGATGATATGAAAAAAGCCATCGGTACGGTAGCCGTTCCATTGCCGGTTGCACAGGTAAGTCTGGGATTGATCAAAAACACGGAAATTAAATTAAGGTACTTTCCTAAAACAGCATTCAGCGGAACAGAAGTAGGTGTTTTTGGTGTAGCGGTTCAGCATGAATTCAGCAATTATCTTCCTTTTCTTAAAAAAGTGCCGTTCCTGCATCTTTCAGGTTTAGTAGGATATAACAGTATGACCACAAGCTATGATCTTACAGGAAAAGGGGTAGCGGGTTCTAACCAGAAAGCAGAACTGAATCTATCAGCGGTTACTGTTCAAGGTATTGCTTCGGTAAAATTAGCTATGCTGGAAGTATACACTGCACTGGGTTATACATCAGGTAAAGCCGATGCTAACCTGAAAGGAAGCTATACATTCACTTACAAAGACAACACAAATCCATTGTTAACTTATTCAAGCACCGTGGTTGATCCTGTTGCATTAAGTTATAAGAACAGTGGTGTTTCAAACACCTGGGGTGTACGCCTCAATCTGTTGTTCCTGAAAGTATTTGCTGATTATACCTTTGCAAACTACAACGGTGCAGGTGCGGGGGTTTCGTTTAGTTTTAGATAATCAAATTTTAATTAAGAATTAATAATTAGAAATTAAGAATCATAAAAGAGAAAGGGCTTCTAATAATAGAAGTCCTTTCTCTTTTGTGTATGTATCAACCCAAGTAATTTTTAATTATTAATTCCTAATTACTAATTAAATTCTCCAGCATGTCTCCCGTCATCTTCTCCAGATCATACTCCGGCTTCCAACCCCAATCACGCGCGGCTACACTATCATCAATACTTTGGGGCCAGCTATCTGCAATGGCTTGCCGGTAATCGGGCTGATAGGAAATATTGAAATCAGGAACATGCTTTTTGATCTCTGCCGCAATTTCTTTTGGAGAAAAACTCATTCCCGAAATATTATAAGATGTTCTGATAGAAATTTTTTCGGCAGGTGCATCCATTAGCTCTAATGTAGCACGGATGGCATCCGGCATATACATCATAGGCAGGTAAGTATCTTCCTGTAAAAAGCAACGGAATTTCTTTTCTTCTTTTGCTTTATAATAAATATCAACTGCATAATCGGTAGTACCGCCACCGGGTTCAGATTTATAACTGATCAATCCGGGGTAACGGATACTTCTTACATCAACTCCATACCGGTTATGATAATAATTACACCAGAACTCACCGGCATATTTGCTGATCCCATACACAGTGATCGGTTCAATAATTGTTTGTTGCGGACAGTTTTGTCTGGGTGATGTTGGCCCAAACACGGCAATACTGCTTGGCCAATATACTTTGTGTAATTTTTCTTCACGGGCAATATCCAGCACATTCAATAAGCCCTGCATATTTAAATGCCAGGCAAGATTGGGATTTTTTTCGCCGGTGGCGGATAAGATAGCGGCAAGCAAATAGATCTGTGTAATGTTCTGACGGATTACCTGCACATGCAACATTTCTTTGTTCATCACATCTAAACTTACATAAGGGCCTGATCCCTTCAACAAAGGATTTTCTTCACGCAGATCAGAAGCTACTACATTGCTATTCCCATATTTCTTTCGCAACGCAAGTGTTAACTCAACACCAATCTGGCCGGAAGCGCCGATCACGAGTATTTTATCTTTTATAACAGACATGGGCAATCGTTTTATTCATTGCAAAGAAACTTAAGAATATCGAATATCGAGCAAGGAATATCGAATTAACAAATGAACTCCACTTCATCACTCGATATTCCTTGTTCGATATTCATTATTCAAAAAGACCTAATTTTGTTACACACATATACTTATCAAATGCTTCCCTCCTATTTATCAGATCTCTTCAAATTACAATCCTACAACCCAGATAATTTCTTCCTTATTGCCGGTCCATGTGTAGTGGAAAGCGAAGAACTGGTTATGGAAATTGCCGATAAGGTTTCATCAATCTGTAAACGTTTAGAAATTCCTTATGTATTCAAAGCCAGTTATCGAAAAGCCAATCGTACCAGTGCCAATTCATTTACAGGTATTGGGGATGATAATGGGTTATCATTGATCAAAAAAGTAGGCGAAACTTTCCAGCTGCCCACTACTTCTGATATTCATGCACATGAAGAAGCTGCGATGGCTGCTGCTTTTATTGATATACTTCAGATCCCCGCATTTCTTTGCCGGCAAACAGACTTACTGATTGCTGCCGCAGAAACAGGAAAAATTGTGAATGTAAAAAAAGGCCAGTTCCTTAGCGGACCTTCCATGAAATTTGCAGTAGACAAAATTCAAAAAGCAGGAAACGAAAAAGTGATGCTAACCGAGAGAGGCAATACATTCGGATACCAGGATCTGGTGGTTGATTATAGAAATATTCCATGGATGCAGGAGAACAAAGTGCCTGTAATTATGGATTGCACCCACTCTTTACAACAACCCAATCAAACCTCAGGCGTAACCGGTGGTAACCCACAATTGATAGGAACCATTGCCAGTGCAGCTATTGCAACAGGTGCAGATGGATTGTTTATTGAAACGCATCCTAATCCTGCCGTAGCTAAAAGTGATGGGGCAAATATGTTGCGTTTAGATTTGTTGGAACCATTGCTGGAGAAATT
>CANBSW010000186.1 GCA_947372235.1 Chitinophagaceae bacterium | reverse complement strand
CTTCGGAGTGCTATAATAAAAGCATCCTGCAGAATATCTTCCGCATCTTTGCGATTCCCTGTCATTCGCGTGCAAATATTGAACATGGCCTTACTATACTGGTTGTATAGCCAAGCCTGCGCTTCTGCATCGCCTTTGCAGGCTTTTCTCACAACAGCCGTTTGTATGGTGTTAACGGGTTCCAATAATGTTTCCGGTACTATGAGTATGGATTGAGTAGAAGGTTGGAATGGGGTGGGTGGTTTTTTGTAAAGAAAGTTAAAGTAGTTAAAAGAGTAAATGTGGTAAATAGGGTATATAAAGTAAATAATGTAAGCAGGGTAAAACTGAATGAAATGGATTCGGTTTTTTTCCTAACCATCTTTAACTCCTTTTAACTCTTTTTACTTTATTTACCTTATCTACTTTACCCCCCCAAAACCTACGCCAAATCAATCACCGGTTTATTCTGCAATATCTCTTCAATCTTACCCATCACATCTGCCGTAAGTAATGGCAAAACCTCCAGTGCTTTGAAATTTTCTATCAACTGTTCTTTTTTGGTAGCTCCCAGAATGGCGGTAGTTACATTTGGATTTTTTATTGTCCAGGCAATTGAAAGCGATGCGAGTGATACGCCCATTTCGTTTGCCAGTATCGTTAACTTTTTTACTTTCTCTAATTTGGCATCTTGTATCCATCGGTCTTTCAGCCAGTCAAAACCCTCCATCGCCAGTCGCGATCCTTCAGGGATGCCGTTATTGTATTTGCCGGTTAAGAAACCTGCTGCCAACGGACTCCAGATCGTTGTTCCCATCCCCGCATTTCTGAATACGGGGATATAATCCTGTTCCATTTTAAAACGTTCAAACATATTGTATTGAGGTTGCTCAACAACCGGACCAATCAGGTTATACCGATCTGCTGCGCGATGGGCTTCCATAATTTCGGCACCGCTCCACTGACTGGTTCCCCAATACAAAATTTTGCCTTGCTGAATTAGATTGTGCATGGTCCAAACCACTTCGTCAACAGGCACGCTGCTATCGGGGCGGTGACAGAAAAATATATCGAGATAATCCGTTTGTAATCTCTGCAATGCTTCGTGGCAGGCCTCTATTAAATGCTTGCGGCTCAGGCCGGTTTGGTTGGGTTTGTTCTCATTGCCTCTCCATCCAAAATAGGCTTTTGAAGAAAGGGTGTAAGAGGTTCTGTCCCAGTTTTTTGTTTTTAAAACACGGCCCATCATTTTTTCACTTTCGCCCAGTGCATATACTTCTGCGTTATCAAAAAAGTTGATGCCGTTATCGTAAGCATAACCCATTAATTCATCAGCACTTCCATCATCGATCTGTTTGTGAAAAGTTACCCAGCTACCAAAACTTAATACGCTTAACTGTAAGCCGCTGCGGCCCATTCTTCTGTATTCCATATGGGTTATGTTTTTAGTATAGCAAGTTATTAATTATGCGGTGTTATGGTATCAATGTGATGAAATAATTAACTGGTAGATTTTTTCAATAAGAGTAGGACAAGAGAGAAAGAGGGTAATAAGAGTTAGCTAACAAACTCTTGCAACGATCTTTCTTTCCTAAACTCTTATTGAAATTTTTCGAAGAAGTACATTTCTATTTAGCTGGCTTTACTGGAGCCGCTGTAGTTGGTGTAATCGCCAATGCAGGCGTGGTGGCAGTTGTAGCAGTACTATCCATATTATGCGCTGTAAAATAGCTGCCGGGCTGCATTTCAAATAATGTAACCTGTGTCATATCCTGTGTGCAAGTCATTCCCTTTATGCCAACCAGGTAGGTACTGCCATAGCCTTTGCTTAACACTACTCTTTTATCGGTGTAAAATTTTTGCAGGTTCTGGTCCCAGTACATTTCCTTACAAAACAAGGTATCGCCTTTGGTATTAAAAGCCACAACGCTATCGCGTAAAAAAACCTTGTTCTCATTTTCCATATACCTTCCATACAAAGCACTTAACTGGCTTTCTACTTTCATACTGTCGTTATAAAAATCAACATGCAGGGTATTTGGCAGTTCAGATTTTCTGCCGCTATCTGTTTGTATTCGTAATAAAAGCGGCGCAGTTAAATGGGCGCGCATTTTGCCGTTGCTGCTGAGGTAATAATCAATATTCTTTCCTTCCTCAATATTGGGTTTCTTTCTACCCAGCTCGCGTACTTCATTCACATCATTTTCGCAGGCACACATAAAAAAGCAGCCGGTTAGAATGGCTGCTGTAATTATTTTTTTATGGATGAAGTGATTAATCATATTTACGCTTGATAAACCAAAGATCACTCAAACTGATACCCAATGAAAATTGTACAAAACTTTCTGTGACATTATTAACACCAGAACCTCTTTTACCCAATTGCAGGCCCAGGTTCATAAAGGTAAACTGGTTATCATAATTCCTCCATTTTTTTACAGGCAGGCCTGCTCCAAATGAAACACCCAATTGGTTTAGTCCGTTTCCATCTGCATTGATATAATCCTTGCCCATAAATAAACCGGCACGGTAATTTACAATACTCCAGAATCCGGTACCAGTAACCGGATCAGGACAATACTGAACTCCCAATTTCATTTGCCAGCTGTTTGCCAATTGATCAGGCTGGTCATAAAAACGATATTTGGTCCACTGGGTAGCGGTATATTCAGCACCTATCGACCATAATTCAAAAATGCCACGTGCATTGGCAATGGTTTTATGAAAGGTTACACCCGCTGCATAAGTAGAAGGTAATGAAATGGTTCCTTTAATATTATCCTGTTCCGAAATAGAATCTATTTTAAGGTCACCAGATGTTCCAGCCGTATAAGTTTGTTTTAACAAACTCTGATTGGCCGATAAATTCTGTTTCAGGGTTCCGGTAAGTCCAAATCGTATTAAATAAGTTTCTGTACTTTTTGAATCAGCATTCACTTTTGAGCTGATCGGCATATCATATTGCAAACCGCCGCTTAAAAATAGTCCACTAAAACTGGTAGCGGTAGATGTTTTTGACTGATAATAAGATACTGTATCGTTAATGAAAGTTTTTCGGGTATTGATTTCTTTACGTCCAAAATTGTAACCGGTATTGAATCCAATACTAAAGCTTTTCCATCTTTTACCAAATCCTACAAAAACCTGGTTCAAACCACCACTACCTTCAAATAAAGTTTGTAAACTATCTCCAGCGGTTCTCGACCTGTTTTCAACTGAATAACTGATAGAGCTTAGGGGCTTTAATCCAAATGCAAATCCCCAACCTTTCGTTTTTTTGAGAGGAACACCTAATGCCAGGTAAGAAGGGATGAAATTATTACTGGTAAATTTTCCTACCGGATTATTGCTGTTTAATGTTCGTGAGTCGATGGTTAATCCGAGGTCTAAAGTGGTCATATACAGACTGCCATAGGTTGCCGGGTTATTAAAATTGACTGACTGGCCCACATTATTATTGAATCCATCTGCATAAGCAGCAGAGAGTCCACCCATAGATCTGCTGATCGTATGCTGGGAAGAATACCATTCACCAAGACCATATCTTGAGAAAGGGGAGTTCTGTTGCGCCTGAGAGCTTAGCAGAAAAAAACCGAATATTAGTGCCAGACTAAGCCTGGCGGTTATTGTACTCACTGATCGCATACAAGCCTTTGTAAATTAAGTTAGGGTCGGCAAATATCTTGTTTTTTAGGTGCGGTACAAAAAAACCCATATCCCCCCCGGTTAATAGCACGTTAAAGTTGCTGTATTTCAAGGCATAAGCTTCAATAATTCCATCAATTTCTTTTGCCATTCCGAGGATTACCCCGCTTAAAAGGTTGGTTTTAGTGTCAAAACCCACCAAAGGGAAGTTGGATTCTGCCTTAATCAGTGGTAAAAGTGCTGTTTGCTCATGCATGGCCCTGAACCGCATATTCATACCCGGAGAGATGCTTCCTCCCAAAAATTCATGTGAGCTATTGATGTAATTATAGGTAATACAGGTCCCCAGAGCAATTGCGAGGTTATGTTTTCCGGGAAATAGGTCTACAGAAGCAGCACAGATGGCAAGCCTGTCGGCACCAATGGTCTCAGGTTTTCCTACCGGAGTTCTAAAAGGGAGGTGGCTGGTATGCCCAAGTTTATGAAATCGGGTATGCTTTGCCAGTAACAATTCCAGTTCAGAAGGGTGATTGATCACCGACGAGAGGATAGATTTAGCGGGTTGGTATTGATCGATCAGTTGCTGTATAGTGGCATCGTCTGTATTTTCCAATACACGTTCTTCTTTAAAAATCCTGTCTTCAAAAACTGCGCATTTTAAACGCGTATTGCCAAAATCGAAACAGAGGGTGGTTTGCATAGGGTTATGGTGAATGCGAATGGTGAAATTGGGTTATGGGGTAATTGGATAAAGAGAATTGCAATCAAAGATCACTCACAATTCACCATTGCCCAGTCACTTCCATTAAAAATCAAAATTAAATCCTTTCATCTCTTTAAAGTGCCCATTCAGCTGAATCTTTTGTTTCAGGTTTTCCATACCGGCTACAACGGGTAATACTTTGGTAAGATGCCGTTTTAAATATTCAAGTCTTTGCAATTCATGGAATAATCCGAGCAATTCGTATTCTTCTTCAATGGAAAGTCCGGCATGATGGGCAATATCATAACTGGTGAGTTCTTCATCCGGTTTGGAAAAATCTTTGGTAACCTTTAATAAAAGATGAAGATCGCGGATGCTGCCGACAATTTTTTGTAATAAAATCTTATGGCCACTCTCCTCATTATCAGGATATGTAACAATGGCACCACCATATAATTTGTCCGGAATATTTTTCACCACTTCCAGTATCCTGAATACCTGTAAGCCTTTGGTGCGTATATCCATTTTTCCATCTTCATATACTTTGGCTATTTCTGTTACTTCTACAAGGGTTCCCATTTCTGCAATACCACTATTCAAAACTGCCGGAATACCAAATGGTTTGTTTTCTGCTTTGCATTCTGTGATCAGTTGTTTGTATCGTGGTTCAAAAATGTGCAGATTTGTTTTTTCTCCGGGGTATACCACCATACTTAAGGGGAATATGGGAACAAAATTTGTCATGCAACAAATGTAACAAAGGAATGAATATCGAATATCGAACGGGGAATAATGAATGATGAAGTGTAACTCAGTCCTGTTTATTCAAATCACGCAAACGTTTATATTTCAACCAGGTATACCATGCGTTCATTTTAGCAACGGTAAATCCGGCTTCGCCATCTAAAAATCCCAAACGGAAAATATAATTTTTTATAAAAGAGAAAGCAGGCGATGAAATGCATTTGATCCATCCTGCTTTTTTTCCCTGAGAAAAATATTTTTCAGCGTTTAGATTGGCATAGTTGGTTGTTTTCTCTTCAAAATCTCCAATGCTTCTTGTTGTATAATGATGAATATACCCCTGCCGAATATTTTTGATAACTGTTTCCTCCGGAAATACAAGCCCTTCATGCACGGCAGCTTCATTCCAGTGCACATGGGTTCTGTTGTATAACCGAATATGTGTTTCGCCGGACCATTCGCCAAAGCGGATCATTTTATCCATCAAAAAAGCGCGGAAACGGATATTGTAAACGATAGTGGAATCTGTTAGTGCGAGCGTTTGTAATTGAGTGATCAATGTATCATCTAAAATTTCATCTGCATCTATTGATAAGATCCAATCATGCTTTGCAATAGCAACCCCTTTGTTTTTGTTGATGCCATATCCTTCCCAGCTGGTTTCCAGTAATCGGGCACCAGCATTGGTTACCATAGATTGCGTACCATCTGTACTGCCACTGTCAACCACCACCACATCACCTGAAACACATTGTGCAGCGGCAATGGTTTTGCCAATGATATGTGCTTCGTTTCTGCAAATAATTACAATAGATAATAGGGGGTTCATGCGCTTTTTGTACGTTCGGTAAAATTCTGTTGCCCAAAGAAAGCAATAAAAGCTAAGAGTACTACACCATATTGCCCTTCTAAAGTATCATCTATTAAAAAAGGAAACACAGAAACAGCTGTTAATACAATGGATCCAATATTTTTTTTCGTAGAATAAAACAGTAACATGATAAAACCCACTGTAAAACAGAGTAAGCCCGGCCATCCACTGCCTGCCCCATATACCAGCCATTCGTTGGCTGGTAAAAACCGTTCATAGTTAAAGCTGTTGGGATGATTTTTTTGATGCCATTGATCTACAGAAGAAAGCATATCACCAAAACCAACACCGGTAAGCGGATGTTCATTGGTGAGTTGATAACCTGCTTTCATCGATAACCATCTGGCGGCATCATTATACCCCGGCATAAAATTACCCTTCGAATAATTTTCAAAATCGTACTGCACATACTGTATTCTGTTTCGCAGTGTTGGTATGCTATTGTAGCAAAGAAAAGCAACTAAGCTTATTGCCAGCAGTATGCTGATGCCGGTTCTTATATTTTTTTTGATGAGGATGAAATACAATAAATAGATAATTGCACCCATATACAAACAAACCAATCCTGTTTTGGAAGCCAGTATATGTAAATAGAATACAAGAGAAATGAGTAGGGCTGATAAGACGAATTGTTTTGGTTTATTTACTTCTTCCTGTAAACATCTCATGCCAAGAATAATGGCGATAACCACCATCCAGCTAAAACGGATATGGTCATTATCAGAAGGTGTTGCCATTACTTTGGCCTGTAAATACGCAGTCTGTATTCCAGCATAGTTTAATACATATTGCAGTAAACTCCAGCAACAACCCAAAGAGATGATGATCACAAAGATCCATACCAGTTGCTTCCATCTTTGTTTTGATAATTGGGTAGTGGTTAATCCCAACATCATGGTAAACAAGGGAAGTTTAATAGAGAGGCTGTTCCACCAAAGGCTTTTATCATCGCTCCAGAAAAAAGAAACCAATATGGGTAATACAATCAATACAATGGCCCAAACAAACTTTTGATGGATTGTTCTTTGTTTGATAGAGAACAAAAATGGCACAGCAATGGCCACCGATGCCATTGATACCAATGCACGACTCGCCAATAAGCCTGCCAAAAGCAAAACCAGCATGGCAGCCACCCATTCTTCCTGCCATTTATTTTTCAACACTCTTTGCATCATGTACCGAAATTCGTTCTTCCAGTTTACTTTAGCAATCATGTGGGAGGAATTATTACAGGAAATACAAAAAGGCAATACCAAATCACTCGCCCGGGCCATCTCTCTGGTAGAGAATGAAGTGGAGGGATATGAGTGGTTGCTGCAAAATCTTCCTGCATCTTGTGCAAAGATCACCGGCATTACAGGTCCGCCGGGTGCGGGTAAAAGCACTTTAACAGATGCATTGATAGGCGAGATCGTATCACAAAATAAAAAGGTAGGGATATTGTGCGTGGATCCTTCCTCACCTTTTAACCTCGGCGCATTGCTTGGCGACAGGATTCGCATGAGCGAATGGTATAACCATCCCAATGTATTCATCCGCTCTCTGGCCACACGTGGAAGTTTGGGAGGATTGCATCCAAAGATCATGGAGATCGCTGATCTGATGAAAACTGCAGGGTTTGATCACATCATTATTGAAACGGTTGGTGTAGGACAAAGCGAAATAGAAATTGCCGGTCTTGCAGATACCACCGTAGTAGTGATGGTGCCAGAGGCGGGCGATGAGATACAAACCATGAAAGCCGGTTTAATGGAGATCGCAGACATATTTGTGGTGAACAAAGCTGACAGGCCCGATGCCGATACATTTGTTAGAAATCTACGGTT
>CANBSW010000185.1 GCA_947372235.1 Chitinophagaceae bacterium | reverse complement strand
ATAGGAATTCGAAAGAACAAGTAACAGTATGGCGAAGAAAAAGATTTTCTGTTTCATGATAAGTGATTTGATACAAAGTATTAATAAATAATGTTCAATGCAATTGATTGACACATGTCGTCATTGCGAGCTTCGCGACCGCGTGCGCTAAAGCTAAGGCGGCACGCGGTCGTTACTCGCAATGACAGGCATCAATATTGCATCAACACTTTCTTTAGATAATATCCTTTTGCATCAATCAATGGTGGTGTTGCACTGTTGATTGTGATACCGTCTTTTCCGATCAGTTTCTTTTCTGTGCCGTTTGCTGTGGTAATATCCATCGGCAGATCCATGAACCAGTTATTTATTTTCACGGTGTATTTCTGATATCCTGTTTGCTTTACCACAATGTCTAACAGATCTGCGGTTTTAGTAAAGAAATCAAAAAATGGTTTAAGGTTTTGTTTAGATGCGTTGCTGAACAATTGTTCTACATCAGTAGTGGTTACAAAATTATCATAAGTGTATTGCGGATCAGTAGCGAGTTTCTTTAATGTGGGAAGAAAGATCTCATCGCCAATAATATATCGCAGACTGTGCATCATAAAAGAGCCCTTGCTATAAATATCATTGAAGCCACTATAGGTTTCATCTTCCGAAATTCCTTCATCGGCCAAAACCATGGGTTTTCTTGAGCGGGTGGAAAGACGGTGATTGGTGATGATCCTGTCGTAAGCTTCCTGTCCGCCCAGTTCAAAATGGATCAGCGCTTCAGCATAAGTGGCAATGCCTTCCTGGATCCATTCATGAGCCCAGTCTTTATTAGTTACCTTATTGGCAAACCATTCATGAGCATACTCATGAAACAGGTTATCAGAATATTCCTGCCCACCTATTTTTGTGTATACGAATTTGTTTTGAAACGTGATCATTGTCTGGTGTTCCATACCCGGGTTGGGTACTTCGGCAATACCGATCTTTTCTTTTACCCAGGGATATTCGCCAAAATATTTTTCCAACACCCGGGTATCTCTTTTCTTTAGCTCAATAATTTTTGCTGCTTCGGCAAAATCTTCTTCCAATACATAAAACTGAATAGGCACTTTATTTCCATTGATCGTGGTATACTCATCTGAGGCTACTTTGTATTTTCCAATATTAAATACGGTGGTATAGCCGCTGATGGTATAATTGGTTTTCCAGTGATAGGTCTTTTTGTTTTTGGCTGTGGTAACATTTTGCAACAAACCCGGGCCCGCAACTACCAAAGTTTCCGGAACTGTAATGAACATATCTACCCCTTCATTAGGTTCATCGCTCGGATGATCTTTGCAGGGAAAATAAACGCGGGCACCTTCTTTCTGGCAGTTAATGGCCACCCATGGATTGCCTGATCTGTCTTTGGTAAAGGTAAAGCCACCAAACCACGGCGGTCTTACAGCAATAGGTGGTTGACCACCATAGAAAATTTTGACGGTTTGTTTGCCTGCGGAGAACGCAGCGGAACCAGTTATATATATTTTATCATTCAGTTGAGTAAATACAACCGCTTTGTTGTTAACCAATATTTTTTGAACCGTAAGCAGGTGCACCAGATCAAACAACAGTGTGTCTGTTGGTTTTGACATCAATACTTCAATTTCAGTAAAACCATTGATGGATTTATTGTCGATATCTACATCCAACAATAAGGTGTAGTGACGAACATCCATGATGGCTTGTAATGGATTTAGTTTTCCACCGGAACTCAAATAACTGATGTCTCTGTTTTGAGCTGATAAGGTAATGGGGAGAAGCAAGACCAGGAGGAGTTTTTTCATAATAAAGGTTGTAAGTGAATATAAAGAAAAAAGAGGAGCAAAGAACAGATGAACAAGGAACAAGGAACAGATGAATATCGAACAGATGAGCAAGGAATGATGAAGGAATAAAATATCCTATTCTGATGGTTCTGTATATTGGTGTTTTGGTAATCGGGACCCTTTTAATGATTGTCTTTAATAACTATATTTAATACCGGCACTTCTGGTTAGCTAAAATCTCCTCGTTTATGAAATGCTTTTTACAACTATTTGCAAGACTGGTGTTCCTGTTTTTCTTTTTTCAAACGGCTGCACAAAAAGTAAGTCAACACAAATCAAGACCGGTAGAAATGGATGCGGAAAAGGTTTTTCTCTCTCCGCCATCATCTGCAAAACCAGGTGTTTTGTGGATGTGGATGGGGGCAAATATCAGCAAAGAAGGAATTACCAAAGACCTGGAAGCTCTGAAACAACAGGGTTTTAACCGAACCACTATGTTTAGTTTGGCAGATATTACCACACCATGGTCTGGAGTAATCGGGAAAAGTGTTACACCGGAGATCATCGCATGGACAGAGCCCTGGTGGAAAATGGTGCGCCATGCTGCTGAAGAATCAAAAAGGCTGGGGATGGATTTTGGTATGTTCAATGGTGCGGGTTATGAAGCCAGTGGCGGGGTTTGGATCACACCTGAATTATCAATGCAGGAGATCTGTTGGTCGCAAACCAATGTATCCGGAAACAAACATCTTACTATTGTCTTGCCCAAAGCTTCGGTAAACCCGCAGGGCCATACACCCTTTCCCATTTATAACGGAGAAACCGGATTGGTAGAAAAACCAAAAGTAGCCGCACGTAATACATACTATAAAGAGATTGCTGTAATTGCAGTTCCTGCAGAAGGGAATATTACAGTGAATGATGTGATAGATATCAGTAACCATATGAAAACAGATGGCACGCTTGAATGGGATGCTCCTGCCGGCAACTGGTCCATCTATCGTTTCGGTCATACCACTACAGGAACTTATATTCAGCCTGCGCAGTGGAAAGCAACGGGATTGGAATGTGATAAAATGAGTCGCGAAGCAGTCAGTTTTCATATTGATCATATCATTACAGAAATTCAAAAGCACCTTGGCGATTTGATAGGTAAGGGATTTACCCATGTACATTTCGACAGTTATGAAGCCGGCGTTTCTAACTGGACACCAAAGATGAAAGAAGAGTTTAGTAAAAGAAGAGGCTATGATCTTACCCGATTTCTTCCCCTTTTTGCCGGACGACGAATTGGTAACAAACAGGATTCTATTTCTTTCAGAAAAGATTTTGACGCAACAGTGAAAGACCTTCACCGCGATGTTTATTTTACCACACTATCAGAAAAATTAAAAGCAGCACATCTGGAATTTTTATGCGAACCCTATGGTGGGCCATGGCGGCAGGATGATGTGATGCCATTGGTTGGAAGGGTGATGACAGAATTCTGGACCCATAAGGGTAAATTTTCTCCTTACGAATTAAAGCCAACGGTGAATGCTTTACGAAAATCAGGACAAAATATCATTGAAGCAGAAGCATTCACAGGCGATCCATCAGACAGTAAATGGGATGAAACCCCAGCCTGGTTAAAACCCATCGGTGATGCTGCTTTTTGTGAAGGCGTAAACAGATTGGTGCTACATCGTTTTGTGCAACAGGCTTTTGACGACCGTTACAAACCCGGCGCTACCATGGGCCGATGGGGCACTCATTTTGACAGAACCCAAACCTGGTGGAAACCATCTAAAGCAATGATTCAATATTGGCAAAGATGTCAGGCATTGCTCCAATGGGGTAATATTGTTTTACCGGATAAAAATGATTTTGTAATGGCAGATACGAGTTTGCATGACATTAAATACATTCATCGTAAACAGAACGATGCTGATATATATTTTGTAGCCAATACAGACCGAACCGCTGCTCAAACCAACTGCACTTTTGCAGTAAGCGACAGGTTGCCTGAATTATGGGATGCGGTTACAGGAAAGATGCGCATGTTACCCGAATACACAATAACTGCAAATGGTATAACGATTCCGTTACAGTTTGATGCCGCGCAAAGTTGTTTTATCGTATTTAGAAAACGAAAGAAAGAGAATGAATTAATTGCCAACAAAAACTATCCTTCAAAAAAAGAAATTAAAACATTGAATGCGCCATGGACGGTTCAATTTGATAAACAATGGGGTGGACCGGCAAAAGCGGTTTCATTTAATTCTTTGGAAGACTGGACTGCTAATACAAACCCGGGTATCAAATATTTTAGCGGAACCGCTGTGTACACGCAAAACTTTATCCTAAAGGCTTCAGACATTAAAAATGCAGCATCATTGTATCTCGAACTTGGTAAAGTAAATCATATCGCAAAAGTAGTTTGTAATGGAAAAGACCTGGGTATTGTATGGACGGCTCCCTGGCACATTCAAATACCAAAACAGTTTTTAAAAACGGGGAATAATTATTTACAGATAGAAGTTACCAATGTTTGGGCCAACCGTTTAATAGGTGATGAACAGGAGCCGGAAGACTGTGAATGGTTGCCCGGTCATTTAACCGGAGGCAACTCCTTAAAAGAATTTCCTGACTGGTTTCTGAACAAACAATCGCGCCCTTCAAAAAACAGGTACTGTTTTACTACCTGGAATTATTTTACAAAAGAGTCACCGCTAATTTCTTCGGGATTGTTGGGGCCCGTAAGGTTGGTTAGTGAAGAATAGTGTGAAAGAATACTTTTTCTATGATTATGCCAAACATTGAAGCAGCCCTTTAATATATCCATACGAAAAAGCAAAAGCCTGCTCACTGCTGCCGGCATCGGTGTGATGGGGAACATGATCGGGCATAACCATATATGGATATTCGACATCACGCAATGCTTTTAGTACTTCAAAGAAATTCATATCTCCATTATCCGGATATACTTCCATGAAATGATCTTTACCGCCTTTAATGTTTCGAAGATGAATATTGAAGATCTGTTTTCTTTCTCCCACCCATTTTACAATGGGAAGAATATCTGTTGCGGGATTTAGTAAACCTTCTGCTGTTGTACCGAGACATAAATTAAAACCATGATAAGGACTCTTGTACAATTGCGCAAATCGTTTGATGCCTTCGAACACATTATCATTGGTCCAGTTGGTAATGCCGCGAAAATCCGGAGGCGTTGGCGGATCGGGGATATGATTGGCAAGTCGTACTTTGTATTCTTCGGCAACCGGAATTAATTTATCCAACAGGTATGTGATGCGTTCATAGATCTGATCAAGCGAAACCTTTCCTGCCGTTGTAAGTGGTTCATTTTTTTGTATAGCTGTTTGCAGATCCCAGGTTGTGTATTCAGCATTTCCTCTTTTAGGATCCACCGTTCTACCCGTTCTTAATACCGGAAAAATGATTGTGTTATAATTTAAACAATGCACACCTGTTTTTCCGGCTACAGAGATCATTTGTTGCAGCATTTCAATTTCTCTATCGCGCTCCGGACTTTTGCCAAGCATTATATTTGGAAATAATACTTTATCAATTCCATCAGAAGTTAATGGAAAATGGTATGCGTCTAATGAGATGCCATATTTTTCACAGGCTTCTTTTTTTGCCAGCGAATCATTCAGATCCCACCCCACTCCCTTAATGTATTTAGGCGCTCCGCCATCAATATTAAACACACCATGCCTTGCTTTGAACTCAAGATTCTTAACATCCGTGCCACCGTATTGGCAGCCAACTTTCATCAACACTTTTTTCTTTACAAATAGCGCGTCCTCTTTTTGAGCCGCTGCCGAAAGGGCACTTCCCATTAAGGCTGTGCCAATGGAACCGGTGGTCAGGGCTTTAACAAAGCTTCTTCTGGCAAGGGATTTTTGAGTATGGTTGTTTTTTTGCATGATGGCTTAGTATTGGTATATTTTTGAAACACATAGGTAGATAGGTTAACGCCTAGGGCAGATAGAATTGAATACTATGTGAACTTTTTCCTGACCTATGTATCTATGTGTTTCAAAAAAAACTCATTGATCAAAACCTTTCCTGTCACCTTGCGTCCTTGCGTATTCGCGGTTAAAAAACATACCGCAAAGGCGAGGGCGCAAAGGAACGCAAGGAGAGGCAGTACGATATTATCAAATCAGGTTCACATTATGATCATCCCCATACGAAAACGAAATAGTAGTTTTCTGAAAATCAAATAATACCTCACCTGAATTTTAGCTATTTTTAGTTACTAACCAGCTTGCTATATGATAGATCCAGTTATTATTTTACTGATTGGCATTTGTATAGTGGTAGGTGGCATCATAGGCTTAAAGCTTCATCCCTTTCTGGCTTTATTGCTGGCCGCACTAACAGTTGCCTTTTTAACACCTGCACTGGCCATTCAGCAGGTTGGCGTTGCAAAAGGAATGGATACTGCCGCAGCATTGGCACTTAGTAAAAAAAGTGTGGCAGAAAGAGTAACGTTAGAATTTGGAAATACATGCGCCAAGATCGGGATCCTGATTTCAATGGCGGCCATTATTGGCAAGTGTTTGTTAGAGTCTGGTGCTGCCGAAAAAATTATCCGATCCATCTTACAACTCATCGGTATTGAAAAGTCGCCCATTGCTTTTTTGATCGGAAGTTTTTTATTAGGCATCCCGGTTTTTTTTGATACGGTTATTTTTTTAATGATGCCACTGGCCAAAGCCATGACATTAAAGATTGGTAAGAACTATTTATTCTTTGTGATGTGTATCATGGCCGGAGCAGCCATGGCCAATTCTTTGGTACCTCCCGCACCGGGACCACTGTTCTTAATTGGTGAAATGCATATTCCTATTGGTTTGATGATGAGTACCGGGTTTATGGTTGGTTTATTTACCATTACAGCAGGATATCTCTATGCCAAATGGGCCAATAAAAAATTGACCATACCACTGCGTGATGGAGTGGATGTAAAAATTGAAGAGTTACAGATCATCGCAAATAAAGAAAATGATAAACTGCCTTCTCTATTATTGTCTGTATTACCGATAGCTATTCCTATTGTATTTATTTGTCTGGATGCGGCTTTCAGTACCCTATCCAAAGAAGATCCCAAACTGATCATCCCTAAAAACATCATTTCGCTTTTTCATTTTCTGGGCGATAAAAATATTGCCATCACCATTGGTGGATTATTGGCATTGTTGGTAATTACAAAATATAAGAAGAACACAAACGAAACCTTATCCCAATTTGTACAGAATGCATTGATGAGTGGTGGCGGCATCATTTTAATAACCGCAGCAGGCGGTGCATTCGGTGGTATGATACAACAAACAGGTATCAGTGCGGAATTAGCAGCCATGACGGCCTCTTATCAAATGGCATTGATCCCGTTAGCGTTTTTAATTGCAGCCATCATCCGAACAGCACAAGGTTCTGCAACGGTGGCGTTGATCACGGCATCAGGTATTGTTTCAGGAATGGCTGCCGGTGGGCATTTGGGTTATAATCCGGTATATATCGGATTGGCCATTGGTTGCGGTTCAAAAATATTGATGTGGATGAATGATCCTGGTTTCTGGATCGTGTGTAAGCTGAGTAATTTAACAGAGAAAGAAGCCATGAAGACCTTATCACCCTTATTGGTGGTGATGGGGGTTACCGGGTTGGTGGTGATCATGATCGCTGCTAAACTATTCCCATTGTTATAAATAATAAAAATCTCTGTGTAACTCCATCTCTCTGTATCTCTGTGTTGAAAAAAACTTGCCCCGAGAAACGATTTTTTTTCAACACAGAGATACAGAGGTACAGAGTTGCACAGAGGGTTTTAAAAGAACACTACCTTAAAATTATTTATCGTTTTGTATGAAAAAGACCCGCGGCCCAAGAATTAAAGAGATTCACATTACTCCCATCGCAATAGTTGATCCTCCATTATTAAATGCTGCCGGTTTACATGCACCGTATGCATTGAGAACGATCCTGGAAATTGTTACGGATGATAATATTTCCGGCATTAGCGAAATACCCGGAACCTCTGATATTGATGCAGCACTCGAAGCCTC
>CANBSW010000184.1 GCA_947372235.1 Chitinophagaceae bacterium | reverse complement strand
GATTAGCTGAATCATATGTTCAGTATTTGCATCATCAGGTTAATCAGAAATATTCAGAAACTACTATTGAAGGAAGTTCAGCAATAAGTGCAATCAAATTCATAACTACTCGTTTTGGAAATGTTTTAGGTTCCAACGGGTCAGTTATTATTCGCTTTAAAGAACAAATAGAAAAAGGGGGGCCAGTTACAGTTACCCATCCTAATATTACTCGCTTTTTTATGACTATTCCTGAAGCCTGTCAATTGGTGATGGAAGCGGGTTCTATGGGTAAAGGAGGAGAGATTTTTGTTTTCGACATGGGCAAGCCTGTTGCGATTACTGATCTGGCAAAGAAAATGATTCGTTTATATGGATTGGTACCGGGTATTGATATCAATATTAAATATACCGGATTACGCCCTGGTGAAAAATTGTATGAAGAATTATTGATGGATTCTGAAAATACTTTACCTACTTATCATGAAAAAATTATGATTGCAAAAGTAAGGCAATCGGAAAATTCCAATCTTGACCAGGATTTTGCTACGCTGGTTTCTTTGGCTAAACAAAAACAAAGTTCAATGGAAATTGTGGCTAAAATGAAATCGCTAGTGCCAGAATTTGTAAGTAACAATTCGGTGTTTGAGAGTTTAGACAATACTAATGTGGTTTCTATTAACAGAGCTATTTAATTAAACCAATATTTATTAGAACTGAATTATATTGTTATTGCCTAAATTTTTGCATTTGGTTTATTTAAACTATTAACATTATATACTACTTTATATAATTAGAAATATACGCAAGGAATTAGGGCATATTGAATTATAACTATGCTGTTTATACAGGTTATATATGTGGTTCAAAAAAGTAAGAAATTAAGAATAACTTCTAAATGAGAAAGGTTTATAAAAGTTTTGTTGTACTGTTTTTTTTTATTTCAGCTAATACTCCTGCTCAAACAATTGCCATAGGTTCTTTTTCTGATAATTATGTAAGAAGTGCCCAGCTTCTTGGGAAAGTTGATTCGACCATCTCATTTACAGTACGCCCGATTTCAGTGAAACAACTTTATGAAAAAGGCAATACTCATTCTTTAATTGATTCCCCTGATTCCTTTTTTCATACTCTGCCATTTTACTTTTTAAATAAAACAGGAAAAATTGAAGTATTACCTTTTTCTATTGTTCAACAATTTAATTACCATCATCCCTATGGCTGGAATGATGGGGCAATGATTTCTTCAAAAGGGTATCAAACTCTAATCAGTGCTGGAATTCATGTATCTTATGGCCCGTTAGAAGTACAAATTCAACCCGAGTTTGTTTATGCTGCCAATCCTTCTTATGAAAGTAATAGTATCTATGGAATTCCTGTTTCAAAATCCTTTGTTAAGTTATTTCCTGGTCAGTCGAGTGTTCGTTTATCTGGCGGTGCCATTACTGCCGGTTTTTCCACCGAAAATCTTTGGTGGGGCCCCGGAAGAAGAAGCTCTTTAGTAATGAGTAATAATGCTCCGGGATTTGGTCATTTTTTCTTCCAAACCCGAAAACCTGTTCGAACGCTAATTGGTAATTTTGAATGGCAAATTATTGGAGGAAATTTGGGATCCAATGATAACTTACCTTATGAAAACAAAAACCTATTACCAAATCAGCTAAAAGGTAAATCTCGTTATTACAGCGGCATGGTTATTAGTTATAATCCTAAATGGGTACCCGGTTTATTTTTAGGGTTTACAAGAGCTGTTCAGGCGTATTCCTCTTTTATTAATACTTCTTCTGTTGGAACTTTTGAAAAGTATTTTCCTGTATTGGCATTAGCTGTCCAGAAAAAAAATAACAAAGGAGATGATACACTTAATCGGGATCAGCTGGCATCCTTTTTTTTACGTTGGGTTCTTCCAAAAGCACATGCGGAATTTTATATTGAATATGGATATAACGATTATGGAATCAATATTCGAGACTATTTGCTTGGTCCCACCCATTCTGCGGCCTATATTGTTGGACTCAAAAAAATCGTGTTGCTGCGTGATAAAGAACAAATAGAATTTGGAGCTGAGCTAACACAAATGAGTCAATCTCCAGATTGGATGGTGAGGAATGCAGGTAATTGGTATGAACATGGACAAATATTTGAAGGGTATACAAATCAAAATCAGATAATGGGAGCAGGCGCTGGTTTTGGGGCCAATGTATTATCTCTTGATGCAACATGGATAAAAGGACCAAGACGACTTGGTTTTGTGATAGAAAGGGTTGATAGAGATCCACTGGATCACCCTGTAAAGTGGGTTGATCTGGGCTTAGGTGTTTTGCCGCAGTGGAAACATAAACAATTTCTTTTTTCAGGCTTGTTCCAATTGATTAATAGCCAAAACTATATGTGGGAAAAAGGCAATACTCCTTTTAATGTGCATTCAAAACTATCTATTCAGTATTATTTTTAAACGGCAGTATGTTTCAATTATTAATTCGGATTAGTTATTCTGTCAAAACGATACTAATAATTAGTATCCTGTTTGTTTGTATAGCTGTAAAGCCAGATGCTGTTTTTGGACAATTTTTCTCTAATGAGATTCTGAAAAATATGTTCCGAAACGGGCAACTAACCGGATCCTTCAAAAAGGAATTTTCTTCCACAGTAAATATGGATCAGGTATCAATGCAGGAGCTGGATTCTATTTTGGGGATATCCAATACCATTGCCTTAAAAATACCAATAAAAAAGCCATTTATTTCAATTGACTTCTTACCTGTTGCTATTCGGCAACAATACAATACTGAACTACCATACGAATGGAATAATGCTCCAATGATACCTGCCAAGGGTTATCAGGAAGTATTCTCTGCTGGGTTTTATGCAAGAATTGGTAAACATCTTACCATACAATTTGCACCTGAAGTAGTTTATGCAGAAAATAAACCTTTTGAACAATTTTCTCAACAACTTAGTGATAGGATTTGGACCAGTTATTATAGATTTTTGAATACTTCAGATATACCCTCACAGATAGGAACAGGATCTTATAATAAATTTTTTCCCGGACAATCAAGTATCCGTTATAATTTTCGGTCATTTTCTGTCGGTATTTCCAGTGAAAGTATGTGGTGGGGACCGGGCTGGAGAAATGCATTGATCATGAGTAATAATGCTCCAGGCTTTGTGCATTTTACATTTAATACTATCAAACCTGTACCAACAGGTATTGGAACTTTTGAAGGGCAAGTGATTGCCGGCAAACTTGAAGAAAGCAATATTCTACCTCCCAGAATTTATAGTGTTGATACAGTAGGTGATTTTTTATACCAACCCAAACGAAATGAATGGCGTTATATCACTGGAATGGTTCTTACATGGCAACCCAAATGGGTGAAAAATTTATATGTAGGATTTGCCAAATCTTCTTATCTCTATCATTCAGATATCAGTAACCCGATTGATGCATTACCGTTACAGGGTTTTTTAGGAAGGTCTATAACGACCACTGAAAAAAACGGGAAAAAATCATCGATGGGATCTCTATTTGCCAGATATGTAATGCCCGGGGATAAAGCAGAGTTGTACATGGAGTTTGGGAACAAAAACTATTCGTTAATGCCATGGAATATCATTCAGACAGAAAGTTATAGAAGAGCATATGTGGCAGGATTTCGAAAATTATTCCCAGCAAAAAAAGGAGCCTATATTCAAATGGCAGCCGAGTTTACACAAATGGAAGCACCTGTTGCTGAATTAATTCGCAATCCGGATAGCTGGTATACTGATCCATATGTACGGCAGGGGTACACTAATCTGGGGAGAGTAATCGGTGCTGGGATTGGCCCGGGAAGTAATAGTCAAACTTTGGAGATTAGTTGGATCAAAGGAATGAAAAAACTGGGACTGCAATTTGAGCGTGTACGCTATAACAGTGATTTTTATTATTACGCATTTGAGTATACCCTTGACTTCAGGCGCCATTGGATTGATCTATCAACCACTTTAAAAGCAGATTGGAATTATAAACGATTTTTTGCATCTGCTCAATTAGGCATCATCCGCTCGTATAATTATAAATGGTTGATTATACAGGTTGACCCTAATAGCTATTTTGTACCTGGTAATGAAGTACTAAATATATCCAGTAGGTTAAGTGTTAGTTACCGGTTTTGATAAAAATAATGAGCGACAAATGACTTATTGAAAAGAAAGAATTTTTCTGCATAGATATTCGCATCCGGGAAGAGTGACTTCATATCGGTATACGTAAGTAATTTTATTTCTTTTACCTGGTTTTCCGCATCAGTTTTGTTGCGGATTTTTTTTATATGCCCGAGTGAAAAGTGTTGGGTAAGAAATACTTTCCATGAAAAAGGCAGATATTGGAAAAAAGGAAATATCCAGTGAGGTTCAACCGGGAACCAATAATTAGGTGTTTGGATAAAATAATATTTTCCTGCCCTTTGCACTTCCTGCGCCATTTTTTGTTGCGATGTATGATCGAATAAATGCTCTATTACCGAGTTGGAAAATACAATATCGAAAGACTTATCAGGATATACTAATTGGGTGGCATCGCCCGATACACTGATAAAACCGCTTCTGTTAACAGGTTGAGAATCTAGGTTTAAAAGTGTAATGGTTATGCCCTCATTGTCATTGTTAAAATCCATTGCATCCCAAAAAGCAGTGGTACCGCCAATATCTAAAACAGATAAAGGTCTCGGAAGGTTTTTGATCAATGAAAGAAAAAACTGGAAACGTTTTGTCAGCATCTTATGCGAAAGTGAATGGGGGTATTTGTTGTCCCCCAGTTTTTTTATTATACGCATAACATCACTACGAGGGTTGGGTTTTAAAAGCAATAACAAGGATTCCTGAAACAAAGGCCAATAAGGCTGCTCCAATAATGGCGGCCAACCACCAATATATTTTATTATCCTTTAGTGGCGTTTCCGGGTCATCTACTATCTGAATGGTGGGTGTTTCCTGTATCAATGCTGTTTTACTGATCTCGAGGTTTTTTACAATTTCTGCATAGATGGTAGCCTGCATATATTTATCACGACTGGATATTTCTGCAGATGCCCCGTTTGAAGAATAGGCGGGGTTGCCATCCAATAATGTTTTGCCTACATCAGCAGTTGAATACGTTTTACGGTTGAGCGCAATAGTCAGGCTATCAGCCTTTGCCTGCAAGCGGTTTACATTGGTTGTAAGCCGTTTTGTTTTGGTATCTATATAAAAATCTGTTGTTGCTTTAATTAATCTTTGAGAAAATAAAAGACTCAGTTTTTCATCGAGTGTGCTAACTACCAGTTCAAAGAAGCTTAGTTTTTTATCCGGCTTGGCAATTTGCATATCTGACTTAATAATTTCATTTATTATTTTTTGTAAAAGGCTGTCTTCTGTTCTACCCATTTTTTGTGAACGGGCAGGAAAATCAATCCGCCTTCCCACTTTGTTATTGTTCGCCCATTTTTCTTTCCATCCCTTTGCTTCTGCATACACATCTGCAAGCGATGACTTCGAAACGGCACTATCGTAAAATGTCAATAATGTTTTTCTGATGAGGCTGTGACTTTTCACAAGTTCCAACACATTATCTCCCGCCAGCATACCGCTTGAACTACCGGTAAGGCTTCCCATATCCAATCCAACCTGGCCTGCAAGAGCAGATGCAAGCGAACTACCTCCCATTTTTGATTCTTCCACTACAAAAGTGGTACGTGCCGTATAGCTAACCGGTTTGATCCATACATAGCCGATACCCAAGAGAGCACCGATGATTAAAGCAAGTAGCAGCAGTTGCCAATGCCCTAATGCAAAGACAACGGAGCGACCCACATTTTTCAATTCGTTTATTAATGAAAACGGCTCGTCTTCAGGCAAATCGCCATCTATTATATGAGTGGGTTTTTCCATGAAAGTGTTTACAGTTCCTTTTGTTATGTTTTAGAAATAATAAATTTTGGTTTTAAACTCTTATTACAATTTTAATACACTGATGATTGCTGCTAATGCTCCAAGTGAACTTGCAAATGCTGAAATCTCCAGAATAGAAATTGTTTTTTTATCAGCATCTGTTTTTTCGGGAACAAAAATTTTACTTCCAGGCAATACCTTTGGATAGGTTCTGACGAAAAGAAAATGCTTGATCTTTTTATTGATACCATTGCTATATTGGATATAGGCTTTCTTAAGGTTTCCTTTATCGGTAGTGCCACCTGCATCAGAAATATAAGAAATGAAACTCCTCGATTCGAACCTGAGAATTTGTGGATTGAAAACAGCGCCTTTTACTTCTACAAATGGAACATCTCTGGGAATATAAATGCTGTCTCCGGGAAGCAGCAGAAATCTTTCGGAATTATTTTTATCAGCAAAAATGGTGGTGGCAACCCTTATGCCATTGCGAAATACCTGCGTATTACTTAAAGATGCATAGGGAGATAATCCGCCTGCTCTTTGAATGAGTTCCTTTACAGTTTCATCTCTTCTTTCCAATGTATAATCACCCGCATATAAAACCTCCCCTTTGATCTGTACATTGCCAAGAACACGATAATTAAGCAGTCTGGGAACATTGATATAATCCAGAGGCTGCAGTAATGTTTTACTGCCAGAATTGGCAAGGTTTGAATCTACATCCAATCTCACAGTATTTGATAACTGATTAGCCAGGGTATCGGCCCTGTTTTTTTCAAGCCTGGTTACTTCCACTTTATGATTTGCCGCATCATTGGTGAATCCACCCGCCAGTAAGATTGCATCTTCAATAGACATTCCTTTACGGAACTCAAATACCCCCGGGGCTCTTACATTACCTACTACTGTGATGGAAGGAAAATCCCTAATGCTGTCTCTTGATGGAACATAAACAGAATCATTTTTAACAAGTATTGGGTCTGAATTTGTTTTGTTATTGATTTTTTTTAGGTCAAATGAAATGAATTCCCTTTCAGCATCATCAGCTTTTCTTCTGTTTATACTTCCGAGGGAGGTAAATGCATCTTCACGCAGGCCATCTGCATTCCTGATCAGATTAGACAGTGTTAATCCTTTTGTGAGTTCATATGCACCCGGACGATGTACGGCACCAGTTATAACAACCCGGTTTGTATAAGTTGCCAACACATGATCAATATATACAGAATCGGCATTTTGCGGGATGAAATTAGGGAAGTCGATGATGTTGATATCACGTATTGTTCTTTCCTTTCCGCCTACCTGTATTATTTTGACTGATTCTTTATAAGCATTACCTTCAAATCCACCGGCATAATCCATAAGGTCTGCCAGTGTTTCTTTTTCGAGCAACTCATAAATAAAAGGTCTTTTAACTTCGCCCGTAAGATTGACACGTTTTGTATAAACGGGAATTCGGATAATATCCTGGTCCTCTAATTTGAGTTCATTATTAAATATCCCTTTTTGAAGAAAACTGTAAAAATCTACCGTTGCTATCGGTTTGTTATTTCTAATCAACTCTATTTTACGTAAAGACCCTTGTTGGGAAGGACCTTCAGAAAGGTATAGAACATTAAAAAATCCGGATAACGCAGAAACGGTATACTTACCGGGCCTGGCAGCTTCTCCAATAATATATACATTTATGTTTCTTGCGTTATCTAATGTAATAAAGAGTTTAGTTTGGCCAGTTGCCAATGCAGGATACGCCAGTTTCATTTTGGCTTTTATCTTTTCCTGCGCCTGTTCCATCGTTAACCCGCTAAGGTTGATCAGGTCGCCATGTGGTACCTGAAAACTGCCATCCCTTGTTATCTTATCACTTACCGAGGTTTCGTTTACACCTGTAAGAGTTACTGTTATTGCATCTCCGGGGCCGAGACGGTAAGTTTTTGGGGGATTGATATTGAGGTTGGGTTCGAATGTAATATCGGGGTTACTAAAAAA
>CANBSW010000183.1 GCA_947372235.1 Chitinophagaceae bacterium | reverse complement strand
CAAAAAATGAACAGCTTTGGAAATCTGAATACCATGCAAAACCTTGCAGCATTTGATGAAGAGGAGCGACAATACGAACTATCAATTACTCAGGCTGCCTATCAAAATCGTGTAAGGCAATATGCATTGCTGGCTGGTTTAGGTGTATTTCTTTTAATTGCATTTTTTCTCTACCGTAATAACAGGCAGAAGCAAAAGGCCAATGCCTTGTTGCTTTATCAAAAAGAAGAGATCAATAGGCAAAAACTGATCGCTGAAAAAACGCTTTCTGAACTTACATCCACTCAGTCCCAACTCATCCAGTCCGAAAAAATGGCCAGCCTTGGAGAACTCACGGCAGGCATTGCACACGAAATTCAAAACCCATTGAACTTTGTCAATAATTTTTCAGAAGTAAATAAAGAATTATTGGAAGAGCTGAAAGCAGAACGCTTAAAGCCTAATGCCGAAAGAGAGGAAGCATTGGAAAATGAATTGATAGATGATGTGATCAGTAACGAAGAAAAAATAAATCACCACGGCAAACGCGCAGATGCCATTGTAAAAGGTATGCTGCAGCATAGCCGCAGCAGCAGTGGGCAAAAAGAACCCACTGATATCAATGCATTATGCGATGAATATTTACGATTGGCGTATCATGGGTTAAGAGCGAAGGATAAAGATTTCAATGCCACGCTAATCACTGATTTTGATGATTCAATAGGTCTGGTTGATATGATTCCACAGGATATGGGAAGAGTGATACTTAATCTAATTACCAATGCTTTTTACGTAGTTGCAGAAAAAAAGAAGCATTCTGGTAATGGCTATGAGCCAACTGTAACAGTAAGCACTAAAAGATTCGTCCCCCTCCCAGGGGGACCACAGGGGGTTGAAGTTCGGGTAGCCGACAATGGTAATGGTATTCCCAAAAATATTTTGGACAAGATCTTCCAACCCTTCTTCACCACCAAACCTACAGGACAGGGAACGGGATTAGGATTGAGTTTGAGTTATGATATTGTGAAAGCGCATAGTGGCGAGATAAAGGTAAATAGTGACCTGGGTGTTGGATCTGAATTTATTATATCACTGCCTGCATAAACAAATAGTATGAAACCATTTTTCATTTTCTGTTTCCTGATTTTGTCTGTAACAGGCAGGTCCCAAACTTTTCCGAAAAAACTGGTTGACAGTCTTACTGCCGTTGCGTTGTCGCATAAATGTAACCATCCACTGGTGCTTAACCGGGATAGTGTGTTACAACTTTTATGGAAAGCTCCCTTGCCGGCAGACAGGATTGATATGTTTTATAGTATTGTTGCTCACTATGATGAATTAACCCCTGCGCGTTCATTGTACTTTCACCAACTGATTCTCCAAGGTGCACAAAATAGGAATGATCTGGTGCTGGAAGCTGCAGTAATGGCAGAACTGGGATATATCACCACCATCAACGGCAACACTACAGAGGGATTGAAAATGATCTACCAGTCTCTGGAAAAAGCAGAAGCCACCGGTAATGCGCAGGCGATTGGTATTGCTTATAATAATTTGGGCAATTGTTACCCAAATAATAAACAATTATCCAGAGAATATTGGACCAAAGCTTTGGCCAATGCTCGTGCCGGAAATGATTACTTATTTGTATGTTTTGATTTAGGCAATCTGGGTGCATTATTTTTGAAGGAAGGTAAAAGAGATTCTGCATTAGCCTACTTTCTGGAAAGCTATCGTTTGGCAGTAGCGAAAAATATTGAATACATTATACCCAGAAATTTGTTGTCTTTAAGCTCTTTGGATACCATCGACAATCGATTGCAATACTACCGACAGGCAAGCTTAATGCCAGCTATGATCCGCAATAAAGCAGAAAAAAACATGATCGAATCTGCTACTGCTCGTTATTATTTAAGTAAGAAAAAAATGGATTCTGCTTTCTATTTTGCCTCACGATATTATCAATATGCTAAGACCAGTTATTTGAGAACCCAAATCACCGCCACTGGCCTTCTTGTGACTTATTACTCGACTGTAGGAAAGACCGATAGCATATTGAAGTATGTTTTGATTAATAACAGGTTAAAAGATAGTTTATCTGGTAATAAAGTGATGGAACAAGCGCAGGGTATGGCCTATACTGATATGCAAAGGCAAAAGGAATTGATAGCGGAGAAAGCAGCATTTCAAAACCGGATGATCTTGTATTTTGTAAGCGCGGTAGCCATTCTTTTAATGGGTCTGGCATTTATTTTTTGGCGCAGTAAAAAGAAGGAACAGCAGGCTAAAAAAATAGTGCAGCAACAAAAAGATGAACTTGAACAAACGCTGGATAAATTAAAACTAACACAAAGCCAATTGGTTCAATCAGAAAAAATGGCTTCATTGGGAGAACTCACCGCTGGTATTGCCCATGAAATTCAAAATCCGTTAAACTTCATTAATAATTTTTCTGAAGTAAATACAGAATTGATTGATGAACTACAACAGGAATTAAAAACCGGTAACACCGAAGAAGCCATGGCCATTTCAAATGATATCAAATCCAATGAAGAAAAAATAAACCACCATGGCAAACGTGCAGATGTTATTGTAAAAGGCATGCTGCAACATAGCCGCAGCAGCAGCGGACAAAAAGAACCCATCGATATCAATGCTTTGTGTGATGAATATTTACGATTGGCCTATCATGGTTTGCGTGCCAAGGATAAATCTTTCAATGCCTCTTTCGAAACTCAGTTTGATGATACAATTGGAATAATCAATATTCAGCCACAGGAAATGGGACGTGTGATTTTAAATCTGATCAATAACGCATTTTATGCAGTGGCAGAACGTAATAGCAATTCAATAGAAAACTATGAACCCAAAGTAACCGTAACCACTGAGAAAAAAGATAATCGTATCTTGATTAGCGTAAAAGACAATGGTACGGGTATATCACTGAAAGCATTGGATAAGATATTTCAACCTTTCTTTACCACCAAACCTACCGGACAAGGAACCGGTTTGGGATTGAGTTTAAGTTACGATATTGTGAAATCGCATGGTGGTGAATTGAAAGTGGAAACAAAGGAAGGTGAAGGAACCCTATTCAGTATTGTATTACCTATTTAATCGAACACATGCTACAAAAAAAGCTATTCTATTATCTACTGTTCATCGTTTTGTTTTTAGTAACAAAAGAACCTGTTTATGCCCAAAGCGATTCTATAAATGTTATCATCAATAAAATTCGTCCGTTACAGGAACCGGGTCATTTTGATTCGGCCATTTTTGTATCTCAGGTTACACATTTAACAGCGTTTGCTTTACAGGAAAAAGATATTGTTGCATTACATCGTCTGGCCGAGGGTTTTGATAAGGATAGTGACCTTGATAAGGATCTTTATATTCGATTCTTTATTCTTGTGAGCTTGTCCAACTCAGATATGTATAAGGCTATCGATTATGCAAAGCAAAATCTGGGTTTATTTGAGAAAAATAAAGGGACTCACCGTAAAATATTGCAAATATCATTTATCCAACAGCTTAGATCGCCTTATCGAAATTCTAACCGGATAGGCGAAGGCTTCTTATTCTATAATGATCTTTTGGCAAAAAGTATTTCAAATGGAGATAAAGACGCTATCATTAATTGTTATTATGTATTAAGTGGCTTTTACAGAATAATTGGCTTAGTAGATGTAGCCATTTACCATTTAAAAAAAACCTTTCCCTTGATCGATAGTTCCAACTATCGTGAAAATATGTATTTTAATTTGGGTTACAATATTAGTGGTATGCAGACCTGGATATTACATACTAGTATTTTAGGTGAGTATTATCGCCTAAAAGGGGAATATGCAACTTCCCTGATGTATTCAAAGGCTGCTTTAAAAGCTTCTCAAACATCAGGACTCGGAAACGCTATTATTTCTTATCAAATAAAGAATATGGCCCATGCCTACCTCGATCTGCAAAAGTTGGATAGTGTAAGTTATTCGCTTGATGAAGCAGAGAAAATGAACGGTAGTGATCTTGGCCGTTTGGCAACTATCATGCAGATCAGATCTTTATTGCACATACAAAAAGGCGAATTTGATAAAGCGGAAGCGATTATTCAGGATTGTTGGAATCTGGTTAAAAAAACAAAAATTAAACCCAATACGCCTGCCGGGGTTGTAGGGCCTGATTATTATCTCGCACTAGTGAAAATTGCACAACATAAATTACCTGAGGCAACTAACTTGTTGAAAAGTGATATAGAAAGAATAATAGGGGTTAGACTAGATATACTCCGAGATTATAAATTATTGGCAGAAACCTATGATCAAATTGGCGATCACCAAAAATCAAAAGAAGCGTATAAGCAATATGTCCTTTTACAAGACAGTCTATTGGCAGATCAATCAAAATATCGCCTCCTGAGTTTTGAGGTAGAAGAACAAATAGCGAGTAAAGAAAAATCGATCAGTCAGCTTCTATCAGATAATAAAACAACGCGCATTTTGTGGTTGTTGTCATTAGGCGTTATTATACTGGTTATTATACTTGCATCTCTTATTTATCAGCGCTACCGGGTAAAACAAAAAGCCAACACTGCTTTGGAAAAAACTTTGACAGAACTAAAGAATACACAATCTCAATTGATACAGTCAGAAAAAATGGCTTCATTGGGAGAACTCACCGCAGGCATCGCCCATGAAATTCAAAACCCATTAAACTTCGTAAACAATTTTTCAGAAGTAAACAAAGAATTACTCGTTGAATTAAAAGATGAAATTAAAAAGGGAAACCTATATGAAGTAAATGCGATTGCTGATGATGTAATTAGCAATGAAGAAAAGATCAACCACCACGGTAAACGCGCTGATGCTATTGTAAAAGGTATGCTACAACATAGCCGTAGCAGCAACGGCGCAAAAGAACCTACAGATATTAATACACAGGCAGATGAATATCTAAGACTTGCCTATCATGGTCTTCGAGCAAAAGACAAAGACTTTAATGCCACCCTTGTTACAGATTTTGATCCTTCCTTAGGAATGGTCAATATTGTTCCACAGGATATTGGACGAGTGATCCTTAACTTAATCACCAATTCTTTTTATGCAGTTGCTGAGAAGAAAAAAAATGAACAGGAGGGTTATGAGCCAACAGTTACTGTAGCTACCAAAAAATCCGACGGAAAAATACTGATCTCAGTTGCTGATAATGGAAGTGGAATATCTAAAAAAGTTTTAGATAAGATCTTCCAACCCTTCTTCACCACCAAACCCACAGGGCAAGGAACGGGATTGGGATTGAGTTTGAGCTATGATATTGTGAAAGCGCATGGAGGGGAATTAAAAGTAGAAACAAAAGAAGAAGAAGGGACAACCTTTGTTATTTTACTTCCGGTTTAATACAAATAGGGAGTAAAGAGGCGTAGCCTCGACAAATATTGTAACAACGGATTTCAATCCGTTGATTGAAATGTAATAGTAGTAATAAGAACCGTAGGTTCGGCGAATATATTTTTTGATCAATGCTTTATATATGTAACGTGCCTAAGGCACTTCCTATTTTAGAGGATTGCAGATTCAACGGATTGAAATCCGTTGTTACAAAATAAACCGAGCCGATGGCTCTACAAATAAAATTAGAATGGATAAGATCTTCCAACCCTTTTTCACCACCAAACCCACCGGGCAGGCTTGTCCGCCGTTATTTATTAGGTGGAGAACCGGATTGGGATTGAGTTTGAGTTATGATATTGTGAAAGCGCATGGGGGGAGAGTTGAATGTTGAGACGAGGGAAGGGGACAGGAGTGAGTTTATCATTCTATTACCAATTCATTAAACAAGCAAAATGAAATTATCAATACAAATATTGCTGTTGTTTTTGCTTCCATTTTGTGCAAAATCGCAATCGGTTCAGAAATTAGATAGCCTGCATTATGCTTTTAAAATGGCAGAAAATGATAGTGTAAGAATGGAAGTTCTGACTGAACTGTACAGCTATTACGTAGAAAGTAACAGGGATAGTGCTTTATTCTTTACAGAACAGGGATTGTCAATTTCCAAAAAAATAAAACAGCCACTTTGGACAGCAAAAATCTTATTAAATAAAGCGTATATAGTCCAAAAACAGGGTAACCTGTCATTATCTTTTAAATTGATTAATGAGTCAAAGGCTATAACAAAAGATGCGAAAAATGAAAAAAACATATTTTTTCCAAGAAACTCAAGTGCAATTCGGGACCTTAATAGATTCCGGTTATCGAATTTGAGTGGAGGTTTCCATCAATTAGGCAATACCTACAACCTGGCTGGTAATAAAGAGAAAGCAATTGCAAGTTATAAAGAAGTGATCCGGATTGCAGAAGAAAACAAAACGGAACGCAGCTTTGTAAACCCCAATATGAATATTGGTAGGATTTACCTGGATTTGAATAACTTGGATTCTGCAATGTTCTATACCAGGAAAGCTATAAAATTTTCCAATAGTTCGGGTAATAAGACCTACCAGGGTAGCATGTTGCGGGTTATTGGTGATATTTTTTCAAAGCAGAAACAACTTGATTCGGCAAAATATTACTATGCGAAATCATTAATAGTAAGCAGGGGACAAGGCAATATAGCAGATGAGATAGCGGCAAATATTGCATTGGCTAAACTTAACGAGAGTATAGCACAAACAGACTCTATGCTTTATTATGCAAATGTTGGTTTTAGAATGGCCACCGGTCTAAAGGCAGGAGAGCAGATAGTCTCATCTGCTGAGCTTATTTCAAATGCTTTCAAGCGTAAGGGAAATATAGACAGTGCTTTAACCTACTTATCTATTTCCAAAAAAATAGGAGATAGTTTGAATAAAGTAAAGACTGAAAAATTAACTGAGTTTCAGAATATTGGTTTTGAAGAGCAAATGAAATTGGAGAAAAAAGAGCAGGAAAATGATGCTTATAAGAATAAAATTCAAACTATTGGCTTGTTCACAGGGTTGGGTGTATTATCCATTCTTGCCTTTGTATTTTATCGTAACAATCGACAAAAACAAAAAGCGAATGTGGTTTTAGAAACAACGCTTACTAATCTTAAATCTACCCAATCTCAACTCATCCAGTCAGAAAAAATGGCTTCATTGGGAGAACTCACAGCAGGCATAGCCCACGAAATTCAAAACCCATTAAACTTCGTAAACAATTTTTCAGAAGTAAACACAGAATTGATTGATGAATTACAACAGGAATTAAAAACAGGCAATACAGAAGAAGTCATTGCCATTTCAAATGACATCAAAGACAACGAACAAAAGATCAACCACCACGGTAAACGTGCCGATGCCATTGTAAAAGGCATGCTGCAACACAGCCGCAGCAGTAATGGTGTTAAAGAGCCTACCGATATTAATGCTTTAGCAGATGAATATTTGCGATTGGCCTATCATGGATTGAGGGCTAAGGATAAATCCTTTAATGCCACAATGAAAACAGATTTCGATGACAGTATCGGAGAAATCAATATTGTTCCCCAGGATATTGGAAGGGTAATTCTCAATCTGATTACCAATGCATTTTATGTAGTAGATGAAAAGAAAAAAACGGGTGTTACCGGTTATGAGCCTACCGTATCTGTAAGCACCAGGAAAACAGGTAATCAAATATTGATCTCTGTTAAGGATAATGGTAATGGTATTCCTAAACATATATTGGACAAAATCTTCCAACCTTTCTTCACCACCAAACCAACCGGCCAAGGAACAGGATTAGGATTGAGTTTGAGTTATGATATTGTGAAAGCGCATGGGGGAGAGTTGCGCGTGGACACTAAGGAGGGGGAAGGTTCCATATTTAGTTTGCTGCTCACTTTTGGAACAGATATAAGCCATTTTGATCTATCAGGAAATTTTTAATAAAAAAAGATAAAGGCTTGCAAATATTAAATCTTCTTAATATAT
>CANBSW010000182.1 GCA_947372235.1 Chitinophagaceae bacterium | reverse complement strand
TTTTTGTTGTGGTTACTCTCTCTTAATATCTCTATCGCTTCGGTATAGGTTAGTCTTTGAAAATCGTTGTTTAATACAAACTCTAATTTTTCAATCAGTCCTAACTCACTGCGTTTGTCTTGTGGTAATTGTTTTTCTTCTTCTGCCAGACGCTGCGCTAAAAACTCCAGGTCTTCCCGATTGTTATCCATCACATACTTAATTAAGTATTTGATGAACTCTTCAGCCAGGTTCATGTTATCTTCCAGATCATTAAACGCCACTTCAGGTTCAATCATCCAGAACTCAGCCAGGTGGCGGGTTGTATTCGAATTCTCTGCGCGGAAAGTTGGTCCAAAAGTATAGATATCACTAAAGGCCATCGCCCCCAATTCTCCTTCCAGCTGTCCGCTTACGGTTAGGTTGGTACTCTTGCCAAAAAAATCTTCTTTAAAATTAATACTGCCATCTTCATTCTTTGGTGCTCCTTCTAATGGCAATGTTGTTACACGAAACATTTCTCCAGCACCTTCTGCATCGCTCGCTGTAATTACCGGTGTATGCAGATAAACAAATCCCTTCTGGTTAAAAAACTGGTGCACCGCAAATGCCAGTGAATGCCTTACACGAAACACAGATCCAAACGTATTGGTTCTAAAACGCAGATGCGCTTTCTCACGCAAAAATTCAAGGCTGTGTTTTTTGGGTTGGAGTGGATATTTCTCTGCATCACTATCTCCCAATATTTCTATACTGGTGGCTTTAACTTCCAGCGCTTGTCCTTTACCTACCGATTCAACGATCTCGCCAATTACTTTTACCGAGGCATTGGTCGTTAATCTTTTCAACAGGATCTCATCAAAATTTCCCAGAGTGGCAACTACCTGTAAATTATTGTTGGTACTGCCATCATTCAATGCTATAAACTGGTTATTGCGAAAAGTGCGCACCCAACCCATTACCGTTACTTCCTGTCCTGCCACGCCCGATGCCAGCAGTTGTTTGATCCTAGTTCTTTTGTTAAACATAATTGTATTGATTTTCGGATGGATGGATTAGCGAATTAACGGATTAGCGAATTGTCGAATTCAATAATCCGCTAATCCATCAATCCGCCAATTCCTTAATTAGGACAGCAAAGATAACCAAACAACCCTCCAAACAGCCGCTGAAACCAAACAGAAGCCTAAAATCACCTAAAAAATTCTTGTTTTCCAAAAAACTGACTTAACATTGCATTGGAAATCAAACAGGTTCGGTCTTCACTTAGCTCTCGACACAACCGGTTTACTCTCTTTCCGATCAAAACAAATCACACAAACCTATCTGAGTTCCGTTTTTCTTAGACTGGCTTTATTAATTTTTGACAATTTGAATTTCCCCTTTAACAGATTTTATTTTTTATGTACGACATTTTGCAATTAAATGACATGCTGCTGCCCGAGTTGCTGGACATTGCTGAGCAACTAAACATTACTGGCGCCAAGAAGCTTGACAAACAAGGACTCATTTACAAAATACTGGATGGTCAGGCAGTACAGGCCAGTGAATCCAAAGAAGATCCAAAGAAAAAAACTGCCCGACCGCGTAAACCCATAACGGTTAAAACCGCCAATGGTACCGAAGAAGCGGAGGTAATGCAGGAAGCACCCGAAGCACCCGCTGCTGTTGAAAAAGCACAGCCTAAAAAAGGACCCGTTCGCAAACCCCGTGTTGATCCCCGCGATGCACAACCACAGCAGGAAGAAAGCGGTCAGCCTACAGAACCACAGGAATCTGTAGCAGAAAACAACACCAACGAAGAAGGTGTTCAGCAACAACAACCCGGCGAAACCGGTGCTGCACAAGATGCACCGCAACTCCAGTACCCTCGCCAGCAACAACGCAAAGAACCCGCTTTCAATATTGAATTTGAAGGAGTGATCCTGGGAGAAGGTGTTTTGGAAATGATGCCGGATGGATATGGTTTCTTACGCTCATCAGACTATAACTATTTATCATCTCCGGATGATGTGTATGTTTCACCTTCTCAGATCAAATTATTCGGACTGAAAACTGGCGATACAGTTCATGGAGCTGTTCGTCCGCCAAAAGAAGGGGAAAAATATTTTGCTTTATTAAAAGTTGACAGCATCAACGGCAAACGCCCCGACGAAGTTCGCGACCGCGTTCCGTTTGATTATTTAACCCCGCTGTTTCCTTTCGAAAAACTAAACCTGTTTACTACTTCCAATAATTACAGCACCCGTATCATGGATATTTTCACGCCTATTGGTAAGGGCCAGCGTGGATTGATCGTGGCACAACCAAAAGTGGGTAAAACCATGTTGCTGAAAGAGGTGGCCAATGCCATTGCAGCCAACCACCCGGAATGTTACCTCATGGTAGTTCTGATTGATGAACGTCCGGAAGAAGTTACCGATATGGAACGCAGCGTTAAAGCAGAAGTAATTGCTTCTACTTTTGACGAGCCCGCAGAGAAACACGTAAAAGTTTCCAGCATTGCCTTACAAAAAGCCAAGCGACTGGTTGAGTGCGGACATGATGTGGTAATCCTGCTCGATTCTATCACCCGCCTTGCCCGCGCCCACAATACCGTTGCACCAAGCAGTGGTAAAGTATTAAGTGGTGGTGTGGAAGCAAATGCCTTATTAAAACCTAAACAATTCTTTGGTGCTGCCCGCAAAATTGAAAATGGCGGATCGCTCACCATCTTAGCTACTGCACTAATTGAAACCGGCAGTAAAATGGATGAAGTAATCTTTGAAGAATTCAAAGGTACTGGTAACATGGAATTACAGTTGGAAAGAAAACTGGCCAACAAACGTATCTTCCCTGCTATTGATCTGGTGGGCTCTTCTACCCGTCGTGATGATCTGTTGTTGGAGAAAGAAGTTTTACAACGCATGAACTTACTCCGTTTATACATTAACGACATGAACACCGAAGAAGCAATGAACGAATTGCTGAAAAGGATGAGGGGTACTAAGGATAATGAAGAATTTTTAATGTCGATGAACCGCTAATATCGCGGATTTCACGGATTTTTTATATGATTGAAAAGGGGGCTTCGAAAATTCGAAGCCCCCTTTTTATTTACACTTTTCAGTACTTGCTTGTTACTGTGTAAAGAAGTTTCCCCACCTTTTCAAGGAGGGGTGCCCGCAGGGCGGGGTGGTTTAACAATCTCGAAAAACTACAATTACCCAAACCCCTTAACCACCCCGTTTTTTTCTTCGAAAAAAAATCCCCTCCTTGAAAAGGAGGGGAAATCTATCGGCTTTTGTTTTCAATTATTAATTTCTAATTCTTAATTAATAATTATCACTTCAACAGCCATGTATTAAACAACTTCAAAATCCGTTTATATTCATCCGTCCAGCTGCTGGGTTCTACAAAGCCGTGGTCTTCTACGGGATAAGCGGCTAATTCCCAATTATCTTTTCCGAGTTCAATTAATTTTTGTGATAATCGAACGGCATCCTGAAAATTCACATTCACATCTACCATACCATGGCAGATCAATAAATGATTTTTCAATCCGCTGGCAAAATTAATAGGCGATGATTTTGCATAAGCCAAGCTATCATTAAACGGCTCGTTCAAAATATTGGCAGTGTATCCATGGTTATAATGTGCCCAGTCTGTTACGGGGCGTAAAGCAGCACCGGCTTTAAATACATCAGGCGCAGTGAACAAAGCCATCAATGTCATAAACCCTCCATAGCTTCCTCCATAAATTCCAATTCGTGCCGGATCGATTCCATATTTTTCGGTTAAGAATTTTGCTGCATCTACATGATCGTCCAGGTCTTTTCCTCCCATCCAGCGATAGATGCCTGTTCTCCAGTCGCGGCCGTAACCACTGCTGGCGCGGTAATCAATATCTATAACGGTATATCCCTGATCGGCCAGTAAATTATTGAACATGGTTTCTCTGAAATAAGAGCTCCACCAGTAATGTACGTTTTGCAGGTAACCGGCACCATGTACAAAGATCACAGCCGCATTATTCTTTTTTCCATTGGCAGGATCAAATACCCTTGCATAGATCTGTGCTCCATCGCGTGCAGGAATGGTAAATACTTTGGTATCTCTCCATGCATACGATCTGAACTCTTCTGTGGTTCCTTTATTGGTAACCTGCATCGGTTTTTTACCCGGTGCATTTTCCTGAATGAACAGTTCCCACGGTTTGGTTGTATATGAGTAACGATAGGCGATCCATTTTTCATCGGGCGACATGCTTACTTCATAACCACCATCCATATTGGTGATCTTTGTTTTTTGAGTTCCGTCTGATTTTATTCTGTACCAGTTTTGTTTACCCGGATGTTCTTCGTTGGTAAGCAGGTAAAAAATTTGTTTGTTCTTACTCAGGTTAACATCCTGCACTTCATACTTTCCTTCGGTGAGTGCTTTTTTGGTATTTGATGTTATATCATAACTATATAAGTGCGAGTAACCGGTTGCTTCGCTTTGGAAATAAAAAACATTATCATTGATCCATCCAATTTTTGCACCAAAGCCGCTACCAACACCGGGACCGCCAATCCAGGCTTCATCACGCTGACGATCGAGAATGCTGAGTTTTCCGGTTGCAGCATCCAGTTGCATAATCCACCTGTCTTTATTATCCTGCGAACGAATATCAACTATGGCATAGGTTCCGGCCTCATTCCAGTATGGACCGCCAAACTGAACACCACGGGCAACCAAACGACGTCCATTAAATTTTCTTGGATAGTCTTTGATATAATCCGGTGCATCCATAATTCCGGGAATAGAATCTGTGCTTACTGCCATCAATGTATCTTTCACTTTATCATACACATAAAACTCATACTTACCCAAAGGCGCACCCACTTTGGTTCTGCCGGGAATATCTGTTGTAAAACCACTCTCTGTTACATAATCAGGAACGATCGTATTTTTTTGAGAAGCAGGAGGGGTATATAAACGATAGGTTACAAAACGACCGTCTGGACTGATCTGTAACGATTGCATATTCTTATCTCCAATACCAATTGTCTTCATCGTATCAGTATCTCTGTTCGATCTTACAAATGCAGTACGCAGGTCTCTTTTTTGTTTTCTTTCTTTCAACACCTGAAACAGATCCAGCTGTTCCTGTTGCAACCATTGTTCCTGTGTTCCGGCACTAATTGCCGCACCACCTGCAAACCCTCCGCCACCAGCTGCACCTCGTGCACCACCGCCGCCGCCAAATCCTCCGCCGCCTCTACCACCGCCACCGCCACCAAATGCCGGTGCGGCTGTTGTTGTTTCTGCGGTTCGGGTAATATTTGTGAGCTGAAGTGTAATACCATTTTTCGTGTTCCATCCATATAAATTCTGGTTACGGCTATACACAATCCATTCATCTTTCATAATAAAACGCGGAGCCGATTCAGCTTCTTCGGTTTGTGTGATACGCGTGGTTTTGTTGGTTTTAATATCATTGAGGTACAGATCTCCACGATACGAATACACCATTTGTGTATTGCTGCTATTATAAACAGCATTGGTGAGCGTGTTCATTTTTTGCGCTTCAAAATAACCGGCTTTCTGTGGCTCAGTTCCGCCAATGGCGAAAGTGTAAACAGAGTCGGAGGGCTTGTTCTGCGGGTTCCAGCTAAAAAAAACAGATTTACTGTCGGGGCTCCAAAAAACATTGGAAGGAGAAACCCCGATCCATTTCGGGTCCTTCATAATTTTTTCAACCGTTAGTGTTTGAGATTCGCCCAATAAGCAGGCAAATAATAAAATGGAGAGAAGTTTGATTTTCATCTGTGCAGTTTTGGTACTATAAATCTATTACAATGCAGGGATGAATGAGAAAAGAGGCGAATGATTTTTTATGAACGGGTGAATATGAATTCTGGACAGGAATCTGCTATCATCTTTTTTGCCACAGATGCACAGATTGGCACAGATAAATTCGAAGAAAATCTGTGCATCTGTGGCAAAAAAGGGGAACACAATTATTTATAGTAATGATTCATCTCAATCTCCTCCCTCGCTTTATCCGGAACAAGGTATCGGATCGTTTTTCCGCTTTTGATATTATCGCGGATCTCGGTTGCAGAAATTTGTAATAATGGCGCATTCAAAACAGAAACCAGGGCTCCCCAGGTGTCCTTCACTTCAAAACCGGGTCTTTTATAAATAATGAATGGATAGTTTTTTACCAGCAGTTCAAAGTTTTTCCAACGGGGAAGATTTTGAAAACTATCGCTACCCATTATTATAGAAAACTCGTGTTGCGGATATTTTTCCTGTAAATACGTCAATGTATCAATTGTATAGGAGGGGCGGGGCAATTTAAACTCCACTTCGGATGCCTTCAAACGCAGATCATCTTCTACCGCCAATCGAACCAGATGCAAACGATGATACTCGTTTAATAATACAGAAGAGGGTTTCAGCGGGTTTTGCGGAGATACCACAAACCAAACCTGCTGCATATCGGTATGATTGGCTACATAACTGGCCACGATCAAATGACCAACATGAATGGGATTAAAAGAGCCAAAGTATAAACCGATTTTCATCTATTTAATTGACAATCAATTGATTATGTAATTACGATAGTTCTACAAATATACTATTGGCCTCGTTTAGGCGCAAACTTAAATGGTATCCGGCAACAGATATAGAAATGGGATCTCCCAGCGGGGCTATCTGTTCTACTTTTACCTTTTCTCCGGGAACACAGCCCATTTCCATGAGCTTGATAAAGATCTCGTCTTTCTCAAAAGAATGGATCACCGCATCCTGACCAACCGCTAATTCTGACAATCGTATCATTTCCAATTATTAACTGCAAAGGTAAAGCGGTAGGATAGGTTTTTGTTACGAATTTTGGAGTAAGAACCTTTTTATGGCAACAGTTAGTTTTCGTTCGGCAGATCGTAGTTTACAAATCCCTGGTAAGACAAGATTGAAGGCCTTTATTCAATTGCTTTTCAAAAAGGAAAAGATAAGCCTGGATTCGATCACCTATATTTTTTGTTCGGATGAGTTTCTCCTGCAGATGAACCGCGATTTTCTGCAGCACGATTATTATACCGACATCATCACATTCGGTCTTTCTGATAAAGGCCAGCCCATAGAAGCAGAATTATATATTAGTCTGGACCGGGTAAAAGACAATGCAAAAACCCACAATACCACCCAAACCAATGAAATCCTCCGAGTGATCTTTCACGGGGCGCTTCATCTTTGTGGTTATAAAGACAAAAAGAAAAGTGAAATAACAATTATGAGGCAGAAAGAGGACCAGTATTTGCGTTTATTTGAAAAACAAAAAGGTTAATGGCAAAGCTTCTCTTGATTCTTTTTCTTTCGATTCCCTTCTGTTCCTTCTCTCAAATTTCTATGATCGAGCTAGAGGTTCGGGATGTTCCCCAACCCAAACTACGCGATTCGGCCGTTGAACGGTGGAATCAAGCCCAACCCGGTTATGAGAAATTACCTCTTCAGGCAAAAGAAAATCTTTACTGGACCAATTTTGCCCGAAGCAATCCTCAAAAATTCTGGGATAGCGTTGTCTCTCCCTCCTTATTGGCTTTTCCTCCCTTCAATAAAGCAGAATCGAAAAGCCTGAAAGCCGATCTTTTAAAAGCCGGAAACCTGCCGATGTTTACATTAAGTCCGGTTTTGCTTAAGACAGCCCAATCGCACGCTTCAGATATTGCCTATAAAAAATCTCCATTAAGTCACAATTCTACCAATGGAACCGATTTTGGCACACGAATGAAACTGGCCGGTATTAAATATTGTGCCAACGAAAACATCTCGCTTAGTAGTCAGAGTATTCTTTTGTCGGTTCTTCTCCTTTATTTAGATATCGGTGTTCCCGGACTTGGCCACAGAAAAGCCCTGCTCGATCAAAACTTACGCGAAATAGGAGTTGGTTCTGCCTTGTATGGTAAGGATCAATACTTTCT
>CANBSW010000181.1 GCA_947372235.1 Chitinophagaceae bacterium | reverse complement strand
CAACCGTGTAAAAGCAAGGAAGAACTCGAGTTTGTAAACAGATTGCGATTTTATCGTGCAACACTACAATATTGTTTTAATGCAGAATACACAAAACTATTAGAAAAGAAGTTTAAAAAAAATCGTCCAAACAACCATTCTGCTTCTCTATATTTTTTGAATAATTTATTATTGGAAGATTTAGGAGAAAAGTATATAGGAACATTTGAAAATAATGCTCGACTGCTTGAACAAATTGAATTATCTGATTTTTATCAAAAAACACTTATGCTCAGAGATAAAAAATTCTCGCATAAGGATTTAAATGATCCTAATGGTAACTTTATTATTGGTCTATCTGATGATGATATTGAAACAGCTATTGAACATTTGAAAATAATGTATCAGGTTTTAAATAATGGAGCTTTTTTCTTTGATATCACTGTACAAAATAAAGCTCCAAGAAAAGATTCAAGAACCAGAAATTTCATTCGCAATCATTCAATATATAAGCAGTTTTATATGAAAAATCATATGCAAGCCTTAGAGCAAGGATTTTCCTTAAATCGCTGATATTTTTTCTGAGTATTGTCTGTTCGGTAAACTCTTTAAAAAGTAGATATCCACAATGTAATCTTCGAAAGACCACGCGGAGAACCTTTTTTTAAGAAATTGCTTATGAAGAAGAAATCCTACCTATAATAATTCCCCACCGCAAACTCAAACTGCTCAATAAACAATTGCTTGTATAAAGAGAGATTATTCTGCTCATAAAAAAGGATCATCGCTTTTTTATAGTCTAAGGGTTTTACACTTCAGTAGGATAGGGGGTAAAAGCCATTCTCAATTGATATTCCATTAAAGTGATATAAGATGAAACAACTTTTCATGTCAAAAACCGCTCAATTACATGTCATTTGACATGAAAATCGTTTGGTTTTGACATGAAAACCTTGAATCCTACTCATGCTTGATCCTTCAATCCCCCCTTAAAATTCTTATATTCACTTCCACATTCCATAAAACATCTCTTCAAACCCTCATTGCCTTCCCAATGCAAAAGCCCCTCTTATTTTTTCTCTGTTTACTAATTACAGCAACCAGCTTTTCACAATCCCCAAAAACAAAACAACCCAATATCATTTTTTTATTGGTAGATGATATGGGCTATGGCGAATGCGGCTTTACCGGCGGAAAAGAAATTGCCACCCCACAAATAGATAAACTGGCAAATGGCGGAACCATTTTGCAAAACCATTATGTACAACCGGTTTGTTCACCCACCCGTGCGGCTTTGCTTACAGGCCGTTACCCAACGCATACCGGCGTATATAATGTTGTTACCCCCGGCGCAAAATGGGGCATGCCTTTGGCTGAACGAACGCTGGCCGATGCATTACGTGCTGCTGGTTACAGCACCAATATCACGGGCAAATGGCATTTAGGCGAATCGGATAAAGCCTACCAACCCAATGCCCGTGGCTTTGATCACCAATATGGTTTCTACTATGGTAATATCGATTACTTTACCCATCAGCGTGATAACCTGCCGGATTGGTATCGGGATGGTGTTCCTTTAAAAGAAGAAGGTTACAGCACCCACCTCATTGCACGCGAAGCCTGTAAGATCATTGAAAACAAAGACCCTAAAAAACCATTGTTCTTATATGTGCCTTTTAACGGCATTCATTCGCCTTATCAGGTGCCTGATGTGTATATGAAACCCTATCCCAACCTTACCGGCGATCGGCAGAAACTGGCGGGTATGCTGGCAGCGGTTGATGAAGCCATTGGGCAGATCATTGCCTCATTAGATAAAGCCGGAATTAGGGATAATACACTCATCATTTTCTCAAGTGATAATGGTGCACCACCGCCCGGCATAAATACGCCGCTTCGCGATTTTAAAGCCACTATTTATGAAGGCGGTATCAGAGGTGCAGCTTTTGTAAACTGGCCCGGACATATCCCTTCCGGAAAAACCATTACCGAACCCATGCATACCGTTGATTGGTATCCCACACTTGTACATTTGGCTGGAGGAAATCTGCAACAAACCCTGCCTCTTGATGGATTGGATGTATGGCCCATGATCACTCAATCAAAACCATCACCGCATGATGCAATATTGATGCTCTCTACCCATGGCCCCAAAGAAGCCGCCATCCGTATGGGAAACTGGAAACTGATTGCATTGGGTGCCGATGAAAATGCAACCCTGCCCAAACCGAATTCTAAAGTGGCACTCAAATACGAAACACTCGCCCTCTTTGATCTGGCCAACGATCCCGGTGAAACAAAAAATCTTGCATCCCAATTTCCGGAACGGGCTGCGGCCATGCGCAAAAAATTGGCAGAAATGCTGAAAGGTGCGGCACCACTGGGTGGGGGAGATACAGCTGATGAGAAATAAAAGAGTATAAAACAGCAATCATCAGTATAATGTAAACTGATTTTAAAGCACAACAGGTTACCCTTTCCTGATCATTTCTAAAAATGATTTTTTATAAGTTTCTGAAATTGGGAGAACATAATCCCTTACAGTAACCAGATCCTTTTCGATCGAATCAATTTTTTGCAAGGCTACCATATAAGATTTATGTATTCGGAAAATTTGGGAAGGGGCTATCTCCTTTTCAAAATCTGCAAAGGTTTTCAGCGTCATTATTTTTTTGTCTATGGTATGAATACGGCGGTAATCTCTCATGCCTTCTATAAAAAGAATATCATGCAACATGATCTTTTCGAGACGATATTCTGTTTTTACAAAAATATAATCGCGGTCAGCTGTTGCCGGTTTCTTTGCTAAATTAGATTGGGCTTTTGTAACCGCCTGTAAAAAACGTTCAAATGTATATGGCTTTAAAAGATAATCGGTAACATTCAGGTCAAATCCCTTTAAAGCATATTCATGATAAGCAGTTATCAAAATTACTTCACAACCAATATGAATCGATTCGAGTAATTGGATACCGGAAAATTCTCCCATATTAATATCGAGAAACAAAAGATCAACGGGGCTCTCTTTTAAAAAAAACAATGCATCCATACTGTTCTCAAATTCAGCCACCAGTTCAAGAAATGGGATTTTCTGAACATATTGCCTGGCTCTTTCCATTGCCAAAGGTTCGTCTTCTGCTATTACACATTTAATCTGCATGAAAATATAACTGAAGGTTTGCTTTGTAAGTTCTGTTTTTATTGGTGATCTCCAGCGTATGTTTTCCGGGATACATCAACAATAATCTTTTTCTGATCAATTCATTTCCAAGCCCACTGTGTGTTTGGTTGGTAAATATTTCACTGTAACTGTTCTCACAGGTAAAATCAAGCTGCTCATCTGTGATCGTAAAATTGATCTTCACAGCATTGCTTATTTTGTTACTGTCTGCATACTTAAAAGCATTTTCTATAAACGGGATAAACAGCATTGGGGCTATCCGTAATCCGGATGGGTCTCCGCTTACACTATAATTAATATAACCGGTATTGCTTGTACGGATCCGCTGTAATTCAATATAATTTTCTATATAACTGAGCTCTTTCTGTAACGGAATTTTTTCTGTTTTTGTTTCATAAAGCATAAAGCGCATTATATCAGAAAGCTTGTTTAAAAAGGCAGATGCTTTCTGTCCATCCTTCAATATCAGTACATCAATATTATTGATCGCATTAAATAAAAAATGAGGGTTGATCTGCGATTTAACCAATGCCAGTTCTGTTTCATAATTTTTTTTATTCAATTCTTCTTTTACTTTGATATCAGTATACCAGGTAATAAAGCCTCGTATGATCAAAGCGATGGTTCCATGAATACAAGTAAGTGTACCTGAGAAAAACAACAATCCCAGTTTGTCGTTGCTTGTCATTTTTGCATCATTTACAAATAAGAATGAAGAAAGCAACATACACAGAAAGGAAAAAATAAACGGAGCCGTCAATCCAAAGAAAATCAAGCCCGGAAATTTCTTTAGCTGCAGAAACTTTGAAAACAGAAAAGTATAGAAAAAATAAAATCCAAATAATCCTGGTAAAATAAGGTTGATGGTCATGGGGGATAGCAAAAGAACTTGTCCGATTGCCATAATGCCTCTATGCCGGAACCCGGTAGGCATAACAAGGATAAAAGTAGTTATCAGAAAAAAATACAATAACCAATATCCAATATGTAATAAGATGATAGCTGATTTCTTCACTTCCTGGAATTATCCTTTTTCTTTTTTAGTAATATAGAGGATATAACTCATAATAGTAACCGCAACAAAATAACCAATTGCCATGATATGAATATTAACTTCAGGTTTGATGGCCCTTCCCCCGGTTTGCGCTTTTAAGTAATTGAAAATGGTATAAGTATACGGCATAAGATATCCGAATTTCCAGGATAATATCGCAATGGCAGCAATCCAGCATATAATACCAAGTCCTACGGGAACAAGAAAGTTTTTAGATCGCAAACTAACCATGTATTGTATGGCAATAATGGGTAAGCAGTCAATAAAATATAAACCGTTCTCTCTCAAAAAATAACCAAACGGAATAGCTGCTAGCGGATAAGACACGCCACCAATAACGAGGTAAGGAACTAAAGCAGATAAATAAATCCCGATATTAAAAAGCAGGAAAAACTGAAACATCATCACCACAATAACAGACAGCTTGGAAAAGAAAATAGTGGTCAGGCTGAGCGGGGTGGTATGCAATTGTTTCCAGCAGTTATTCTTGTATTCTATCTGTGCAATAAGGCTGGTAGCAAGGATCACACCAAGCGGCAGAAAAAAGATGGCCATTGATTCCCATGCATTTTCCCATTGTTTAAACCAGAAATTAGGAGAAGCATACATCACAGCTAATTTGGAGGAATACACAATGCGTACAAGGATAATAATGGCAGGGGTAAAAAAACCGCCAATCAAAACGATCCATGCAGCCAGGCTTCTTTTTTTCTTAAGCCATTCACTTTGAAAACTGTTTAAGAAAGGGATTGTCATATTTTATGGTTGATAAGGTCAATAAAAATTGCTTCCAGGTCGTTTTTTACAATACCGATCTCGTAAACATCAACCCCATTGTTTACCAGTTGCTGATTGATCCTGGCGATTACTTCTTTCGAAACTGCCGGAATCATAATCTTTCCATCATCCAGTACCGGCATGAGCTCGTATTCTCTAATTATTTTATCAGCCATCACAATATCATTTGTTTCAAAAACGATAGAGAGCAACTGTTGCTGTTTTCTGATCAATGCATCAAGTGTTCCCTGAAACATCATTTTACCCTTATTAATAATGCCGATATCAGTAACCAGTTTTTCAATTTCAGATAACAGATGACTTGAAATGATAATGGTTGTTCCTTCCTCTTGACTTAATTGTTTTAAGAGTTGCCTGATTTCAATAATACCATTGGGGTCAAGCCCGTTTGTGGGCTCATCCAATACCAATAATGAGGGATTATGAAGTAATGCGATCGCAATACTCAAACGCTGTTTCATTCCCAATGAAAACTGGCCGGCTTTTTTCTTGGCTGTATCGGAAAGACCCACCAGTTTTAAAACGGCGGGTATACGCTCTTTCGGACATTGATATATTTTTTGAAGAAGGGTTAAATTCTCAACAGCAGTTAAATGGCTGTACAAAGAAGGACTCTCGATCAATGATCCGATCTTTTGTAAAATTTCTACACGATTTTGCTTAAAAGGCTTTCCGAAAATATGTATGCTGCCCTCCTGTTTTTTTAAAAGGCCGAGTATTAATCTTAATGTAGTGGTTTTGCCGGCTCCATTCGGTCCCAGAAACCCATAGATCGAAGCTTCGGGAACACGTAAATTGATATCCTGCAAAATCATTTCATTTTCAGAAAACCGATAGCTCAATTGTGATGTTTCCAGTAAGTAATTCATATGAATCAGTAATTGCTGTTTTTTAAAAAAGGTAATTCGCTGTTCCCCTTCTAACTATTTTTGCTATGATAACTATCCGGAGTAAAACTAATGACCAATGTTGTTGGTTACAATTCCATTATGCCATTCCATGGAGGTATTCTGCAACCCCCGTCTTTTATCCTGCAAAATGAGTAGTTGGGTTATCTTATTTGGGGCTTTTTGTAAAGGCAATTGGGGTGCCCATATACTTACTGGAAATGTTGTTACGTAAAGAAAATTTCACGCAAAGGAAAATAAGGAGCAAAAGCGCAAAGAAAAAAGGTTCTTGGCGACTTTGCGAGAAACTTCTAATAGTAGCTTAACTTAATGACATTGCCATACGGGAGAACGATAAATACCATTCACCGAACACCTTAAAAAAATAGCCTAATTTATCCTATATTGTTTCCCTCAAACATTAACAACCTCATTCCCAAAACACATGAGAAAATATCTTTTTACTGCAACGGCTATTGCATTTACACTGGCTGCCAATGCGCAGCAGGTACTAACTGCCAAAGATTATGAACGTGCCGAAAAGTTCATGAGCTATAACACGGATGCTTTTATTGATGGCGGAACTGTTCGCCCTAACTGGATGGAGGGTGATCGTTTCTGGTACCTCAATTCCACCAATGCAAAAAGCGAATTTATTTTAGTAGATCCCGCAAAGAAAACCCGCACCACAGCTTTTGATCATCAAAAACTGGCTGCTGCTTTATCAACTGCATCAGGTGCTAAATATGATGCCAACAAACTTCCTTTTCAAACCATTGCTTTTTCTGCTGACGGGAAATTTGTTTCGTTTACTGCCGATAGTAAGAAATGGAAATATGATCTACAGGGCGGACAGGTAAGTGTAGATGATGGAACTGCCGCCGCAGGAACAACTGCCGGAACCGGTGGCGGCCGAGGTGGTCGTGGTGGCGGAGGAGGCCGGGGTGGATTTGGTGGTGGAAATGAAATTGCTTCACCCGATGGAAAACGTGCTGTTTTTATTAAAGACTGGAATCTGTGGGTTCGCGATATTGCCACCGATAAACAAACACAACTTACAACAGACGGTATCAAAGATTTTGGTTACGCAACAGATAATGCCGGATGGAAAGCAAGCGAAAGACCGGTTGTACGCTGGTCGCCCGATTCTAAAAAAGTAGCCACTTTTAAACAGGATCAGCGCAATGTGAGCGATATGTACCTGGTAACTACCAATGTTGGTAAGCCTACCTTAAAAGCATGGAAATATCCTTTACCCGGCGATAAAGAGATTGCCATGATTTCCCGGGTGATCATTGATGTGGAAACTGCTAAAACAGTCATGCTTCAAATTCCGCCCGATGCACACAGGGCAACCTTAAGTGATGATATCTCCAGCAGCGGAACCTTTGATGATAATGATTGGAAAGAAGACGGAACAGAGCTCGCCTTTCTCTCAACATCCCGTGATCACAAAAATGAAAAATTCCGTATCGCCAATACCGCAACCGGTGCCGTGCGCGAAGTATTTGAAGAAACAGTTGCTACGCAATTCGAATCTGGACGTGGTGCCATTAACTGGCGCTACCTGCCCAACTCGAACGAAATACTCTGGTATTCTGAGCGTGATAACTGGGGACATTTATATTTATACGATGCCGCTACCGGTAAACTGAAAAATCAAATCACAAAAGGAGAGTGGGTGGTAAGCAGATTATTGAAAGTAGATGAGAAAGCCCGCATTTTATATTTTACCACCACAGGACGTGATGCATCCAATCCTTATTTTTCCCGTCTATGTAAAATTGGTTTTGATGGTAAAGGACTTACTGAATTAACACCCGGCGAGGGAACCCACCAGGCTACATTTTCTCCATCAGGAAATTATATTGTAGATACTTATTCCAAACCGGACATTGCACCCGTTACAGTTCTGCGCGATCTGAATGGTAAACTAATAACCGAGTTAGAAAAAACAGATGTTTCGAGATTAGCTGCTACCGGATGGAAACCTGTTACACCGGTTTCTGTAAAAGCTGCGGATGGCAAAACAGAAATCTATGGTTTGGTATTTACACCAACCAATATGGATAAAAATAAAAAA
>CANBSW010000180.1 GCA_947372235.1 Chitinophagaceae bacterium | reverse complement strand
AAACCTCTGTCTTTTCAAACAGAGGTTTTATTTTCAGCCGAAGCTATTATTTCACACCAAAAGCTTTTTTTACTTTGGTTACATAATCTAATTTTTCCCAGGTAAACAATTCTACTTTCACCTTCTTGGTTTTACCATTTGGTGCTGCGAATTCTTTAACCACTACTTCATTTTTACGGCCCATATGACCATACGCTGCGGTTTCACTATACATTGGAGTACGTAATTTCAAGCGCTGCTCAATAAAGTAAGGACGCATATCAAATACGCTTTCAACAATCTTCCCGATCTGGCCATCAGTTAACTCTACTTTGGCGGTTCCATAAGTGTTAACATTGATAGAGGTAGGCTGTGCTACTCCAATTGCGTAAGAAACCTGTACCAGTACTTCATCAGCAATACCTGCAGCAACCAGATTTTTAGCGATATGCCTGGTAGCATACGCAGCAGAACGGTCTACTTTAGAAGGATCTTTTCCACTGAATGCTCCACCACCATGTGCACCTTTTCCACCATAGGTATCAACAATGATCTTACGGCCGGTTAAACCAGTATCTCCGTGCGGACCACCGATCACGAATTTACCTGTTGGATTGATATGATACTTGATCTTATCATTAAATAATTTAGCGTATTTCTTGTATTTCGATTTAACGCGTGGGATTAAAATATTGATGATATCTTCTTTGATCTTAGCCAGCATTTTACCTTCAGAATCAAAATCATCATGTTGTGTAGATACAACGATCGCATCAATTCTTACAGGCTTGTTATTATCATCATACTCAAGTGTTACCTGGCTTTTTGCATCAGGACGTAAGTATTTGATCTGCTTGTTCTCTCTTCGTAAAGCAGCTAATTCAATCAGGATCTTATGAGCCAGATCCAATGCCAGTGGCATATAATCATCTGTTTCATTGGTTGCATAACCAAACATCATCCCCTGATCACCAGCACCCTGCTCTTCTTTTTTCTTTTTATCAACACCCTGGTTGATATCAGCAGACTGTTCATGAATGGCAGATAAGATACCACAACTGTTAGCTTCAAACATGTATTCACTTTTGGTATATCCAATTTTACGGATCACACCACGGGCTATTTCCTGAACATCTAAGTAAGCTTTTGATTTCACTTCACCAGCCAAAACAACCTGACCGGTAGTAACCAAAGTTTCACAGGCAACTTTGGATTGAGCGTCAAAAGCTAAAAAATTGTCGATCAAAGCGTCAGATATCTGGTCGGCAACTTTATCAGGATGTCCTTCAGATACACTTTCAGAAGTAAACAAGTAAGGCATATGAAATTTAATTTAATGGGTGCAAATATATACTAATGCGCAAAAACTATCAGATACGTGAGAAAATAATTCTTAACCGCATTCTGAATCGGGAGTGTGTTCCTCCACCTAACCTTACTCTGCCATCTCCTGGTTCATTCCCAATTGATGGAGTAATATAGTATACTGATTGAACAGTATTGGCCGGATAGGGAGGAGTATATCGTAAGGAATCATTTACCGGAGCTGAGAGTCGTAATGTAAAAGAAGTATCCTTTCTGGTTACAATTCCCTGTACGTATCTGCTCAGATCAAAATTGTATGCATATACTTTATCGTAACCCAATATAGACTTGGCAGTTACAAAGCCGCCAAATGTTGAAATATTAGGGCCGGAACTTGAACTGATACTATAATCGTTAGGGATATTACGCTTACTGCTAATACTTGAATCATATCTGGTCAATAATAAATACCTGGGTGGCAGCATTTGTGTTTCCAGCGTAAGCAAATTAGCATCATCGGGTACCTGTTCTGCTATTAATTCGGCACGATGTATAATTCGGTTTGAAAGCCCCTGTAATCCGGGAATCCTTATCCTTACATAGGTTCCTGGCGATGTTTGGACATACACCAATGAATCCGGTTTAGAAGTAGTAGTGATATGTTTGGACATCTCACTTCCACTTCTGTCTCTGGTTAAAAGGTTTGCATCACCTGAAGTGCCTGTATTAAATGTGAAATAAGAAACCGATGTATCCCTTTTGGTTGCACCCGTTGAACTGGTACTATAATATAAAGCAAATTTTGTATTTGTATCAGAGAGACTGATCTTTAAGAAAGCATTATTACCTCCGGTTGCATCCGCTGTTAATGCAAAACCTGCAAAATAAGTTCGGAATAAAGAATCAGAAAGGTAGGCATTAGAAGAATCATAGCCTTTGATAAAACGATTGGCTACATTATCATTTAAGCGAATTCTGATCTGGTTATTCGAATTCTCGAATCTGTTATTCACTGAATCTCCTACACGCCGTATATCAATGGTTTTCAAAGGAGCCAGCGCAATACTTGCATTGATTGGAATGGCCGATGCGAAATTGGCAGGATAAGCTTTGTAAGGATCAAGTGGTGTACTTTGATCTATTTCAGCCACCCTTATCGTAATCGGTTTTGTAGAATCTCCATAAACCCCTCTATAACTAAGGATCAACACAGCAGAATCCACTTTAATGCTGTCTCTTACACCTGCTATATAAAATGGATAGGATTGTGGTTTTAATTCAAAGAAAAGTGATGCTTTTGATTTACCAAAAAGAGGGTCATTGGTAATATTGCCCAGTACATGCAAATCTCCTTTATAGATCAGGGCAGAATCCGGATCGTCAAATGTATCTGTAATTACATCCAGCAAAGTGTCTTTAGTAGTAACTCCATCAATGGCAGGAATCAACCCTGAACCAATATCAGTGGAAGTAATACGTGTACATCCGAAGAAAACGATTGAAAGAAGACCGAATATATATATTCTACGCAGCGTAAAAAATGAATGCATGTGTTAGTAATTACTTGCCCGCAAGGTCGTTGTACAATTCTAAATACTCTGTTAAATCAGAATCCCATCCTTTAAAGGGAACTATTTTCTTTCCCTTTACTTTGGCAAACTCATCAACCAGTTTTTTCTCTATCTTATCAGCTCCAAACGTAATGGCATCGGCAAAGGTTGCCCCACCTTTAAACATGGCTGTATTATTGCCTTCCTTAAACGCTTCCAGGTCTTTTTCCTTAATATTTCCGTTGATGATCGCTTTTTGCACAAAATCGGTCCCCAATTTTTCCTCAAAAGTGTTCTGGCCAATGGTAAAGATCACTTTGCTATTACCAAAAACAGGCTCTTTCTTATAAGCTGTTTTAATATAAGCAGGTATCAAACCGGTCATCCAGCCACTGCAATGGATAATATCCGGAGGCCATCCAAATTTTTTAACTGTTTCAAGGGCTCCTTTACAGAAGAAAACAGTTCTCAGGATATTATCTTCAAACCATTTCTCTTCCTCATCATGAAAAACCTGTTTGCGTTTAAAAAAATCTTCGTTTTCCAGAAAATATACCTGCAAACGGGCATTAGGCAATGATGCTACTTTGATCTGAAGGGGATAATCATCATTATCAACAGATACATTGATACCCGAAAGCCTTACCACCTCATGCAAACGGTGCCTTCTTTCATTGATCACTCCAAAGCGCGGCATAATACACCTAACTTCTAACCCACTATCATTACTTTTAATTGCCAGTTTATTGATCACCTCGGCAAATTCTGTCAGCTCCAGGTAAGGAGACATTTCAGTAGCAATGAACAAAATTCTTTTCTTCGTTGACATTAGTTAAGTGAATTTTAGCACTATGCTTGAAAAATGAGTTGGCAAAGGTACATAAATTGCAACGAAATGCAACTATAATCAGGCTTTACCAATTTCCGCTATACCAAAAACCCCTTTAAAGCCTCATTGGCAAATTACTGGTTCACCTAAAAAATCTGAAAATTATATAAGGGACCCTACTGTACAAGAATAAATATAATTAATTGACTATCAAGTAATTACATTTAATCTTGCGGAGATTTTCAATCAATTATCTGAGAATATTTGGTGCCTGTTAGTACTGATCATTTCTGCAAAGGATCTGTTATTAACACCTCCACATTTGCTTTCTTGATTTGAATTTGTGGGCCTAACCATTAAAAGAAGAATGTATTCCGATAATAATTCATAAATGTGTAATAATTGGGGGATCAGATAATTCAACCTGTTAAACGGTTATAAGATCAACAAAAAAATTAGTGTTATTTATTTTAAATAAACGAAATCTTACCATAGGGTTCTTAATTGGCAATGAAAAAAAAAATATTAAAATTGCTTACTTAACTTGCCGCAGAATGTTTGTGTATGAATAAACGGTTAGTTTCCATATTACAATATCTTTTTTTCCTTGGATTAGGGATTTTTCTGGTATGGTGGAGCCTGCATCAAATACCAGACAAAAAATGGGGTGAATTTAAACATTCTCTATTATCGGCCAGATATTGGTTAATGATGCCGGTTTTTTTAATACTTACCCTAAGCCATATTTTAAGGGCATTACGCTGGAGGATATTGATGTTGCCCATGGGGTATACCCCTTCTTTTATCAATACTTTTTTTGCGGTAATGATCGGTTACCTGGCAAACCTTGCCGTTCCCAGACTGGGCGAAGTATTAAAGTGTACCATACTTGCCAAATATGAAAAAGTGCCTGCCGAAAAATTAGTAGGCACCATAGTTGCAGAACGCGCTTTTGATGTGATCAGTTTGGGTATTGTTTTTTTACTGGCATTGGTAAGCCAGTTCTCTGTTGTAGGCGAGTTTGCTTCTCAGTTATTTAAACAATTATTTGAAAATAAATCGGGTAGTTTTTCATTAATGAAACTTGGGATCGCAATTGGCCTCCTTGTATTCATCATTGTTGCGGTTAAAATATGGTTTAATTATTTTTCGCATCTGAAGATTGTGATCCTTGCAAAAAGAATATTGCATGGTATTTGGGAAGGGTTAAGCAGTATCAAAAAACTGAAGCAAAAAAAACTGTTTATATTTTATAGCATTTCTATCTGGGCTTTATATATACTGGGTACATGGGTAGGGTTAATGGCTACAGAAGGAACTGCTTCCCTGGGTTTAACACAGGCTGTTTCCGGACTCGCATTTGCCAGTATCGGAATGATCGTTACCCCCGGAGGCATTGGTGCATATGCTTTTTTTCTTGCTAAAGTGCTTGAGAAAAATGATATCCCTTTTGAAATTGGTTTTGCCAATGGCACCCTTCAATGGTTTGCACAGTTTATCATAGTAGTGATTGTAGGCTCAATTTGTTTGGGCCTCTTACCTGTTTATAACAAAAAGAAAACGCATGAAAGCAGTTGAGGCCATTAAGCAAAAGATCTATACACTTCCGCAATTATTGGCTAAAGTAGCCAGTTGGCGGGTAACTAATAAAACCGTTGCTTTCACTAATGGCTGCTTTGACATTTTGCACGAGGGGCATATTTTTTCTTTATCTGTCGCAGCAAAAGAAGCCGATTTTTTGATCGTAGGTATAAACAGTGACGGCAGTACAAAACGGTTGAAAGGCCCTGAAAGACCCGTTAATCATGAACAAAGCCGGGCATTATTACTGGCAAGTTTAGCCATAGTTGATGCAGTGGTGATCTTTGAAGAAGATACCCCGTTTGAATTGATCAGCGCTATCTTACCCGATGTGCTGGTGAAGGGAGGTGATTACACTATCGAACAAATTGCCGGTTCAAAAGAGGTGTTGGCAAATGGCGGCAGGGTTGTGATCAATCCAATTGTGGAAGGGTTTTCTACTACCGGAATAATTCAACAAATCAAATCCTCATTCTCCTAATAGTTAAGACACTGCTATACTACAAATATGTAAACTTAACAATAGAGCAGTTAACCCATTCTTATATTTGATTCAAATAAAAGTAATCCCGTTTAATTCCTGATCAATAGGAACTCAATTTTGTTCTATGTCAAAGAAAACACATATTCCAAGAGATATCAGCTGGCTCAGTTTTAATGCCCGTGTTTTACAGGAGGCAAACGACCCTACCGTTCCCTTAAAAGAACGGATTCGTTTCCTTGGCATTTTCTCTAACAATTCGGATGAATTCTTCAGAGTGCGTGTTGCCACTTTAAAACGAATGCTGGAATTTTCCGAAAAAAGGAAGAAGTTGAACATGCATATGGAGGATGATCCACAAACCATTCTTGATCAGATACAGACCATTGTACTGCAACAACAAAATGAATTCAACCGCATCTGGGAAGGCATTCTTAAAGAACTGAAAAAAGAAAATATCTTCCTGGTAGATGAACAACACCTTACCAAAGAGCAACAGGTTTTTGTTAAGAAATATTTTGAAGAAGAGGTACGTTCCAATATCATTCCTTTAATGATAGAAAGCTTGCCGCAACTCCCCTATCTGCGGGATAAGAGTATTTATCTGGGTGTGGTAATGCGTAAAAAGAATTCTGCCTACAAACAAAAATATGCATTGATCGAAGTACCTGCGAAAGCAGTAGGCAGATTTATTCAGCTCCCTTCAAAAAAAGATGAAAAGAATATCATTTTGCTGGAAGATGTAATCAGATTCAATCTTCCGAATATCTTTTCCTACTTTGAATACAACCATTTCGATTCGTATATTTTTAAAGTAACCAAAGATGCCGAAATAGATATTGAGGATGATGTAATCACCACATTTGTAGAGAAGATAGAAAAAGGTTTGAAAAACCGGCGTAAAGGGAAACCAGTTCGTTTTGTGTATGATAAATCTATGGATGCTGGGCTTTTGGAATACCTGATACGCCGGTTGAGTCTGAACAGAAAGAGTAATATCATTCCCGGCGGACGGATCCATAACTACCGTCATTTTATGGATTTCCCGGATGTATTCAACACAAAAAATACACGCAGATCTCCTTTCACACATCCTGCATTACTAAGCACAATGCGTGTAACTGATGTGATCATCAAAAAGGATTTGATGCTTCATTTCCCCTACCATTCATTTAATCCTGTAATTGATCTGCTGCGCGAAGCTGCCATGGACCCGGATGTTATCTCGATCAAAATAACCGCATACCGTCTGGCATCCAATTCAAAAGTGATCAATGCTTTGATCAATGCCGCACGAAACGGAAAAGAAGTGGTGGTAATGCTTGAGCTGAAAGCAAGGTTTGATGAAGAAGCCAATTTGGAATGGAAAAAAATATTGGAAGATGAAGGAATAAAAGTTTTGCTTGGCGTTCCTAAAATGAAGATCCACGCCAAACTCTGCATTATCAAAAAAAGAAAAGGAAACAAAACCATTCAATATGGATTTGTGAGTACCGGCAATCTAAACGAAAAAACGGCACGGGTATATGGAGACCATTGCCTGCTAACAGGCAACCGCAATATTATGGCCGACATCAACCGAATTTTCCATTATTTAGAAAACTGGAAAGCTGGTCCACAGCATTTACTTATGTGCAATACCCTGTTGGTTTGTCCGGGCAATATGCGTAAGCATATCATCCAACTGATCGATAAAGAGATCAAACATGCCAGAGCAGGTAAAACTGCCGGCATCCTGCTTAAAGTGAACTCAATCAGTGATGCATTGCTTATTCAAAAGATCAATGAAGCTTCAGCAGCAGGTGTGGAAATTAAAATGATCGTAAGGGGTATATTTTGTCCGTTAAGAGACCCCAAGAAAAACAAAAGCATATTCAGTGCAGTGAGTATTGTAGATGAATACCTGGAACATGCAAGGGTTTTAATATTCCACAACCTTGGTAAAGAAAAGATATTTATATCCAGTGCCGACTGGATGGTTCGTAACCTGGATCACCGTGTTGAAGCGGCGGTACCTGTTACAGATCCTGAGATATGTCAGGAATTGAAAGAGATTATCCACATTCAATTAAGAGACAATGTAAAAGCAAGAATACTCGACAATGACTTATCCAACAACTATGTACCTTCCACTGGCAAAAAACAAATACGGTCGCAAATAGAAACGTATCATTATCTGTACAAGAAAAACGCAGTGAACAGTGAGGTTAGCAGCCATTGATATTGGAAGTAACGCAGCAAGATTATTAATTGCAGAGGTTTCGCAGGATAAGGAAGGTAATACCTTGTTCAACAAACTGAATCTGGTAAGGGTTCCCCTGCGTCTTGGGTTTGATGTTTTTGAGAAAGGTGAGATTTCGAAAGAAAAACGGGGAATGGTTTTACAAACCATGAAAGCTTACGG
>CANBSW010000179.1 GCA_947372235.1 Chitinophagaceae bacterium | reverse complement strand
CTGACTATTACTCTCAATAAATTGAAATTAACAATCGGTATGTATTTATTTTTTGATGCTGTTACCTTACCATAAAATCTAAATTCAAATCTAGTTTTATGCTGCTGTTGCTTCCAAACTTTCAAAGATCTTTTTGGCCTTTTCTTGCCTCCCTTTTTATTGGGGTTGCAAAAGTAAGAGCCTTTATTTTAGTAACCAAAATTATTTGAATAAATTTCGAAAAATATTTCAGAAAATTTCAAACTTTTTTAGTCGTAAAAACCATTTTAAGAACTACCGTTTTTCTAACGGGGTGCAAAGATAAGGGGCTATTTTAACTCACCAAATTTTATTCAAATTTTCTTTTCACAAAACCCTTATTTTTTTCTCAGAGAACTACCGTTTTTGTAGAACGGGCGGCGAAGATAGGATTGTTATTTTATCTACCAAATTTTTATTAAAAAAAGAGGTAAATTTCTATCTGCCATTGATTAACTGAATCTGCAAAGAACAATCCCTTTTTGTAAAAGCGGGTTGCAAAGATAACCCCAGAATCCTTTTATCCAAATATTTTTCAAAAGTATTTTAGTCTATTGTAAGTAAACCCTTTGTCAGTATAGCTTTCATCTGATAAAAAAATATTACTCCCTCTTAATAAACCGGTTATTATACTCATTTACAGATACAAATCCGATCAGATCAGTTTATACCTATTTGTTTTAAATCAATTCAATAAATGGAGGTGATGAATGCTAAACAGTGTTTAACAGGATGCTCCTTAACATTTCTTTATAACATACCTTATTTAAAAAAAGGCCTTGTGCAGGTGTTGAGAAATCTGCTTTGGTGCAATCTTTGGATTCAATCACAGATGCAAACTCTTTTATGCTGATTTGAGCCCTTCCCACCTTAAGCATGGTACCAACCAAGCCCCTGACCATTCCTCTTAGAAAGCGGTTACTTCTTACCTGATAGATCAGTGCCCCATCATCGGAAATCCATTCTGAGTGTTCTATTGTGCATTGAAAATTGTTAACCTGTGTATTTCGCTTGGAAAAACTGGTAAAATCGTTGTATTCCTTCACTAAAGATGCTGCTTCCTGTAATAATGTTAGATCTAGGGGATAAGGAAATAGCCATCCCCGATCGTCCATAAAGGGATTTTTTCGGTTGTAAATGAAGTATTTATATTCTCTGCTGATGGCATCAAAGCGACAATGAGCGGTTTCAGGAACCGGATAGATCCCTTTTACCACAATATCTGATGGAAGTATGGCATTCAGGTTATAGATATGTTTTGGTACCAATTCAATATCTGAATCGAAATGAAAATAGTTCTGGTTGGCATGTACACCGGCATCGGTTCTGGAAGAACCGGTTAGTTCGAAATGCAGTCTGAATAATATATGTAAGGCTTTTTCTACCTCAGACTGGATTGTATTTGCGTTTTCCTGGATCTGAAAACCGCTATAGGTGGTTCCTTTATAGGCTAGTTCCAGAAAATAGCGGGACATAGGTTTATTTTAACTGGAAACGGTTAGTGGTTCGTTTGACAGAAGGAACCAAGGCTGGTTTAATAAAAACAATGCCTGCTATTTCAGCAATTTCTTCCGCAGATCTTTGAAAAGCTAACTGGCCAGGCGTTTGTTTGATCTGATCCTCCTTCAAAACAGGAATGAATAAGGCGACAGTATCGGATTTTGTACCGTTTAATACAATATAAACCTGATCAATTCCGGAAGAGCCCTCTTTGTCGAAAATCTTTTGAATGGTAACAGGTTTAGCAACAGATTCCTTTTTGGGTAACGAGTTTTCCTTTTTAACCAAGGGTATTTCTACAGGTTTTACTGATACTGATGAAGTTTCGATAGGTTTTTTGTCTACCACAGGTTCTATTGGGGTTGCAACCTGTTTTTTTTCTGTTACCGGCTGAGCGGGAGTTTCTGCTGCTTTCTTCTCAACAATCACAGGTGGAGTTGTTTCAACCAATTTATCCATTTCTACCGGTTGGGGTTGTTTTACCAATAAATTTCCCTGAACAGAGCTAAAATCAATCATATCAAATAAACTCCATTTATTATCAGCAGATTGTCTGATAGAGAATCCGCGTGGCTTATCGGCAATGGTGAGTCTGAATGAATATTCAGGTGCAATTTCAGGTGAAAAGACAATGACCAATGACTGTTCTCCGGGCATAACCTGAGGTATTACCAAATAGCCAGTAGAAGATGAAGGATAATTCTGCTCTTTCCATTTTACCTGATATGGGAGATTATTTTCTGACTGAAAATAGATAAAACTGGCCTGTTGTGCATTGACCCATGAAACTGTTGTGATGAAAATTGTAATTATAAAACAAAAGCGGTTATGTATAGCACTCAGCATGAACAGAATTATTTAGACAAAACTAAACAAAATACCGGCTTGTTATATAGTCGCGGTTTGGGTTTTGAATTGATCGAAAAAATAAAGCCATTCTTTAACAGAATGGCTTTGGGTTGATTGATGTTGGGAAAACCATTCTATTTCTTACTTTTTATACTATTGATGATTTACTACCAGTGTTTGGAAGAAATATCAGCTTACTTGTTTTCCAATCTTGCTGTTACTAGTTAGTTCTTTTTGCTCGGGCCGCATGGCCTTGTCTTTGCGCCGACGCTACTTTGGCCACTATCAAACTGTGCTTCGCATCATTTTGATTGCCCACGCCTTCGCGGGGCACCGCACCCAAAGAGGCGTCTCTGCAAAGACTGATGTTAGTTTCGTTGATGAAACAATTACATCTTTATTACTGATGATTAAAATAGAAGTTCTCAACAGATCATCTACCAGCTGCCGCCTGCGCCGCCGCCGCCGGAACTGCCGCCGCCGAATCCGCCAAAACCTCCGCCGCCGCCACTATCTCCGCCACCGCTCCATCCACCACCACCGCGGCCTCCGCCTAAGAGTGAGGAGAGGATGACAGCGTTGGCAATACTTCCTAATCCGCCGCCTCGGCCTCCACCTCCACGGCCGCCACGTATGATAACCATGAGCACTACAAATAAAATGAACAGGAAGGTAAATATGGAACCTCCCTTATTCCTGCCAGAGTTGTTTACTTTCTTTTCTGTCTTTACTTTGTATTCACCAACGGCTGCTTTTGTTAGTGCGTTGATGGCATTATCGATTCCCTGGTAATAATTTTGTTGTTTGAATTCAGGCACCATTTCATTTCGATAGATACTGGATGCGGTTACATCCGGGATGGCTCCTTCCAGTCCGTATCCGACCGTGATCCACATTTTCCTGTCATCAATCGCTGCAATAATCAGTACTCCATTGTTTGTTTTCTTATTACCTATGCCCCATTCACGGAAGAGTTTATTAGCATAGTCTTCAATCGCATAATCGCCCAAGGATTTAATTAATACGACCGCTATCTGGTTAGAAGTGCTATCGTCGAGTGCTACTAATTTTCTTTCCAGTGTTTCTACCTGATCGGCGGATAATACGCCGGCAGCATCGTTTACAAGGCGTGGCGGGTTGGGTTTGGGCAACACGTTCTGCGCTGAAACGACAGTGAAAGAAAGAAAGGTGAGTAATATGAAAAGGAGTTTCTTCATTTATTGAATTCGAGTCTTGTAGCGTGTTGTTTTTTGTGATTGATACTTATTTATATCGTTCAGGCCGCTTTAGTGTCCTGACCGATGGTTAATCGTTCAGGCCGCTGTGAGACGCTGTGTTTTATTGGGCGGGCTGCTTTGAGCGTCCCGACCGATTAACGGCCAAAAACAATTTCATCGGGTAATTCATTTGTATCGGTTTTATCATCATACGGGAAATGCAGGGTTAATGCTTCTCCTACTGCAAGAATGATATTTACGATTCCTTCTGTAAAATTGTTTTGGTTAAAATGTGACAGTATTTTGCTTACTTCTGCATTCCAGAAAGCATCACCAACTTTTGTGTGAATGCCTTCATCGCCATATATAGCCAGTTTTTTGTCTTTCATTGCGAGATAAACAATAACACCGTTGCGTGCAATCGTCTCGTACATTTTCAATGATTGAAAAACTTCCTGCGCACGTTTAACGGGATCTGTTGGGCAATGGCTTTCTATATAGATCCTTACTTCACCGCTGGTTCTGTGTTCTGCTTTTTCAATCGCCTGCACGATCAATTGCTTTTCATTTTCAGAAAAGTAATTGACCGGCTTGCGTTTGAATAGTTGGAACATAGTTGGTGATTAGAATTTTACTTCAGGTGCTTTTTCTGCTCCGGCATCTGATTTGAAACCTTCTTTGGCCTTAAATCCGAACATACCAGAGAAAATATTCATTGGGAAAGAACGAACTTTTACATTGTATGCCTGAATGGCATCGTTAAAGTCGTTACGAGCTACTTTGATACGATTCTCTGTTCCTTCCAACTGTGCCTGTAATCCGCGGAAAGCTTCGTTAGCACGGAGGTTTGGATATTGCTCGGATACTACCAATAAACGGCCGAGGGCTTGTGACAATTGTCCTTGTGAAGCCTGGAACTGTTGTAATTTTTCCGGAGTCAGGTCTTTTGCATCCACTTTCATTTGGGTAGCGCTGGCTCTGGCTTCGATTACTTTGGTAAGTGTGGTTTGTTCGAAATTAGCTTCTCCTTTTACGGTGTTAACCAGGTTTGGAATGAGGTCTGAACGGCGTTGATAATCGCTCTGAACTTTATTCCATGCGTTGTTTACATTCTCATCCTGTTTAACCAGGCCATTGTAACCGTTACAACCAGACCAGCCCAATATAACCACAAGGGCTAAGATGACGATCAGTGTAATGTTTTTAGTACTCATACAAATTTTGATTTAGGTGTAATTTACTTGTTTGTCGTTTAACTGTTCAAAATATTACAAAGGGAGTGCCATGGTGGGATGGGTGGCATTTTGGCTTATCTTTTATCACGGATTTCGCGGATTTTAAATATGATGGCATGGATTAATTTAAAAGGACTGCCGTTTGTGGCAGTCCTTTTAATCTTTATGACCTTGCGATAATAATTTTTTTGAGGCTTTTTATATGCCGTCTGCCGGTTTTAAAATCGGAGGTTGTCATCAGCAGAATCCGTTCGTCCATTTGACTGAGTTTTTTGCCTTCTTTTTCAGTGATCAGAAAAATATGGTTACCGGTTTCTGAATTAAAGATCTCATTCCAGGAATAGACACATTTATAGCCATCGCTGGCTATAAATGTGAGATAGAACTCACTTAGTTTTTTGGGGTCGGTTTCTGAGAAAGAAATTTTTTCGAGGATATCTTTTAGCAATACACCGGATAATTGTTTGGCTGTTCCTTTTAGTACACCTAAATGATTGGTAATATTAATATCACCAATTTTATGTGATTCGAGTTTTATAATATCATCGATTGTGATCCTTGTTTCTTTGATTATCAGACCAGTAATAAGTATCTCTTCTGATGGATTGATCTTTTCCTGGGCGATGGAGTTTAAGGAAAGAGAAAGTAATAAAATGAAGAAGTATTTTTTCAAGACAATTGGTTTTATCTATTATACTTTTATGATTGTGATTGGCCGGAGGCCGGGGATAGGCGTCACTCGGCGGAGCCGAGCGACTGCGTTGCCGTTCCGGCAGCTGATTTAATCATTGATAGCTGCGATGCCGGGGAGAACCTTTCCTTCAAAATATTCAAGGAGAGCACCACCGCCGGTGGATACGTAGCTTACTTTGTCTGCAAAACCAAATTGGTTAACCGCTGCCACACTATCGCCGCCGCCTACCAACGAGAATGCGCCGGCTTCTGTAGAAGCTGCAATGGCTGTAGCAATGGCTTTGGTTCCGTGCTGAAATTTTTCCATTTCGAAAACGCCCATTGGCCCATTCCACAAAATGGTTTTGGAATGCATGATGCAGTTGGTGAACTGTTCGCAGGCGTTTTGACCAATGTCGAGGCCCATCCAGCCATCAGGAATTTCATGGCTTGGAGCAGTTGAGATATTAGCATCTGCTGCAAATTTATCGGCGATGATAGAATCGGATGGTAAGTGAATACATACACCTTTGGCTTCTGCTTTTTTTAACAGGTCAAGGGCAGTATCAAGGCGATCCATTTCGCAGAGGGAGCTACCAATTTGTCCACCCTGTGCTTTCATGAAAGTGTACGCCATACCGCCGCCGATAATAATGTTATCTGCTCTTTCCAATAAATTTTCAATGATCAAAATTTTATCGCTGACTTTGGCGCCGCCAATGATAGCGGTAAAAGGTTTCTCACTTTTATGCATTACTTTCTCTGCGCTGGAAACTTCGCCATCCATCACCGTACCAAACATTTTTTTATCGCCTGGGAAGAATTGAGCGATCACGGCTGTTGAAGCGTGTGCGCGGTGTGCCGTTCCGAATGCATCATTGATATATACATCACCGAGTTTACTTAGTTTTTCTGCGAATGCAAGATCTCCTTTTTCTTCTTCTTTGTAAAAGCGTAAGTTTTGCAGTAATAAAACTTCACCGGGTTGTAAGGAAGCAGATTTTTCGTAGGCTTCTGCACCAATACAATCATCAGCAAATTTTACTGTTGCTCCATTTAATAATTTAATGAGGTGGTTTACCAGATGTTTTAAAGAGTACTTATCTGTTGGCCCATCTTTTGGCCGGCCCAAATGGCTCATGAGTATTACACTTCCGCCATCGTTCAATATTTTGGTGATGGTGGGGATGGTGGCTTTCATCCTGGTGTCATCCGTTATGTTGAAGGATGCATCCAATGGTACGTTGAAGTCTACACGGATGAGGGCTTTCTGGCCGGAGAAATTGTGGTCTGTAAATCTGCTCATTGGAAGAATTTGAAAATTTGAGAGTTTGAAAATTTGAAAATAAAAGATTCAAAGAAAAATGTGGTAATTCAATCATGCTGCTGCATTTTCAAATTACCACATCTTCAAATTTTCAAATTAATTATTAAGAAATTAATCCTGCGAAAAATTTAACAGTACGAACGAGCTGGCTTACATAGCTCATTTCGTTATCATACCAACTCACTGTTTTAACCAGTTGAGCATCGCCTACGGTTAATACTTTGGTTTGGGTTGCATCGAATAAAGAACCAAAATGTGTGCCGATGATATCGGTGCTTACAATTTCGTCTTCATTGTATCCGAAACTTTCGTTACTAGCTTCTTTCATTGCTGCATTGATCTCTTCGGCAGTAACTTTTTTGCCCAGTACACTTACCAGTTCAGTTAAAGAACCTGTAATAGTTGGTACACGTTGTGCAGACCCATCGAGTTTACCTTTTAATTCAGGCAATACCAGACCGATTGCTTTTGCAGCACCGGTGCTGTTTGGAACGATGTTAGCGGCAGCTGCACGAGCACGACGAAGATCCCCTTTTGGATGTGGTGCATCGAGTGTGTTCTGGTCGTTGGTGTAAGCGTGAATGGTGGTCATGATACCGGTTACGATACCATATTTATCATTCAATACTTTGGCCATTGGAGCCAGACAGTTTGTGGTACAAGATGCGCAGGAGATAATGGTTTCAGAACCATCAAGGATTGCGTGGTTAACATTGTAAACGACGGTTTTCAGGTCACCGGTTGCTGGTGCTGAAATAACTACACGTTTAGCACCGGCTTTGATATGGGCTTCGGCTTTGTCTTTATCAGCGAAGAAACCTGTTGATTCGATCACAACATCCACTCCATGAGTTCCCCATGGAATTTGAGAAGGATCTTTTTGTGCGTATATTTTTACAGTTTCACCGTTTACAACGATAGAATCTGCTGTAGAAGTAACGGTAGCTCCGTCGAAACGGCCCTGTGCACTATCATATTTCAATAAATGAGCCAAAACCTCGGGACTGGTAAGATCGTTAATAGCAACAACCTCGATACCTTCCATATTATAGATCTGACGAAATACCAAACGGCCGATGCGTCCGAAACCGTTAATCGCAACTTTTACTGTACTCATGAATACCTTGTTTAAATGAATAATATTTCAAAACGAGTGGCGAATTTACAAGGAATCAGAGTAAAAACAGTGATATTTTTTGGTTAGGGGGCTGATTTGGGGAGCTTTTGTGAATGATGAATGGTGAATGGTGAATATTGCAAACGTTGGATGTTGATAATTAAATGATTTGTGGTATGCTGTATTTGCGGTTTTGTGAGGTTTATTAGTAAAAAAAA
>CANBSW010000178.1 GCA_947372235.1 Chitinophagaceae bacterium | reverse complement strand
TACTACTCACGGTTGACGTCTCACGACTCACGAGGTCGAAAAACCCGCTGCTATTGGGTTTCAAACAAAAAACAGGCAAAGCCCTATATAAAAAGTACCTTTGCCGCAAATTTTTTAATACATGACGACATTTGAAGCGTTGGGAATTGATGCTAGATTGATTCAGGCAACGGATGAGTTGGGGTATGTGAACCCAACCGCAATACAAGAACAGGCAATCCCCGTATTGCTGAGTGGCACCAAGGACTTTATTGGCCTGGCGCAAACGGGAACCGGTAAAACAGCGGCTTTTGGCCTGCCTTTACTGCATATTATCGATGCGGCAGCTAAGTATCCGCAGGCGCTGGTGGTTTGTCCTACAAGGGAACTCTGCCTGCAGATCGTAAAAGAAATAGAGCTCTTTAAAAAATACATGACCGGAATTTCCGTGGTGGCAGTGTATGGTGGCGCATCTATTGGATTGCAGATCCGCGACCTGAAACGAGGCGTACAGATTGTTGTAGCCACACCGGGACGTTTGATTGACCTGATCGAAAGAAAGGCCATCAACCTGGAACAGATCAAATATGTGGTATTGGATGAAGCAGATGAAATGCTGAACATGGGTTTTCAGGATGATATCGAATTCATTCTCAAGAATACCCCTGTACGTGAAAGTACCTGGTTATTCAGTGCAACCATGCCACCCGAAATTCGTAAGGTGAGCAAAAAGTACATGAAAGACCCTAAAGAAGTTATCGTAGGTAAAGTGAATACCGCTAACAAAAGTATCGATCACCAATACTATGTTACCACAGCACAGCACCGCTACGAAACTTTGAAAAGGATCATCGATTTCAACCCGGGCATCTATGGTATCATTTTTACACGTACCAAAATAGATGCACAGGAAATTTCTGAGCGTTTAACGCGCGAAGGATATGATATCGATGCTTTGCATGGAGATCTTACCCAGCAGCAACGTGATAAAGTAATGGGACAGTTTCGTGATAAGAGCCTCCAGTTACTGATCGCTACCGATGTGGCAGCAAGAGGAATTGATGTGGTGGGTATCACACACGTGATCAATTACGAATTACCTGATGATGTGGAGATCTATACACACCGCAGCGGCCGTACCGGTCGTGCCGGCAATCTTGGAATCTGTATCTCTATCGTTCATGCGAAAGAAATGTACAAATTCAAACAAATCGAACGCATCAATAATTCTCAGTTTAATAAACTGGATATTCCAAGCGGTAAAGATGTTTGCCGTAAACAGTTCTTTCATTTCATGGATAAATTATTGTCGGCTGATATCAGCCATGGCGATTATGAAACCTATGTACCCATGCTTGCAGAGAAATTTGCTGACGTGAGTAAAGAAGATGTATTGAAAAGAGTTGCTGCTATGGAGTTTGACCGTTTCCTGAAGTATTATGAAAATTCAGAAGACTTAAATCTCCGCGAACGTAGCAAACGTGATATGAATGAAAGAGGTGGCGACAGAGAAATGGGCAGAAGAAGAGATGACCGCAGCGAAGGCCGTGGCGACAGCCGCAAAGAATACACCCGTGGCGGAGGTTACAGCCGTTTGTTTGTAAACCTCGGTACTAAAGACGGTTTCTTTAAAGCCAGTTTCCTCCAGTTTATTCTTGATATGAGCGACTTGAAAAAAGAAGTACTTGGAAAGATCGATATGAAAGATATGACCAGCTGGATCGAGATCGACAAAGGTGCCGCTCAGCAAATGATCCGTTCATTGGATGGCAAAAATTATAAAGGAAGAAGAATTCGTATGAATGATGCCGATAGCGGCGGTCCTGCAAGAAGGCCACGCAGAGGCGAAGGATAATCGTTTACCGGTTTATTTGTTTAATCGTTTATTGGTAAGTTCTGAATTGAATCAACCGGTAACCAATAAACAAGTAAACCGCTAAACCAAAAACAAAAACGTCAACTCGTAACAAACAATATGGAACAAACAATTGAACAAACAACATCAGTAGTAGACTTGCTCAAAAAGCGTCCGCTGATTATTTCCGGTCCATGTAGTGCAGAGACCGAAGAACAGGTAATGCAAACTGCTATACGTTTGGCGGCTACCGGTAAAGTAGACATCATGCGTGCTGGTATCTGGAAGCCCCGTACAAGACCCGGAAGTTTCGAAGGTATTGGTACCAAAGGTTTACCTTGGTTACAACAGGCCAAAAAAGCCTCAGGTTTACCTGTAGCAGTAGAAGTAGCCACTGCCAAACAGGTAGAAGATGCTTTGCATTTTGGAGTAGATGTTTTGTGGATTGGTGCGCGTACCACCGTTAACCCATTCAGCGTTCAGGAAATTGCGGATGCTTTGCGTGGTGCAGATGTACCCGTATTGATCAAAAACCCGTTAAACCCTGATCTTGAATTATGGATCGGTGCAATGGAGCGTGTAGCCAAAGCAGGTATTAAAGAGATCGGTCTGATACACCGTGGTTTTAGTTCTTACGGAAACACAGAATACCGCAATGCACCCATGTGGCACCTGGCTATCGAAATGAAACGCCGTTATCCGGATTTGTTAATGATCAATGACCCTTCTCATATTTGTGGACGAAGAGATATTTTACAGGAAGTGGCTCAAACTGCCATTGATCTTGATTTTGATGGTCTGATCATCGAAAGCCATATCGATCCTGATAATGCATGGAGCGATGCCAAACAACAGATCACCCCTGAAAAACTGGGAGAAATGATCAGCAGCATCCGCTGGAGAAAAGAAGACGTTGCCTCTGAAGAATACCATGCAGCCCTTGAAAAACTACGCCAGCAGATCAATAACCTCGATGATGAATTGATGCAGATCTTAAGCCAGCGCATGAAAGTGGCCGAAAGCATCGGTAAATACAAGAAAGACAATAATATCACCATCCTGCAAACCAATCGTTGGAATTCTATCCTCGAAAGAGCTTTTGCAAAAGGCGAAAAATTTGGATTGAGCAAAGAATTTGTGACCAAGTATTTTGATGCGGTTCACATGGAAAGTATCAATCACCAGAACAAGATCATGAATTCATAATTAGCGAATTAACGGATTAGCGAATTGAAGAATTCGCTAATCCGTAATCCGTAAATCCGCTAATCCAACAATGAAAAAAAGAACCTTTACATTTTCCAATACTTCAGTAGATTATTTCTTTGATGCAGATTTCTCTCATGTAGAAAAACTGGCTCCAAAAGAAAATGCAGTTATCATTACTGATGAACACATTTTTGCCAAACACAAAAAGAAATTCAAAGGCTGGAATACCATCGTATTAAAACCCGGTGAGCAATACAAAGTTCAACAAACAGTTGATGTTGTTGTGGATCAGCTGATCGCTTTTGGTGCAGATCGCAAAACAACCTTAATTGGTGTTGGTGGTGGTGTAGTAACAGATATCACCGGATATGTTGCCGGCATTTATATGCGTGGTATCCGTTTTGGTTTTGCACCAACCTCCTTATTGGCCATGGTAGATGCATCTATTGGTGGAAAGAATGGTATCGATGTAGGTGTTTATAAGAATATGGTGGGATTGATTCGTCAGCCTTCCTTTTTGTTGTTCGATATCTCATTCCTGAAATCATTGCCTAAAACCGAATGGCAGAATGGCTTTGCAGAGATCATCAAACATGCCTGTATCAAAGATGCAGTAATGTTCCGCCTCTTGCAAAAACACAAACTCTCTGATTTCCAGAAAGATCCTGAACTCCTTGCATCACTGATCGAACAAAATGTTTTGATCAAAACCAAAGTAGTAGTAGGAGATGAGTTTGAACAGGGAGAAAGAAAATTATTGAACTACGGACATACCCTCGGTCATGCTATAGAAAATATGTATGAGTTAAGTCACGGACAAGCCATCAGTATCGGTATGACCTATGCTGCTGTCATGTCGCAGCAACTCAAACATTTTACCGGCGCAGAACTGGTGGTAAATGTGCTTGAGAAATACGGCCTGCCCACTTTTGCCAAATTCAATACCAAAAAAGCATTTAAAATATTGATGATGGATAAGAAGAAAGACAATGTAAGCATCAATTACATCCTCCTCGAAAAAATTGGGAAGGGCGTAATTCAGCCATTGTTACTTGTTCAGATCCAGGATATCTTCAAACAATTCTGATCGCAGATTTCGCGGATTAAAAAGTATGATTGATCCGTCGTTATCCGCTCAATCCGCGTTATACGCGTGCCATTAAAAATATGATTGTACGTATACAACCTTCAATCCTTTCAGGAACCATTTATGCTGCCGCCAGTAAAAGCAGCATGCAAAGAGCCTGTGCCGCAGCCTTATTAACCGTTGGCGAAACTAACCTTGTCAATCCAGGTAAAAGCAATGATGATCTCGCTGCTATAGATGTAATCCAAAAATTAGGGGCCATAACAGAATTTCAATCCAATGGCAACCTCAAAATAATTTCAAAAGGGATTCATCCTCAAAACAATGAAGTAAACTGTGGCGAAAGCGGTTTGGGCATCCGTATGTTTACGCCGATAGCTTCCTTAAGCAATCAACCCATCACCCTAAATGGAACCGGCAGCCTCCTAACCCGCCCCATGGATTTTTTTGATGAGATCTTACCTCAGTTGGGCGTAAAGGTTCAATCAAACAATGGGAAACTGCCATTAGAAATTCAGGGCCCGATAAAACCGGCAAACATTACGGTAGATGGCTCTTTAAGCTCTCAATTCCTCACCGGACTTCTCATGGCTTATGGGGCATCAGGTGCTGATAATGTCACCATCACGGTAAAGGATCTAAAGAGCAAGCCTTATATTGACCTCACCCTCCAGGTAATGAAACACTTTGGTTGGCAGGTGGAAAACAATAATTACGAACAATTTCATTTCAAAAATCAAACTCCATACTCCATACTCCCAACTTCTAACTACACAGTTGAGGGCGATTGGAGCGGTGCATCCTTCCTGCTGGTTTCGGGTGCCATAGCCGGACCAATAATAGTAAGAGGATTGGATACCTTTTCTACTCAGGCAGACAAAGCTGTTTTGCAGGCATTGATCGATTGCGGTTGCCAACTGTCGATTCAGTCAGATCAGATCGAAATTGGTCCCTTACCACTTAAAGCTTTCCATTTCAATGCCAACGATTGTCCCGACCTGTTTCCTCCATTAGTAGCATTGGCCGCCTATTGCGAAGGAACCACCGTAATTGAGGGTGTAAGCCGCCTAACCCATAAAGAAAGTAACCGTGCACTCACATTACAGCAGGAGTTTGCTAAATTGGGCATTGAAATTGTATTACAGGATGACCTGATGCTAATCAAAGGTGGAACCGGTGTAAAAGGAGCAGTTACTCACTCACACCATGACCACCGTATAGCTATGGCATGCGCCGTAGCCGGATTAAAAGCAGAAGCAGAAGTAACCATTGAAGAAGCCGAAGCCATCAATAAATCCTACCCCAATTTCTACGAGCACCTCCAACAATTGGGTGCCTATGTAAACCAATAAACAAATAAACCAGTAAACAAATAAACCTTGAACAGTTTCGGCCGCATATTCCGCATCCACATTTTTGGCGAATCGCATGGCGATTGCGTTGGATTAACCGTTGATGGTTGTCCTGCCGGCTTGCCATTGGCAGTTGCAGATTTTATTGAAGACACCGAGCGCAGAAAAGGTGGCGTACAAAAAGGAACCACTCCCCGCAAAGAAGATGATCTGCCCATTTTTAAAACAGGGATCTTTAATGGTCATACCACCGGAGCCCCCATCACTATACTTTTTGAAAACAACAATACCCGCAGCGGAGACTATGAAAAGCAACGTTCGGTTCCTCGTCCCGGACATGCCGATTTTACCGCCCATGCCAAATATGGCGGCTTTGAAGATTTTAGGGGAGGAGGGCATTTCAGTGGAAGATTGACCGTTTGTCTTGTTGCCGCCGGAGTAATAGCCAAAAAACTGCTTAGTGGAATTTCTGTTAAATCTACTATTCTGGAAATTGGAGGAGAAACGGATCTCGAAAAAGGGCTTGATAAAGCCATCGAAGCCAAAGACAGCATTGGTGGAATTGTAGAATGTAGAGTTAATGGTCTGCCAATCGGTCTTGGGGAACACTTTTTTGATTCTGTGGAATCGCTGATCAGTCATGCTGCGTTTGCTATCCCTGCAGTAAAAGGTATTGAATTCGGAGCCGGTTTTGCCGCTGCCAAAATGTATGGCATAGATCATAACGACCCTATCGAAGATATTACCGGAAAAACCAGAACCAATCACGCCGGAGGAATTGTAGGTGGAATAACAAATGGTAATGAATTTATTTTCAGGGTATCTATAAAACCTACTTCATCAACTCCTAAAGAGCAGGTTACCCTGAATTGGGAAACCAATCAGCAGGAAATTTTTTCCGTGAAAGGAAGACACGACCTTTGTATCGCACTTAGAGTACCGGTAATATTGGAAGCAATCGCAGCAATGGTATTGGTAGATCTGATGTTACTGAATCAGAAAATAAAACCCGTTCTGTCGTGAGACGTGAGTTGTGAGTGAAAAACAAAATCATTCTCATTCTACTCTCTATTCATTACTCACGACTGACGTTTCAAGTCTCACGAAAAAATAACAACCATGGAATCAGACTACATATACCATGTTACAACACAACAACAATGGGCAGAAGCACTGCAATTAGGTCATTATGATTCAGATTCGCTTGCCACGGAAGGCTTTATACATTGTAGCACTGAGCCACAGGTAGACGGCGTTTTAGAAAGATATTATAAAGGAAAGACTGACTTAATAAAGTTGAAAATCGAAAAAGCAAAGGTAGAGCGACCGTTGATCTTTGAGCTGGCGGGTTCAATCAACGAAGTTTTCCCACATATCCATGGCGCCCTTAATCTGGATGCCGTAATTGAAGTAATCCAAATCTAATCCAATGCACCAGTTTATCGTTAATGCCTCCATACAAATAATTCCGATTGTACTTGATAAACACCCTTACGAATGGGTAGATGAAGCTATTGAGATCATCCAGAAATCAGGGATCAAATACGAAGTTGGGCCTTTTGCAACCGTTTTAGAAGGAACTTATGACGAGGTAATGTCGGTAATTCATTCAATCAACGAACACCTTTATTCCCGCGAGTGCCAGGAATGGATCACTAATGTTCAAGTCCAGGTTAGGAGTAAGGGGAATATTACCGGCGACGAAAAGACTGCTAAGTTTGCGGTTTAAAATACCCAGCTGTTATAAACCCGATCTCCCCAATACCGGTAAGCTGCTGTTTGCTCATAGTTAGTTCCGCTTACAATGGTATGGATAAAACCATTTCTTGCAACTTGTTCAGTATGATATATTTTTCCTTCATTATTGATTTTCAGATAAATATCAATTCTATTTGACAATGAAGTTAAATGTATCAAGCTGGTATCTATGCTGGTTTTAAATGGAAAATAGTTGCTAAGCTTTTGCTGCATCAATTTACTGCGATACCAGGTACCTCCTGTTGGACTAACCAAAGGTTTCCCGTTAAAAATCACAACGCTGTCATTATATGCCAAAACATTCAGGTAATGTTTGTTAGAAGATTTGAGCCAATTGGCCAGTTTTTTGGTGTGAAGAGAGTCCTCATATCCATAATCGCTGTCAATAAATCCGATCCGTGTAATCTGTTTTGGAATTTCCTTTACCGCATCCAGATAGCCGAATATAAAGCTGCCGCCACCACTATGGCTGTTTAGCATTACTTCAGGCTTGAAATTGGCAAATGCACCGGTTATCGAATCTACAATTCGTTTGATTTCTTCAGGCCCGTCCAACCGTTGTTTTTTCCAGGCAGGCCAGCTTTTCAACTCGTTGGCCATATAAATTACTATCAGGTTGCAATTGTCCATTACCGTTCTTAAATACCTGGTTTGTGCGGCAATGTGCTGAATATCATAGTGCCAGTCATCACCAGATTCCATTTTCTTGCCCATGGTCCATTCTATGCTATTTCCATTGGGAAGAGAGAAGAACACAAGTATTGTTCTCTTTTTGCTGTTTATCCTGCTTACAGAATCCGGGAGGTTTATTTGTATTATGGTTTTGTTAACGGGATTGCTGATCCGGACATTGGTTTCAGTGTTGACTGAATAATTAGTTTGTCCGAAAAGGTAGCTAACGGATGTTAAACAGATAATTAAAAATATGAAATATGAGGTAAGTTTCAAAAATTAAAGGTATTTATATTTTTAATTAACTATTTGATTATCATTTTATTAATTA
>CANBSW010000177.1 GCA_947372235.1 Chitinophagaceae bacterium | reverse complement strand
TTTTTGTAATAAAAAGATTTCTCCATGCCCAAATTTTGGAGCTACATAAAGGTCTAATAAAATAACACACTTGTTTTTTGATTGATTAAAAGCAGGTTTTGAAAATGAAAATCTCCCTATCATTCTAAATCTGTCATTGATTCCTTTCTCCTTTTCCGAAACCGGAATTCCCATATTTTTCTGAAGTCTTTTAAGATCGATCAATCCACTATAAGCACTATCTGTAATTAAATTTTCTTTATTGTTACCTTTTGATTTGCTGTTTTCTAAATCGATAAAGTTGGTAAGTGCTATTTTGTCTTCAGTATAAATATTGCCAAGCTGTTCTTTCACCACAAAATACATGGCTGCTGTATCAACTATTTTTTTTATACTGTCATTGTACTTTTCAGGTTGCGTAAAATAACCATTTACCAGATCTGGGGGCATCAGTTTTCCAAAATATCTGGCACTGTCAGTTTGCCCTACGGTATTTGTGATGCAGGTATAAATGATATCCTGTAGATCAGGATCAAAAGTTAGTTTGTTGCTCTTGTTTATGCAAGAACTTAACAGGAAAATAAATATGCTAACTAAGGAAGTATATTTCATTAATGTTTAGATGCGATAATTAGTAATCTCCATAAAAACTATTTCGCAGAAAGTTTTGTAATCACTTCATCAGGAACTATTACTTTTTTCTTTTCTGAATAATCATAACATAACATCCCTGTTTTTGCCTTACCGGCCAGTTGTGTTTCTGATCCTTTGATGATCTCTAATTTATAGAAAAGATCAAACCCTAATTTATCAAAACCATTGGCAGCAACGGAGATGGTAACGGTATCGCCATAATTCAATTCTTTTTTAAATTCAATGGCAACATCTGCCATGATCAATCCCACACCTGCAATTGATAATTCTTTATAGCCGTGTGATACTAAAAATTGTTGACGGGCTTCGTGTATCAGGGAAAGAAAAGTATCGTTGCCTACATGCCCGCCATAATTCAGATCAGTAACGCGAATTTGGAGGGTTGTAGAGAAATGAAATTCTTCGGGCAGGTCTATTTTAATTCGGTTCATGCTGTTTGTTCACTTAAGAATTTGATCAGTTTAGCTACCGCTTTTTTGCGGTGACTGTATTTGTTCTTTTCGTCTACACTCATTTCTGCAAAGCATTTTGTGGCGCCATCCGGGATAAACACCGGATCGTAACCAAAACCCTGGTTGCCTTTTTGATCTTCCGTGATCTGTCCTTCACATATTCCTTCAAACAAATATTCTTTATTATCCAGGATCAAAGATACCACTGTTCTGAATTGTGCTTTTCTGTTTGTATGGCCTTGTAAATTGGTCAGCAGTTTATCGATATTTTGTTGAAAATCCCTGCCATCACCGGCATAACGGGCGCTTTTAACACCGGGTTCTCCTTTTAATGCGGCTACTTCAAGACCAGTATCTTCGCTGAAACAATTTTTTGTTGTAAGGCGGTGAATGGTTTGTGATTTTTCTGTTGCATTGGCTTCAAGCGTATCATGCGGCTCGGGGATGTCGATATCAATACCGGCTTCTTTGAGGGTGATGATCTCGAATAGATCGCCAATTACTGAGCGGATCTCGGTTACTTTGTTTTGGTTGTTGGTGGCGAAGATCAGGGTTTGTTTCATAGCATTTATTTTCTCTGCGTAAACTCATGTTTCTCCCCGGCTCTGCGTTGAAAAGAATTCAATCGTTTCATCAGGCTTGCAAATATCCATTATTTATTTTACCGCAGAGGTGGGGAGAAGCAGAGGTTTCGCAGAGGTTTATTTTTTGGTTTTGTATAAAATATGTTTTTGTAAATAATGTCCATTTGACAATGATGGATGATCAAATTCTCCGATTTTTTGCATGCCTGTCTTTTTCATTACCTGCTCCGATCTTTTGTTGTGGATAGAAGTAAAAGAAAAGATCTCTTTCAACTTTAATTGCTCAAAACCGAATGACAGACAGGCTTTGGCGGCTTCGGTTGCAAAACCCTGATTCCAGTTTTCTTTTTTAATACGCCAGCCAATTTCAGAGCAGGGTGTAAAGAATGCTTCGAATTTTGGATGCCATAAACCGGTAAAACCAATAAAGGCATTGTTATCTTTTCTTTCCATTGCAAATAAGCCGTACCCATGTTCTGCAATATGGTTTGTCATACGATTAATATGTGTAATGCTTTCTTCTGCCGTTAAGGTTGATGGGAAAAACTCCATCACTTCTTTATCTGCATTCATCGCCACATAGGTTTCCGTATCCGATGGTTGCCATTGGCGTAGGTAGAGACGTTCGGTTTCTATATAAACGTTGGGTTTCATTTTTATTTACTACAGATTCACAGATTTTACTGACTTAATCTGTGAAAATCTGCGAATTTGTGGCAAATAATTTTCACACAATAAATAAGGCTACTCTTAAACGTTAAACATTTTCTTCAAACAAAGCCACAGTTTACTTTTTTCTAATTTGGCTTCCTGTGTATTACCCAACATGGTCGCTAATGCAGGGCATAATAAGATCTGCGAAGTATCGTATTTCTGAACCTGGTAATAGGGTATGTTAAATGGCAGTTTTACTTGTTGCGCGGTTACGCCAAACAGGATCAAAACCGAAGGACTTAGTTTTTCTTTGAGAACGGAATAATTTACCGGATCGTTATGAAAATTCACAATGGCAACATCACCCAGGTTGAGTTTGCAGGCTCCTAATATGGCTGAGAGGAATTGTAAAGAATCGTCCTGCAGGTAAACAGCTTCTTTTTCGCTCACGAGAAGGGTAATTTTTCGTAAATTGCTGCCCAGATACCACTGACGTTCGGTAGTTGGTTTTTCCGTTTTAGGCAGTTTTTCCCCCAATTTCGGTTCATCACCTGCAATTACAAGGCTGTTTTTATACAGATCTGCAATTAGAAAGTCTGGTAACTGTATATTTTTATTTTCTATATTCATGCCGTTTATAAATATTAACAGGCGTTAGTTTTTAAATTTTTTGTTTATTTGCGTCAAATATAAAACTATGGTAGCAGCAGCAGACATAAAGATCACAAAAGTTGAGACTAGTAAGTTACGGGGAATGACTCTTGAAAACCTTCCTTTTGGACGTTATTTTACCGATCATATGCTGGAAGCAGATTATGAGGATGGGGAATGGAAAAATGTGGAAATTAAACCTTATCAACCACTTTTAATGGAACCTTCATTGGCAGCTTTGCATTACGGCCAGGCAATTTTTGAAGGAATTAAAGCCTATAAGGATGTGGACGGAAATGCTTCTATTTTCAGACCTTATGATAATTTTAAAAGATTCAATCTTTCTGCAGAACGTATGTGTATGCCAACCGTTCCTGAAGAAATATTTATTGAAGGAATGAGAAAACTTATTGCAATTGATAAGAACTGGATCCCTTCTTTACCGGAACATTCTTTGTATATCCGTCCGTTCATGTTTTCTTCTGATCCAGTGATTGGTGTAAAACCTTCGGATACTTATAAGTTCATTATTATTTTGAGTCCTACCGGCCCTTACTACGCAGCTCCCATGAAGATCTATGTAGAAGAAATCTATACCCGTGCAGCACCGGGTGGTGTTGGGTTTTCTAAGAATGCAGGAAACTACGGAGGCAGTATGCTGGCAACAGCGATGGCTAAAAAGCAGGGTTACGACCAGGTTTTATGGACAGATGCTTTTGAACACAAATACCTGCAGGAGGTGGGAACCATGAATGTTTTCTTTATCATTGGCAATAAAGCGATCACACCTTCACTGGAAGATGGAACCATACTTGCCGGAGTAACAAGAGATAGTGCCATGGTGGTTTTAAAAGAGATGGGAATAGAAGTGGTAGAAACTAAAATTACTATTGATGAATTGATTGATGCGCATAAAGCGGGACTGTTAACGGAAGTATTTGGTACGGGAACGGCTGCTGTTATTTCTATGATCAAAGAACTGAAGTACAAGGATTATGTGATGCACTTTGATACTGATAAATCTGCTGTTGCACCCGAACTAAAATCACGCCTGAATGCTATTCGTGATGGTAAAACGGCTGATATACATGGCTGGTTGCTGAAAATTTGATTTAGGATATTTTAAGCCGCAGATTCGCAGATTAATTTTTAAAAAAATCTGCGAATCTGCGGCTTAATATTTTAATGTGATCACTCTTTGATTATTTTTTGGGTGCTGATTTCATTCCCACATTTTATCTCCAGTAAATAGATTCCATTCAATAAATTTCCAACAGGAATCATTACCTGGCCCTGTTTTTGAATACCCAATGAGATCGTTTTCAAAACGGTTCCTGAAAGACTCATAATGCTGATCGAAGTATTGCCAGCCTCTGCTGCATTGTATTGTAACAGTAGATTGTCTTTTACCGGAATCGGATGAACAGTACTTCTTAATCTTTGTTTTAATACACTATTATCTTCAGATTTTTTGATACTGGTGATCTCAAATCGTTCATTACCAAAACTCAAAGTATCTTTTGTAGTAGTGAAAGAATAACTGCTGTCCTGATCAAGTGGCATCCATTTGTTGAGATATTTATCGTGCAATTGTAAAGTATTGGAAGGCGGCAGGTTTGATTTTGTTATTCTGATATCAAAATTCCGTTGTTCTTCTGTTTGAATACCGAGAGGTATTGTAGATTCATTATTCATTGGTCTGGCATCAATAGACAATATCTTATTATCTCTGCTTACACTGTAAAAATTTACATCACTATTCCAAAATTTCTCTGCATCGTTTCTGTCTAAAAATATTTTTGCACTGTCCATTTGCAGAAGAAGAATGCGGTCCCAATAAATACTGTCGGTTTCTAATCTTAATTCAACATGAAAAATATCTTTCATATCCGTAAGGTTCATACTATTGATAAAAGGTTCTGTTGTTTTCATGTTCTCTGTAAACAGCAATGTGTTAAACTGATTACCGGTAGCTTTTGCAATAAATGCACCCAATGGAGGAAGAATATATTTTGTTCTGAAAGGAAAGCTGGTATAGCCGCCATGTATTCCCTGTAGCGGATTCCAGATCCAGTAATTGGCGGCGATATCTTTTCCTTTGGTAATAAAAGAAAGGTCGATATTGGAAACATAAGGATTGGAAATTACATGATAGGTTGCGTGATCATTTTTTTGCAATGAAACTTCCTGATCACCGGTGTGAATATTACCGGATAGTTTAACAATTGCAGGGTCCGGTAAATAGGTTCCGTTCCTTCCATCTCCGGCGGGTGTTCCATCAAGCCCCTGACCGGGTTTGCCTCTCATTAAAAATCTGATACCACGCAAATTTTTCCAGGCATTTTCTCCCAAACCATTTGTATGGGTGAATGGTTTCCAGCCTGCTTCTATTTCTGCAGAATCATTTCCGTTCAATGGATCATACCAAAACGCAGAAGCCTGATTGGTTGCAGTGTTTGTAAATCCATTTGCAGATCCTTTTTCACCAGTAATGTCTACGCTGTCTTTCAATACATATAATCCTAGATCCTGTGTAAAAGGATTTCCCACTATTTGATAAACTCTTCTTCCTCCTTCTATCCTGTGTTCAATAGAAACAATACCGTTTACTGAAGTACCTGTAGCAGAAGGACCGATAACCGCAGCTTCTTTCAATGTGAGATGATCATTGGTGTTTAGTGATCCTGCCTGTAGTAAAATGGTTCCTGCCACAGATAAACTATCTGTGATGGTTACTCCTGATGAATTTTGGATAACCAGATTTTGTATGGTTGCTTCTTCAAATAAATTTCCTGAAAATTTTTGCTGTGAAGTACCACTGAATATGATAGTGCCATTAGCTGCATCAATTGAATGGTCAATGGCATTGATCGTATTGTTTACTTTTAAAACGCCCTCGATCTTTAAGTGGGTTGCATTGGAAAGTGTTAACTGGTTGCACCAAACCGTATCCCTGATCTGTGGTTGGTATAATGTATTATCATTGATCAATACATCCGTGCTTTTATCAGGAATTTTGTTGCCACACCAGTTATTGCTATTCTTCCAATCATTATTGCTGTTGCCTGTCCATACTCCATTTTTTAAAACGGTGATCTTTACTGTTTCAGAAGTATCGCTGCAGGTTCCGGACAATACTTTTCTTCTAAACCAGGTATTGTTAGTAAGGATTGGGGATACATAATCACGCTGCCTGTTCGCTCCTGTTGCAGCAACAAAAATAGAAGAATCTGTAGCTGTTGAAACTTCCCAACTAAATTTATACAACCCATCACCACCCAAAGGAATTGATCCTGTAAATAAACCCGGTGTTTGATCGGTACAGATCAATTTTGCCGAACCAATTTTGTTGTTACTGATATGTGGTTGTATATACAGGAGTATTTTTTTTTGTAAAGTATTAATGCCATCACTTACTTCTACTGTAAGGCTGTCGTAACCGAAATAATCACTGTAAGGTTCGTATTCAATTGCAGGACATTGCACTGTCTTACCATTTGAGTTGGCTGTTTGTGTTTGTGTTGATATACTTCCATGTGAAACTGTGTTTTTTATTTTCCAGGTAAGTATTTCCCCTGTTTCATTGTCGGCCACAGTTAGTACTGAATTTATTTTTACGGCAATACTGTTTTCGCATAGTTGAATGGTATCCGTATTTATAGAAACAAATAGAGGAGCAACGGCATCGATTTTTATTCCTGCGAAAGCATTGTTTGTTTTGAAAGAATTAATTGCTGGATTACCTGCAAGATCTTTGATAGTATTGTTCTGCATTACAATTGAAGAACCAATCGAAACCCCATTCTTGTCTAGGTCGCCAGATTGTATTATGTATCTGAAACCCAGCTTGTCTGTTCCACTCCCATAGTAATAGTTCATGTTTTTTTGTGAACTGCCAATTGTGATTAGTAATCTTACTGAATCGTCTTTGTCAGAAACAATTATCGGTTCAGAAAAAATCAATTGTATGCCAATTGTGTCACCGGCCTTGTATATACCAGCTGCAGAACTTATTGAATTTATAATTACCGGTGCCAATGCATCGATCAGAATATTGGATGTGTTTACTGTTTCAGGTAAAATGATTGGGGCATTGTTTCCTCTTGCATCTTTGATGGTTCCATTATTTAAACTGAGTGAATTGGCTAACCTGACCCCATCAATGTCTATATCTCCGCTTTGAATCACATACCTGAATATCAAATAATTTGTTCCGGAGCCATTAATGTAAAAAGCCTGTTTTACAATATTGTTAATGGTGATTTTTATAGAAGGGTTACCATTGTTGCTGTTCACAAACACCGGCTCAGAATAATTTGCAAGAAATTCGAGTGTGTCGTTTGTTTTGTATGTTTTTTCAGAAGGTGTTATTACAGAATTGAAAGAAACTACGGCAGGGTTAATGATAATGCCGGATTTGGAAGGGATAGCACTAAGAATTAAAGAAGCCGTATTGCCTGCAGAATCAATGATCGATCCATCATTACTATTTATGGCTGAGGATAGTTTAATTCCGTCATTATCTATATCATCAGCCTGTACATTGTATCTGAACAATAATGAGTTGCTTCCGGAGCCATTTATGTATAAAGCATTTTTTAAAGTGTTTCCGATAGTTAGTGGGAGAGAAGAGAGTATGCCGGAACCTGTTACATACACTTTTTCAGAAAAGTTAATCATGAAATCAAGTATATTCCCGGTTTTATAAATAGTTGCTGAAGGCACTGTAACCGCAGTTATCGTTGGCTTTATTGCATCGATAAAAATATTTTTTATTGTGGGTACACTAAAGCTGAGCAATGCCTGATTCCCTTTCCCGTTTTTGATTTCACTGCCATTTAAAGTAATGGAATTGTTTATGGTGATGCCATCTTTATCCAAATCGCCCGACTGGATGATGTATAAAAAACTCAAAATATCAGTTCCCGAGCCATGGGCATATTTCGCCTGCTTTGCCGATGAACCAACAGTGAATTTTATATATGGGGAATTATTGGCTGTATTAACGAGTACAATGTCACTAAATAAAATGGTTACCCATAAACTGTCGCCGGTTTTGTAAATACCTGCCTGAGGAAAAGAAGCCTGTTGAATAAAACTGATTAGCGGTGGATTTATTTTTATTCCTGATGTGTTCCCTATATTATTTAATACAAGTATTGCTTTGTTTCCCGCTGAATCTTTGATCATATTAGTTGCATCAATTAAAACGGTATTCAGCTTAATACCGTTTGTGTCTATATCTTCATTTTGTACAATGTATCTAAACGTCAAAGCATTGTTGCCAGAGCCATTTACAAAGCCAGCTGCTTTTGTAAATGAACCCATTTGAATAAAAATCGATGGAAGTGAATCCGTTTTTGTAAGAAAAATTTTTTCTGAAAAATTAACAAC
>CANBSW010000176.1 GCA_947372235.1 Chitinophagaceae bacterium | reverse complement strand
CCTGAACAAAGCAAGCACAAAGGTTTGGTGAAAAACATCACTCCTTATGGCGTATTTGTTGAACTGGAGCCAGGTATTGGTGGAATGATCCATATCAGCGATCTGAGCTGGTTAAAGCGTTTCAATCACCCAACTGATTATACCAAAGTTGGTGAGCAGATCGACGTGATCATCCTCAGCATTGATAAAGAGAACCGCAAACTGCAGTTAGGACACAAACAACTGGAAGAAGATCCTTGGAATGCACTGGAAGATACATTTGCAGTAGGTACCATCCACGAAGGAACGGTTACCCGCAAAGATGACAAAGGCGCCCTGGTTCAATTACAGTATGGTTTGGAAGGATTTGCACCTAACCGTCACCTGAATAAGGAAGATGGCAAACAGGTTCAGGCCGACGAAACTGCCCAGTTTATGGTGATCGAATTCGATCGTAACGAAAAACGCATCGTTTTAAGTCACGCCCGTATCTGGGAGCAGCATATTGCAGAAGCAGTAGCAGCAGAGAAGAAAGAAGCCAAAGTTGAGTCTGATAACACCAAAAAAGCGGTGAAAAATATCCAGGCGAAAGTTGAAAAAGCTACTTTAGGTGATCTGGGTGCTTTAGCTGAGATCAAAGCCAAATTACAGGAAGGGGAAGACACTAAATAGTCTTTTTCGTACTAATATACTGAAGGGCTGTCCGGTTGGGCGGCCCTTCGTATTGAAAAGCTATGAGCTGTCAGCCATGAGCCATGAGCCAAAATTCAGGCTCAAAGCTCAAAGCTCAAAGCTCAAAGCTTGTCTTTTTGTGTAATTCTTAACTAAGAACTCGCCCAAACAAGAAATGGACTTTATAAATTGCCCGCAAATAACTAATTTTGCCAACTTGTATGAATAGGATCGTTCTGTTATTATTATCGGTGGTGCTGCTTACCTCATCATGTTCCAACAAATTTGGGAAGATCATGAAGAGCAAGGATTATGAGTACAAATTCAAAATGGCGGAGCAATATTACGCTAACAAGAACTACGGCTATGCACAACAGCTCTTTGAAGATATCTTTCCTTATGTAAAAGGAACTACGCGTTATGAAGACATGTACTTCAAATTTGCGTACTCTTATTATTATGAGAAAGACTATCTCAATGCAGAGAACCTGTTCAAAACCTTTGTAGAGAATTTCCCTACCAGTGCCAAGGGTGAAGAATGCGATTATATGCGTGCTTATTGTTATTATAAACAGTCGCCCAAAGTTGAGCTTGACCAGACCAATACCAATAAGACCATGCAGTTGATGCAGGCCTATATCAATACACATCCCGGATCCCCTAGGTCTAAGGATGCAACTGATATCATTGATAAATGCCGTGAAAAACTGGAACTGAAAGATTACAAAAGTGCAGAACTATATTATAACCTCGGCTTCTTTAAAGCAGCTGCCATAGCTTATGGAAATGTATCTGACAATTTTCCGGATTCAAAAAAATCTGATGAATATAAATTGCAGGTGATCAAAGCGTATTATAAATATGCTGAGATGAGTTATGAGGAGAAGCAGATTGAAAGATACCAGAAAGTGATCTCTGAGTGCAACGATTTTACCGAGCGGTTTGCCGAAAGTAAATTACTGGAAGAAGTAACCAACTATAAATCAAAAACAAGTAACATTTTAAAAAACCTGAAAAAATGAGCAAGCTAAGAAGGCAAATGGGCGCAAATACCCCAAGTGTGGTTGAAACCAAAAGCCTGATCGACATCAAGGCAAAAACAGGTAACCTGTATGAGTCTATTGCGATCATTGCCAGAAGGGCCAATCAGATCAATATATCTCTGAGAGAAGAACTGCATAACAAACTGGAAGAATTTGCCAGCCATACAGACAGTCTGGAAGAAATTCATGAGAACAAAGAGCAGATCGAGATCTCCAGAGCTTACGAAAAAATGCCTAATCCGGCCATTCTTGCTACACAGGAATTTATGGAAGGCAAAATTTACCACAGAAGAAACGATGAGAACGACTTATTCAGATAAGCCAAGGATTTGATAAATGATTAAAAAACGACAGAGAGATCTGTCGTTTTTTGTTATTTTGAGGAAGGAGGAAGTGTGAGTCGTTAGTCGTGAGGCCTGCGTGTTTTTTTGGAATGCGCTTTCAAAAATATTAAATAGTACGGAAGAGTATATCTTACGATATTTGGGAGAGAGGTGATAGGATTGTTAAAGCATTGTTTCATTTTTTAGCAGTACATATTCATGTTGAAAAGAACGATTTTTATATTATTGGGGTTTTGTCTGATCACCATTTCTGTTTCATCGCAGGAACTGCAGGCAAGGGTATCCGTTGTGGCATCAAGGGTGAATTCAACCGTTGATAAAAAAATATTTGCGACACTGCAAACGCAACTGAATAACCTGATGAATAACCGTAAATGGACCTCAGACCAATTCTCTCCAAATGAAAAAATTGAGTGTACGTTTATTCTAAACATTGAAAGTATTGTTGAAACCAATGTATACAAAGCATCCTTAACTATTCAGGCAGCGAGACCGGTGTATAATACGTCCTACCAGGCTGCGCTGATCAATTATATCGATCAGGATGTGGCATTTAAATACCAGGAATTTCAACCCGTAGAATTCAATGAGAATAGGATCCAGGGAACTGATGCGGCTGTGGCAAACATCACAGCCATTTTTGCGTATTATGCCTATATGATTATCGGGCTTGATTATGATTCCTTCGCTCCCAAAGGTGGTGATGCCTATTTCAGAAAAGCGCAGAATATAGTGAACAATGCACCGGAGGGAAAAAATGTAAGCGGCTGGCGTGTATTTGACGGTTCGAGAAACCGTTATTGGCTGAATGAGAACCTGATCAATACCAGATATAATATCCTGCATGATATCATCTATTCTTATTATCGCGGAGGAATGGATAAAATGTTTGATGCAGAGGCAGAAGCCAGAAACAATGCACTGCAAACACTAACGCAATTGCAGGCCTTTAATAAAGAGAATGTAAATACGATGTTCCTCCAATTCTTTTTGCAGGCGAAAGCACAGGAACTGATCGGCATCTTTAAAAAAGGAACAGCAGATCAAAAAGTGAAAGCTGTAGAAATACTTAGTGAGATAGATGTGGTAAATGCCTCACGTTACAAACAGGACTTGAAATGAGAAAAGGATACCTGATTTTGTTGTGTTGTGTGTTATTGGGTACAGCCTGTAAGTTCTCCTCCGGAAAGCAAAGATTATTGCCGGTAGATACCATTAAACTAATCATGTGGGATCTGTTAAAAGCAGATGAATTATATATACGGATCAATATCAAAGACAGCACCGCCGTAAAACGTAAAGAGAATATCCGCATGTTTGAAGAAATATATGCGATACATCATGTAACCAAGGGACAGTTTGACAGCAGTTTTAAATATTATGAAGCACATCCCATCGTATTCAAGCAATTGATCGATTCATTGGATGCATATGCAACAAGAGAAAAATACAAACTGGCCGATCGGCATGGACAGGTTCTGCCGGCAACAAAGAAAGATTCTTCTGCCTCTCATTCCAAGCCTGCAAAATGAGTTAAGCAAGCATTACCTTTGCAGTGTAACGATTGCCTTATGAATAAAGTATTTGCCAATGCCGCTGCTGCCATTCACGATATCCCCGATGGCGCCACGCTCATGTTGGGTGGGTTCGGATTAAATGGAATTCCAGAAAACTCAATTACTGCCTTAGTTAAAAAAGGAGTCAAAGATCTTATCTGTATTTCTAATAATGCGGGTGTTGATGATTTTGGATTGGGGCTTTTATTAAAAACCCGCCAGATCAAAAAAATGATGAGCAGTTATGTGGGAGAGAATGCAGAGTTTGAAAGACAACTGCTTAGTGGAGAACTGGAAGTAGACCTGATACCGCAGGGAACATTGGCTACCAGAATACAAATGGCAGGAATGGGCATCCCCGCTTTTTTTACCCCGGCGGGATACGGAACAGAAATAGCCGAAGGAAAAGAGGTTCGGGAGTTTAATGGTAAGATGCATCTTATGGAGTTAGCACTTCATGCAGATTATGCCATTATAAAAGCGTGGAAAGGAGATACGATGGGCAACCTTGTCTTCAGAAAATCAACCAGAAATTTTTCAACCTCAATGGCCAAAGCTGGAACGGTCACCATCGCTGAAGTAGAACACCTTGTACAACCCGGCGAAATTGATCCCGATGATGTACATGTGGCAGGTGTGTATGTACACAGGATTTTTGAAGGGAAGGAGTATGAGAAAAGGATTGAGCGCAGAACGGTGCAGCTGGCAAGTAATTAAAAATTAAAAATTATTCTTTCTTTTTTGATTACTAACTCCCAATTATTAATTCTTAATTTCTAATTTTTAATTCGATGTTAGACAAATACGGAATTGCTAAAAGAATTGCACAAGAGCTTAAGGATGGTATGTATGTGAATCTCGGAATTGGGATCCCCACATTGGTATCCAATTATATTCCGGAAGGGATGAGTGTGGTTTTTCAGAGTGAGAATGGGATTTTGGGAATGGGGCCTTATCCTGAGGAAGCAGCCGTTGATGCAGACCTCATCAATGCAGGAAAGGAAACCGTTACTTTAATTGCGGGCGGCGCTTTTTTTGACAGTGCAGAAAGTTTTGGAATGATACGCGCCGGAAAAATTGATCTCACAGTATTAGGTGCCATGGAAGTAAGCGAGAACGGGGATATTGCCAACTGGAAAATACCCGGCAAAATGGTAAAAGGTATGGGCGGGGCGATGGATCTGGTGGCTAGTGCAAAAAATATTATTGTTGCCATGATGCATACCAATCCGAAAGGAGAAAGCAAATTGCTACCCAAATGTGGTTTGCCTTTAACCGGTGTGGGATGTGTTAAAAAAGTGGTTACTGAACTTGCAGTGATGGATATTACTTCTGAAGGATTCTTATTACTTGAAAGAGCACCCGGTGTTAGCGTGGAAGAAATTGTTTCTAAAACAGCCGGCAAACTCATTGTGCCGGATTTTGTGCCGGAAATGAATTTATAATCTCTGTATTTCATTTTATTGCCACAGATGCCACAGATTTTCACAGATTTTTTTCTGTGTTAATCTGTGGCATCTGTGGCAAAAGAAAATAGTTGTTTATTTGCAGCAATTATCAAACAATTCAAAGTTCAAATTGTATATAATCTACTAATCAATTCATCAATCAAAAAATCATTCGAATGAGCATCCAGACCGGACAAAAAGCACCTGATTTCACTTTATTTGATACCGACAAAAACAAAGTATCCCTTGCTGATCAGAAAGGCAGTAATGTGGTAGTATTATTTTTTCCCTTGGCATTCACCGGTGTTTGTACGGCTGAGTTGTGTAATGTGAGAGATAATATCGGAAGCTATAACAGCACCAATGCAAAAGTTTTTGGTGTATCGGTAGATTCATTATTTACTTTAGGGAAATTTAAAGCAGAACAAAACCTGAACTTTCCTTTACTGAGCGATTTTAATAAAGAAGCTGCCAAAGCCTTTGGTGTTTTATACGAAACCTTCCCCGCTTTTGAAATGCAGGGTGTAAGCAAAAGAGCTGCATTTGTGATTGATAAAGAAGGGGTGGTTCAATACGCAGAAGTTTGTGCAACACCTGGTGATCTTCCTGATTTTGCGGAAATTCATAAAACTTTAGAAGGGCTGAATTAATTTTTTTGCCACAGATGCACAGATTTAATCTGTGCATCTGTAGCAAAAAATACCAGTTCCTAATTCAGTATCTGCGTATAAACCGCACTAAACTTGCCTTATCATTCCGTTAAAAGACCGTTTTTTGTTAAAATTGGCACTAACAGCTTGTTAAAACCGGAAAGTTTTGGGTAATTTGTAAAGAGAATTTAAACCATGCGTAAAGTCTACCTGCTATGTTTAGTGGCTTTTACAATTGTCATCAACAGTTATGTTGCTGACAATACTGCTATTGGCAATGACTTACCAGATACCACACCTAAGATCACCCATTTCTATCCCAACCCTGCTACCAGTTATATCAATTTTACTTTTGATAATACCGTTGATAAATCTTACACTCTTCAGGTTTACAATTTTATTGGCAGAAAGATGAATGATATCAGGATCACAGATTCCAAACTCACGATCACTTTGGATGATAATTATTTCCGCGGACTCTATATTTACCAGTTGCGCGATCAGACAGGAAAGATTGTTGAATCGGGTAAATTTCAGGTGAGCAAATAAGTTGTAGGTTTTAAATGGTAAGTAGTAAGTTTTTTATTCCCCTTTATGGGGATTCTTTATTTTATGATAACTTTCTTCAATTCTAAATTCCCGATATGAAAACTATCTTCTTTTTCTTAAGTATTGTTTTGTTTCAAATCAATCTTAATGCACAGCAGGATGTTTTGTCGGCAGATAAAGTAATAAGTACAACATTGCAATTGGCTTCGAAACAAAATAAGAATGTGATCCTGATATTTCATGCCTCATGGTGTGGTTGGTGTAAGCGGATGGATAAATTAATGAACAATGATTCCTGCAAAAGTTACTTTGCTAAAAATTATATAGTCACTCATCTTGATGTAGATGAAACCGATGCAAAGAAAAATCTTGAGAATCCCGGAGCAGATGCCGTTAGAGTAAAATATGGTGCAAGTAAAGACGAGGGGCTTCCCATGTGGTTTATACTTGATAAGAAGGGAAACCTGCTTGATGATTCAAGGTATAAAGTAAATATCGGAAAGAGTAAAGCCGGTGATAATATTGGTTGCCCTAATTCTGAACAGGAGGTGACTTATTTTATCGGCATGCTGAAAAAAACTTCTAAGCTTTCTCTTGAAGATGAATCAATCATTAGAAATCTTTTTCAGGAAAAGAAATAGGGTAATTGTTAAGTTGTAAGTAATAAGTTTTAAGTAAATCAATGCTTACTACTTAAAACTTATCACTTACAACTACCTATCCGTCACTTCAACAATTAAAAATTTCAGATAATTCGTATTCTCCATTCCCCAGATAATGGGATGGTCTGCGGCCTGTTGTTGAAAAGTTACCTGACGTATTTTTTTGCGTGCATCTTTTGCAGCCATTTCTATTGTTTGTAAAAACTGATCGGGTGTAACCAGATTGGTGCAGCTGGATGTTACAAGAAAACCACCATTACGAATCAGTTTCATGCCGCGGAGATTGATCTCCTTATAACCCGTAAGTGCTTTCTGTATATTTTCGCGGCTCTTGGTAAATGCCGGCGGATCGAGCATTACAACATCATATTGTCTTCCATCCTTGCCCCATTGTTTTAAAACATCGAATGCATTTACAGCTTCAAATCTGCAGATGTTTTCAAGTTTGTTTAGAGCGGCATTTTTATTTGCCTGAGCAACAGCGTTCTCGGAAATATCCAATCCTAAAACAGATTTAGCGCCGTAATGTGCTGCATGAATTTCAAATGTGCCGGTGTATGTAAATACTCCGAGCACCTCAGCATCTTTTACAATGTGCCGTATGGCACGGCGGTTATCCTGTTGATCGAGGAAGTAGCCGGTTTTTTGTCCGTTCTCAATATCAACTGTAAATTGTAAACCATTTTCGTTAATGATCACATTGGTATCGAATGCAGCTGTTAAAAATCCTTTCTGTTGTGGCAATCCTTCCAGTTCGCGAACGGGTACATCATTGCGTTCATAAATGCCTTTGGGAGAGAAGATGGATTGAATGGCTTTAACGATGGCCGGTTTCCATGCATCAATTCCTAATGAAAGTGTTTGGATCACAAAATAGTCATTGAATTTATCAATGATCAATGCCGGTAGCTGATCTGCTTCGCCAAAAACCAAACGGCAATTTTCTGTATAGCCAATTTTCTGCCGATAGGTCCATGCCTGTACAATCCGGTTATAAAAGAATTGGTCATCTATCGGTTCCTGTTTACGGGTAAGCAGTCGAACCAGGATCTGCGATTTTGGGTTGATATACCCACGTCCGGCAAACTTTCCATCTCCATAAAATACATCCACAATACCGCCCCCGTTCACTTCTCCATCAATCCTTTCTACCTCATTTCCATAGATCCAGGGGTGGCCATTCAATATTCTAGGGGCAATTTTCTTGCGGAGGTACACTTTTGTCATGGGGCAAAGATAACTCGAGTTTGGAGCTTGGGGTTTAGAGTTTAGAATTGAATTTCAATTAAAGACCGCCAAATAACCCCAAACCCCAAACTCAAACCCCCAAACTTGCTTATTTCCTGCCAATTTTTCTCTTTTCTTTGCCTCGGCAATATTTTTGACAGTATAGCCCCACAACGAATAAATACTATGGCAGAGCAAGAAATGACCCAAAACACGGAAACCACCGACACATTCAGCGGAATGGAGATGAATACTGACGAAAATGCAGCCGGCACTTCG
>CANBSW010000175.1 GCA_947372235.1 Chitinophagaceae bacterium | reverse complement strand
CAGGCTAATCCTAATGCATGGGCTAATCGTGAGATGGATACTTTGGATGCCGTGATCAAACGCAACCCTGATAAAATCACCATTGTAAGAAATTCAAAAGAATTAAAACGTGCAGTAAAAGATAAAAAACTGGCTGCCATGTTTGGCGTAGAAGGCGGACACATGATCGAAGACAATCTTGATAATCTTAATAAAATATATGAACGTGGTGCCAGATATATGACATTAACATGGAACAATTCTACTTCATGGGCAACCTCGGCAATGGCTGAGACTACTAAGAAAGACAGTCTGGATAAGACCCACAAAGGATTAACCGATTTTGGGAAGCAGGTAGTAAAACGTATGAATGAATTAGGCATGATGGTAGATGTTTCGCATGTGGGTGAACAAACATTTTGGGATGTGATCAATACAACCACCAAACCTGTTATCGCATCGCATAGTAATGCTTATACCTTATGCCCCATTTTCAGAAATTTGAAAGATGAACAGATATTGGCCATCGGAAAAAATGGGGGTGTAATTGATCTTAATTTTTATTCGGGATTTGTAGATAGTAGTTTCAGACTGAAAGAAGTAAAGTTCGCATTGGCACATTCTAAAGAGTTGGACTCTTTAAAGAAAGCCGGTGTTCAACCCGATTACGCACTTACGATGATCTCTGAAAAATATGCTTCAGAAGTGCAATCGGCAAAACCGCCCATGAGTATGTTGCTTGACCACCTTGATTATATAGTAAAATTAATTGGTGTTGATCATGTGGGACTGGGTTCTGATTTTGATGGCATCAGTGCATCGCCACAGCATTTGAATGATGTAACCAGTTATCCGCTGATCACCAAAGCATTGCTGGATAAAGGGTATAGCAAAAAGGATGTTACCAAGATAATGGGTGGTAATGTGTTGCGGGTGTTGAAGGCTAACGAAAATTAAGCTAATCGTTTTTTGCCACAGATGCACAGATTGACACAGATTTTTTCTGTGATAATCTGTGCATCTGTGGCATTTTTATTTCCTTAAAGGATTAATCGGGTTAATATTTGATGATCCCGAATTGGTTGCTTAAATTATGGTCGTTAATCTTACATAGTTTACTGCCTATAAAACAAAAATCAGTTTGGTATACGCAGAAAAAACGATTAACGATTAATTTGATAAAGAAATGAGTAATATTCAAATTTTTGAGAGTAAGAAAATACGTAGTCAATGGAATGCTGATGAAGAAAAATGGTATTTCTCGATAGTAGATATTATTGAGGTGTTAACAGATAGCCCTAATCCTCAGGTGTATTGGAGGGTATTGAAAAAAAGGCTGAAAGATGAGGGGAATGAAACCGTTACAAATTGTAACGCTTTGAAAATGGAAGCCGCAGATGGTAAACTCAGACTAACAGACGTTGCCGACACCGAGCAACTTTTCCGTCTCATTCAATCAATCCCATCACCTAAAGCAGAACCTTTTAAGCAATGGCTGGCCAAAGTAGACTATGAAAGAATTGAAGAAAACGAATATCATTTAGAAAAAGAATAACCCAACTACAAACTCCAAACTCCAAACTGAACTTATGGAAGTACACCACCACCCACATGTAGAAAAAAAAAGTTTCAAAGAATATTTTCTTGAATACCTCATGATCGTTTTGGCCGTAACCACCGGCTTTTTTGCCGAAAGTTTTCGTGAGAGCCGACATGAAAATCATATTGAGAAAGAATTCATTGAATCATTTGTACAGGATTTAAAAGCAGATACTGCAAAATTAAGAAATGGAATTTTGAGCAACACCCAAAAAGTATCAGGGATTGACAGTCTTCTAAACAATATTTATCATACCCCTTATACGGATAGTAGTTTACGGATTATGTATTATCTACAAAGGAGGTATGGCGCATCCAATTTGAATGTTTATTTTACTAACCGCACATTGATACAGCTAAAATATTCAGGCAGTTTAAGATATATCAGAAATAAAGCAGCAGCTGATAGCATTGTTCTTTATGACGAAAGTATACAGAGAGCCGAGAGGCAAGGAGACGGAGTCAGAGACAACTTTCAGGCAAAAGCAACTGAAATGAGTCATACAATTTTTGATGCCATATATACGAAAGATTACAACCGTTTTACAGTTTTTAATTTCCTGAAAACGAATACAAAAGTTAAACTAATGACCGATGACCAAAAAGCACTACATGAATATGCTAATAAAATAAGTGCAACAAAAGGTGGTTTAGAAAATTATCTTGCTCAATTAAAAACCCAACAAAAAAGAGCTGTTTCCAATATAAATTTTCTTGAAAAAGAATATGGATTAAGTTCTGATCATCATTAACTTTTATTGTAAAATATATTTATTGTATGGAAGTACACCACCACCCACATGTAGAAAAGAAAAGTTTCAAAGAATATTTTCTGGAAGGCCTAATGATCTTTCTTGCTGTAAGCATGGGGTTTATTGCAGAAAACCTAAGGGAAAAGATCGGCGATAAAGAAAGACTACACGATTATATGCTTTCCATTACTGGTGATCTGAAAAGTGATCTTGCCTTATATGATTCTACCATTACAATTAATACAAGGTATTCATTGCTGATTGATACTGTTATTGAAACACTCAACAGCAGGAAAGGTGATATGGGTAAATTATACAATATGGCAAGAAGGTTAACTATGGGCGGCAGTATCATTTTTCCCGATTCCAAAACTTTTGAACAGATGAAAAGTAGTGGTGGCCTGAGGCTTATTCACAAACAAATCATTGCAGACAGTATTGCTGCTTATTATTTATGGATAAAAAAGTTTGATTATTGGACTAACACACAGAGAGAACGTATTAGTGAACTTATTGTCTCAAATAATAAAATTTATAACGCCCGTGTATTTTATGATATTGTAAAAAATAACCCCAAAGAAAGCCTGCCGAAAACGCTTGCCTTAATCAGTTCTGATCCGAAAGATATTAATGAAGTGATTATGCGCGATCAATATTATTATAGCATTTTGAAATTGATGAACCAAAGGGCATTACTGGCTTCTGCACAGGCAAAACGGTTAATAAATTTATTACAAAAAGAATATCATTTAGAAAACGAATAAACTTTCCTAACAACTCCAAAACCCAAACCTTAAACTCCAAACTACTCTATGGAAGTACACCACCACCCACACGTTGAAAAGAAAAGTTTTAAAGAATATCTCTTGGAAGGTTTGATGATTTTTATTGCTGTCAGCATGGGATTTATTGCAGAAAGCATACGAGAAAATATTTCCGACAGTGCAAAAGAAAAAGAATACATGACATCCTTGGTTAATGATTTGAAAAACGACATGATTTCTATCAAAACAAACCTTACCATTAAAAAACAGGGAATTGAAAAGGCAGACTCGTTGTTATCCATCTTACAACAAAAAGACTTTCAAAATAAAACCGGCGAAATATATTATTTTGGAAGATCGTTAAGTATTCGAAGCTTCTATTATCCAAATGACGGGACCATACAGCAACTTAAAAATGCGGGAGGATTTCGTTTCATTAAAAAAAGAAATGTGATTGACAGTCTGCAGAAATATATCAGCCGAACCGGCAACTTATCATCCCTTCAGGAACTGGAGGAGTCTAATTTGAATGACTATAGAAAAACCCTGAACAACCTTTTTGATGCACAAATATTTAACCAAATGTATGATACTACAATAGTAGGGTTAAATATTATGAGGCTCAATTATAACCCACCCTTAATATCAAATAATAAAATTGATATTAACGAGTTTAATATGAAAGTAGTTTATATAAAAGGAGTACGATTTGCTGAAATGGGATTGTTTGTAAAGCTTTCTGATATGGCTGCTGCAATTATTGAATTAATTGAAAAAGAATATCACTTGGAAAAAGAATAAATAATTCATGCTTTAACTTATTGCTTACTACTCATAACTTACAACTTAATGGAAGTACACCACCACCCACACGTAGGAAAAAAATCTTTGAAAGAATATTTTCTCGAAGGCTTAATGATATTCCTTGCCGTAAGCATGGGATTTATTGCTGAAAATATCCGTGAGAAATTCATTGAAAATGAAAGGGCCCATGAGCTGGCTGAGAGTTTGTACCAAGAAGTATATGCTGATTCTGTACAATTACAAAAAGTGATTGCCAGTAGAGAGCGAAAAGAAAGTGAATTAAACTATCTGATCAATTATATAAGAGACAGTAGCCTTACAAAGGTGAGTACGCATTTTTACAGAAGTTTTACCCATGCGTTTTTGATTGTGAGTCCTATCATATTTGAACCGGCAGACGGGATATTAACACAGTTGCGAAATTCAGGAAGCCTGCGTTATTTTAAGAATAACCTTATCCAAAAAGAGATAGGCAGTTTAAGTGTAGCGATTGCCAGAATAAGAAACCGTTCTGAGGTTGAGAACAATTACATGGAGCAATTTATCAGGCCATTTGTAATTAATCATTACGATTTTCATTGGTTTAATGAACTAACAAAAAACGGTGCCGTTTCTTCAATGGAAGCTATTTTACATGAGCCTGATCCTAAAGAGGTGCCTGAGATTAAGAATGCTTCCACACTAAATAAAATTGAAGCAGAAAATATGGCATCCTATTATCAACAGATAGTAAGAGGTACAAGGCAGATCGCAATAAAAAATTATTTTGAGGCAAATCAAAGATTACTTGAAACCCTTCGCAAAGAATATAATTTGAAAGCAGAATAACTATGAAACAAAGCACCAAACAATTACTCATCAAACTTGTCGTCTACGGAATCCTTGGCTTTGCCTGCGCCTTTTTCTGGCATAAAATGAAAGGCTCCTAACTCTGCGTTACCTCCCCGTTCTCTGCGTCTCTGCGGTGAAATACAATTTTCATTCATCGCAGAACCGCAGAGGGGCAGAGGTTTCGCAGAGAGAAAATCATTGTCATATCAAAACTATACCATGAGAAAATTATTACTCCTGCTGTTATTACCCATTCAACTACTTGCTCAAAACATCCCTTTTAAATCATTTAAAAACTACCCTTTTCCTACAGAATTATGCTCGGCAAGCAAAGGTGCTAAAATTGCCTGGGCCATGGATGAACAGGGCGTGCGAAATGTGTATGTGGCAGAAGGGCCTGCCTATACCGCAAAAAAAGTAACCGGCTTTACCAAAAATGACGGACAGGAACTCACCAGTTTGTCTATTTCGGAGGATGGAAAATATGTGGTCTTTGTTCGGGGCGGTGACCATGGAGCCAATTATGATGGCGGACTTCCTATCAATGCTGCCAATGAAACCAATCCATTTAAAGTGCAGGTAGGTAGTGTGCCTTTTGGAGGTGGCGATACCAAATTCTTATCCGAAGGGGACGCACCTGAAATCTCTCCGGATAGTAAAACAGTTGCCTTTATAAAAGGCGGACAGGTATTTACAGCACCCATCGATGGATCAGCTGCTGCTAAAAATATTTTTACCACAAGAGGCAGTGTAAGTTCATTGGAATGGAGTCCGAATGGTACTGCACTTTTATTTGTTGCCAACAGAACCGATCATTCCATCATTGGTATTTATACAAATGCAAGCTCCCCCATTAAATGGATCGCAGCATCTTTTTATCGCGATGGATCACCACATTGGTCACCTGATGGCAATCAAATTGTTTTTGTAAGACGTCCCGGTGCAGGCGGTGCACCTGATTCTTTGCTGGCTAAAAAACACCAGCCATGGAGTATCTACACAGCAGACATCAATACCAATAAAGAAACCTTACTATGGAAAGCACCCAAAACATTACGTGGCTCAGTTCCATCTACACATGGTGGAACCAATTTACATTGGGCCGCCAATAACAGAATTGTTTTTCTTTCTTACCAGGATGGATGGCCACATTTATATTCAATTGCAACAACCGGAGGAAAAGAACTCTTACTTACTCCCGGAAATTTTATGTGTGAACACATCACGCTTAGTGCCGATAAAAAACAGCTGACATTCAGTGCCAACACCGGACCAGATGCATTGGATATTGAAAGAAGACATGCCGTAAAAGTGAGTGTAGACAAAACCGATATGCAAGTACTTACACCAGGCAGCGGGCTTGAATGGACGCCGGTGTTAACGGATAACGGAAACGCTGCCGCATTCATCAGTGCAACCCCACAACAAAGTCCATTGGTTGCAGTAATGAAACTAAACGGAGGAGCACCACAATTGATAGGTAAAGAATTGGTGCCCTCAGAATTTCCATTAAATAAAATGGTAACACCCAAACAGGTAATTTTCAAAGCAGCTGATGGTGTAATTGTGCATGCACAACTATTCATGCCCGAAAATGTTTCCGGTAAAAAGCCTGCTATTGTATATGTGCATGGCGGCCCGCCCAGACAAATGTTATTGGGATGGAATTATTCTGATTATTATGCCAATGCATATGCCTCCAATCAGTATTTAGCAAGTCAGGGGTTTGTGGTATTGTCTGTAAATTATCGTTTGGGTATTGGGTATGGATATGAGTTTCATCAGGCATTAAAAGGTGGTGCATCGGGCGGTGCTGAATACCAGGATATACAGGCTGCCGGCAAATGGTTACAGCAGCAATCTTTTGTAGATGTTAATAAAATAGGTATTTACGGAGGATCATATGGGGGATATTTAACCGCGATGGCTTTATCAAGAGATTCAAAAATATTTGCAGCAGGTGTAGATATACATGGTGTACATGATTGGGGTACACAGGCTGCATTGGTTTCTGCCGGAGAAAAATATGAGAAAGCACCCGATTATGATCTCGCATTAAAAACAGCCTGGAACTCCTCTCCTGTTTCCTCCATCAAAACATGGAAATCACCGGTGTTGATCATTCATGCAGATGATGATAGGAATGTTCGTTTTAACCAGAGTGTGGATCTGATCAATCGTTTGGAAAAACAAGGTGTGAATTATGAAACGCTAATGGTCGTTGATGATACGCATCACTGGATGAACTGGAATAATGCAGTAAAAGTGTATGGGGCGGTGGCGGAGTATTTTGAGAGAAAGCTTAAAAAATAATAGTATTGTTCTTCAGGCTAACAACAACAATATATTATGCCAAAAGCTGCAATAAACTATTTAAATGCTTATGAAAAAAACAATACTCATATTAGCCGCTTTCTTTTTGCTGTCAAATATAAAAGCTCAAACAAATATTGATAGCCTAAAACTTTTATTACAAAAGGAAAAACAGGATACTGGTAAAGTAATACTATTATCTGGACTTACTCAGGCGATTTCTTTTGGTAACCCTGATACAGCTAAGCTACTAGCAATGCAAGCCTTAACGCTTTCACAACGTATAGGATTCAAAAAAGGAATAGCCACCTGTTTAACTGACCTCGGTTATCCTTATTATCTTGAAGGGGATTATCCTAAGGCAACAGATCTTTGGTTACAAGCCCTTAAGTTGAATGAAAAAATTAACTACAAAGCTGGGCAGGCAAGATCGCTGAATGCAATGGGAATGATTAATAATATACAGGGAGAATACCGACCGGCAATTGATTATTATTCTAAAGCAAAAAAAATAAATGAAGAAATAGGAAATAAAAATGAAATCAGGATAAACCTTGAAAATATTGGAAGTTGTTTTTTTGCTTTAAAACTATATGATTCAGCAAGACATTGTGCCCAGGAAATTTATGAAGTTTCTGGCAGAGAGGCATTCCTTTTGATGGGTAACATTTTTTCAGCAGCAGGTCAAAATAAACTCGCTTTAGAATATTATCGCCTAGGAATACAATCAAAGTATACTACCAACAAACCATTTCTTCCAATAGCTAAAGTATTTGAAAATGAAGGTCAGTTGGATTCAGCTTTGCTATATGCAAAGCGTGCTTTTGAAGTAGCCAAGCATGCAAATTTTCTCAGAGGACTTACCACTTCCAGTAGTTTCTTGTCTACTTTTTACGAGAACAGAGGCAATGTGGATAGTGCTTTCTTTTACCTTAAAATAGCTAAAACAACCAACGATTCTGTATTTAGCAAAGAAAAAATTAATAAACTTAAAAGTTATGGCTTTGATGAAAAATTAAGACAAATTGAAATGGAGGCAGCTCAATTAAAAGCAGAAGAAGAAAGAAACCACAATCTTCAATACGCAGCTATTGCTGTTGCACTGATTAGTTTTCTTATTTTATTTTTTACGCTAAGCCGTAGCATTATTGTTGAAACAAGATTTATAGAATTCTTTGGTGTACTTGGTTTGTTAGCTTTATTTGAATTTCTTAATCTTCTTATTCATCCATATCTCGCACATGCAACCAATGATTCTCCTGTTTTAATGTTACTTGTACTTATTGGTATTGGTGCTTTGCTTGTTCCGCTACATCATCGTTTAGAGAAATGGATAACAAAAATAATGGTAGAGAAGAATAAAAAAATACGATTGGAAGCTGCACA
>CANBSW010000174.1 GCA_947372235.1 Chitinophagaceae bacterium | reverse complement strand
CTTTTTCAAATGATGGCTTACCAGAACATTCAGATTTTGAACGGGTATGGCATTAAAAAAATTGTGACCACCTGCCCACATTGTTTTAATACTTTAAAAAATGAGTACCCTGAATTGGGTGGTCATTACAATGTAGTTCATCATACAACATTATTACAGGAACTGATCGATGGCGGAAAAATAAAAATGAAAGAAGGTGGTACATTTAAAGGAAAGAAAATATCTTACCACGACAGCTGCTACCTTGGCCGCGCCAATGATATTTATGAAGCTCCTCGAAAAGTACTCGAGGCATTGGATGCAGAATTAGTAGAAATGAAACGCTGCAAAAGTAATGGCTTATGCTGCGGTGCCGGCGGTGCCCAAATGTTTAAAGAAGACGAACCTGGCGATAAACGCATCAATATTGAACGAACCGATGAAGCATTGGAAAGCGGAGCTTCCTTTATTGCCTCTGCCTGTCCGTTTTGTAATACCATGATAACAGATGGTGTGAAAAACCGGGAGAAAGAAGCAGAAGTAGGTGTTTTGGATGTGGCTGAGATGATTGCATTATCTATGGAATAATCTGCCTTATTGATGTTTTGATTATGCCGTACAGAATACAGTGATAGAAAAAAGTGTAATTTTGCTGTATGAATTTCGACTATCAACACCTCATCCCCGAAGATCTTCATCCTTCTTCCCGTGTCTGGATTTACCAGAGTAGCCGTTTGTTTTTTATTAGCGAAGCACTTCAGATAGAAGATATGCTGAACAGTTTTATTGAAAACTGGAAGAGCCATGGTGCACCTGTAAAAGGATATGGAAATCTTTTGTTTGGGCAATTTATTGTTCTGATAGCCGATGAAACCGCAACCAGCGTTGGTGGTTGCAGCACCGATAGTTCGGTTCACCTGATCAAGCAAATAGAAGATGCTTTTAAAGTAGATATGTTCAACCGGCAGAACCTTGCATTTGTGGTGAAAGAAAAAATACAAACCATCCCATTGGCACAATTGAAATACGCATTTGACAATAATTTTATTGGTGCAGATACTTTGTATTTTAATAATCTGGTTGCCACCAAACAGGATTTTCTTACCCAGTGGATGGTGCCGGTAAAAGACAGCTGGCTGGCAAAAAAGCTGGCATTAAATACGGTTAGCCAATAATTGATATTTACTGTTTTTTCGAATACATGAATTGTGTACTTTTAAAGTCACTCATATTTGTTATGACTATCCGTATACCATTTGTAATGCTGTTTGCTATTCTTGGCTCATGTTTGCTCACAGCATGTAATCATGAAAAAGTTGTGTTGGAAAAAGTCAGATATCTTCCTGATTATATGTTCATCAAGAACCATTTTGGAACAGATCTGCGGTCAATGGAAGAACGCAATGAATTTATACTGGTAACAGGCACTATAGATACTACTTCAGAACTGCCGCCGGTGGATGTTGCCGTTATTATTATCGATAAAAAAGAACAGGTCCTGCACCGAAGTAACGCTGTTATAAACAATAATGAGATCAGTGAAAAATATTCGGGAAACGGTTATACCCTGACACTTGATTATAAAAAAGGAGCCCAACATCTTTTTACCGTATATGAAGGCAAACTGGTGATCAGTAAAGGCCTCTCATCAACAGAATATCCTATTATTGGATTAGAGGGTTATCATTAAACCAACATTGTGATCTGCTATCTATGAAATTTGAACGTCTTACACCCATGCTGTGGACCAATGATATCAAAGGCTCCATCACATTCTATCAGAACTTACTGGGTTTTGAACTGGATGAATTCAATGAAGAATGGGGTTGGTGCCATATGCACAAAGAAGAGGTGAGAATCATGTTCGCTGTTCCTAATGAACATATTCCTTATCCGGGCAGCCCTGTTTTTACCGGTAGTTTTTATCTGTATGTTGAAGAAGTGGATGAGTTATGGGATGAATTGAAAAATAAAGCAACCATACGCTATTCTATTGCTAATTTTTCCCATCACATGCGAGAATTTTCGATCCTTGATAATAATGGATATATGTTACAATTTGGAAGGGACCTGAAAGAAGGCGAAACGCAGGATGATTTTGAATAATTAAGACAAGCCATAAATTTCAACAAATCTTCTTAGTGCTCTTTTGAGCCTTAGTGTCTTTGTGGCGGGATTAGTTTTGCCACGAAGGCCCGAAGGAGCACAATGGGATTTATTTATTGCTCACCTTCTCTAATGCTTCTTTTTTCTGCTTATCATTTAAATTACTTTTCAGTTTTGTTTTACTGATCTGGTAACTGACAGACAAACGGAAATTCTGCGTATTACTTACACTGTAACTTTCAATATTAAAATTAGTTCCGGAAGAAAAGCCCCTGTATTTCTGCAATCCCAATGGATCAATCGCTGCAATGGTTACAATAACGTGCTTGTTAAAGAATTTATGCATGGCACTGATACTCATATTGATATTACTTCTTGAATGCCCCTGCGGGCCCGCAAAACTGTTGTATCGGTTATTGGCTTCGATAATGGTGAGGAGATTAGGAGAATAACTGTAATTGAATGTTGTATAAAACCCACCTCCATCTACATATTTATATAAAAATTTTTCCCTATCGCTGTATTTATTATAATTCACCCCGCCACTGATACTGATACGGAATTTTTTAGACAGGGTGATACCACTCCAAACACTTGCCACATATTCTTCCTGATCTGAGATATTCTGATAAGTAATCTGTGTTTTACCGCTATCCACCAAGGTGCGGATAGAATTGAATACATTATTCACTTTATTATATCCAAGAGATCCATTGATGCTGAATTTTTTTTCTACATAACTAAAGTTCAGGTCAATATTATCTGTAAGAGAGGGTTGTATATATGGATTTCCAAAACGTATATTATAAGGATCACTAAAATCGATACTGGGATTCAGTTCAACAATTCCCGGCCGCCGTATCGTTTTTCTGAAAACCAACGACATACTGAATTCCCTGTCAAACTCTTTTCGCAAAGTAACATTGGGTAATACGCGCCAATAGGCATTATTAGCATCAGGTGCATTGCCTTTGATAAATTGAAAATCTGTCATTGTTTTTTCAGCCTGTGCACCGGCAATCAGTTTCCACTGATGAGGCATAGATAAAACAATCGCCATTCTTCCGGTGAAAATAGATTGATGGAAATAAAAATTATTACTCAAAAGATCATTACCTACATACACGCGATCCGTTCTTCTCAAAAAACTTGTATTGAGAATATTATGATAGGTATTGGATGAATAAGAGCTACCCATAGTTAGATATATGGTACCTGTATCATTCAATGGCCGGTTATAATTGGTGCTGAGGTACCATGAGGTTACATAGTTATCAGTGATCTGCAATTGCGTGGAATCCAATCCTGTTGGTAAAAAATCTGATTGAAGAAATTGCTGATAGAAATCGCGGTTATTATCATTCTTACTAAAACTAATGCCACTGTATATCTGTAATTTTTCTACCGGATTTTTCCCCTTCCACTGATAAGAACCTGAGAACCCATGACTATACCCTGTTCCTCCATAAGCATTACTGCGCGAGCTGGCTTTGTAAACATTGGTATTGCTGTCGCGATTGGTATAAAGAGTATTTGTAGCATTATCATAATCATTCAGGTTACCCTGGTATACAACACTTGCACTTGATCTTTTACTAAAATCATAATCTGCCTGAAACCTTGCATTGGGGTGGCGACTATTATTTGAGAAAGCAGATTCTGCATAAAAATAATTGACTGAATCTTTATAGATATTTTGTCTGTGCGAGTAAGAATTACCGGTTACCTGCAATGTGCCATAACCGATATTAGAACTTAGGTTCAGTTTGCTGCTTCTGTAATTGAAATTTGCCGATATGGCCTTCTCTCCCCTGGAACCCGCACTAACACTGATCCTTTCATAAATTCCAATGCGGCCTTTTTTGGTAACGATATTAATCACACCTCCCGGATACGTTGCATACTCCGGCGGAGGATTCAACATGATCTCTACTTTCTCTATCACATTCGCAGGAAGACTTTCCAAGAGATCTGTTAATTGTTGTCCGCTGAGGTTTACTGGTTTTTCATCCATTAATATTAAAGGCTCTTTGCCTCGCAATAATAAAGTTCCATCCGGATTGGTGTTCATCAAAGGTAGGTTCTTCAGCATTTCTGATGCATTGCTGCCATTGCTGAGCGGGCTTTCAGAAACATTGTAGATCACTTTTCCATCTATGTTCTGTATCAATGGTTTTTCTGAATATACCACCACTTCAGTTAATGCTGATGAGGTTGAATTCAATTTCATATCGCCAAGGTTGATATCAAATCTTTCTTCATAGAGATGAATGCTATCCATTTGCGTTTTGGCAAATCCTACAACATCAATGGACAGGCGATAATATCCCATCGGGATCTTATCAAAATAAAATCCACCATTTTTATCTGATAATATGGCAAAAGGGCCGGAATTTTTTTGAAGGTCGGATAAAACCAAACTGGCAAAAGGCAGGGGTTTCCCGGAAGCATTTTCCAACACATTGCCACTGATACTACCCAATTGGGTATTGGGCTTATTGCTTTTATCCTGCGCCTGAAGCATAGAAAAAATGCTAAAAAAAACAAATACAGCCAAAAATCTATACATGGAGGATGGATTACTTACAAAATAAGCCATCAGCGCTTATTTGGTCAAAAAAATGTGTTTGTATGGCTATTTTTGCACAAACAATCGGTCAATATGTATCAAGTGTATGGAATACCCAATTGCGATACCGTAAAAAAAGCAGTAACATGGTTAACAGACCATAAAATAGGGTTTGAGTTTAATGACTACAAGAAAAAAGGTATTACTGCTAAAAAGTTAAAATTGTGGAGCAAGCAAGTAGGGTGGGAAGTTCTGCTTAATAAAAAAGGAACTACCTGGAAAAATATAGATCCGGCAGTACAGGCAACCATCACCAATGAGAAAGCTGCTATTTCATTATTGGTTGAAAATACCAGTATGATTAAAAGGCCTTTGGTTGAGAAAGGGGATAAGGTTATTACTTTGGGGTTTGATTTGGGGGTGTATGAGAAAGTATTTCAATAAATATATCCGACGATTTTAGGTGTTAGAAAGATGGCATTATTATCTTTCGGACCTTTTTTCGCCACAGATTCACAGATGTAACACTATGAAAATCTGTGAATCTGTGGCTCTTAAATTCTTTTTTAACAGCGAAGATTATTTATTTCAACACTTCTTTCAATTTCAACTCTAATTCCGGTCCACGAATATCGCGGGCAATGATCTTGCCTGTTGGATCGATAAGTAAATTGGCAGGGATACTTTGAATCTGATATAATTGTGCCACTTCGTTACTCCAGTATTTCAGATCGCTTACATGTGTCCAGCTAAGGTTATCTGCTTTGATGGCATCTAACCAATTGGGTTTTGACTGATCGAGTGATACACCCAAAACAGTGAAATTCTTATCCTTAAATGTATTGTATGCATTTACCACATTCGGATTTTCAGCGCGACATGGACGGCACCAGCTGGCCCAGAAATCTACCAACACATATTTACCACGGAAAGATTTTAGTGATACAGGTTTACCATTCACATCAGTCTGTGTAAACTCTAATGCCTGGGTTCCCACCATGCCAACCTGAGAACCCGGAGCCGGGGCTTTCGAAGCTGCTAATTTTTTGTCGATCTCTTTCCCATAAATATTTTTCTTTGCTGATGCCTGCAATTGATTGTATACGGCTTCAAATTCTACGGGGCCGGGATATAAAGGCATTACGGCAAACAGCACCAATGCACTAACCGGTGAATTGAGTCTTTCTTTTATAAATTGTTGCGCGGCCCCCATCACCAATGCTCCGGAGCCGTTATATTCCTTAATCATGGAATCTCTTTTGCGGGTATCCTGTTCTGCTTTAATTACAGGAACCATTGCTCCCAACTTTTCGAACATCGGATTAAATTGTGCCTGAAACTGCTGAAACTCCTCATTTGTTGGAGATCCCTTGATCTTTACATTTTTTATATCAGCCAGATCGCCTGTAATGGTCACAGCATCGTTCTTTAAAAACAGATCAACTATTTCGGGATGGCCGGTAAAACTGATACGCAGAATATCAGGATCAGTAAGTTTCCCCTTTAAGGTAAAACTACCCTTGCTGATCTTTGTTGATGTAATGAGTTTCTGATCATTGGCACTTCTCAATATTACTTCAGTGGTATCTTTCAATCCGCTGATCGTTCCTTTGATCACGAATCCGGCATTGGGCTGAGTTTGATTGATGGGTGTAAAACCCTGTCCACCCTGAGCCATCCCAAAGAATGGCAGTAACAGTAAAGCAAGAATTTTTTTCATATTATTTAGCATGGTGTCTTTTTTGGAGGATATCCAATACGCTTTGCAAATTATGACCTTTGGCGTTAAGCAAAAGTAAATAATGGAACAATAAATCGGCGGCTTCGTTCAAAAACAGGTTATCATCATTGTCTTTGGCCTCAATTACCAGTTCTACTGCTTCCTCTCCCACTTTCTGGGCTATTTTATTGATTCCTTTGGAAAATAATTTGGCCACATAAGATTCGTCTGGCGAAGCCTGTTTGCGAAGGCGGATAATATCTTCCAGGTATAACAAAAAGTTATCGCTTTCATTACGTTCGCTCCAACAGGTATCAGCACCTGTATGACAAACCGGCCCAACCGGATGGGCTTTGATCAATAAAGTATCATGATCACAATCGGAAGCAATGCTTTTCAATTCAAGAAAATTACCACTTTCTTCGCCTTTGGTCCAAAGACGTTGTTTACTGCGGCTGTAAAAAGTTACTCTTCCCGTTTGTTCGGTTTTTTCAAATGCCTCTTTATTCATAAAACCCAGCATCAGAACAACATGGGTATTAAAATCCTGAATGATAGCAGGTACAAGGCCGTCAGGGTATTTGGTGAAGTCTATATTCATAAAAAAAATATCAAACAGATGAATCGTCATTGCGAGGAACGACGTAGTTCTGTTCATGATTAATTAAATTCTTATTTCAATTCCGTTTTCTTTCAAATAATATTTCAGATCCGGTATGGCGATCTCTTTAAAATGGAAGATACTGGCAGCCAGTGCGGCGTCTGCTTTTCCATTGGTAAATACATCTACAAAATGTTTCATATTTCCACCTCCACCTGATGCGATTACCGGAACGGATAATTCTGATGCCAAAGTTGCAGTAATATCCAATGCAAAACCCTGTTTGGTACCATCATGGTTCATAGAAGTGAGCAGAATTTCTCCGGCTCCTATATTTACGGCCTGTTTTGCCCAGTCAATGCAACGGGTATCCGTTTTTACACGTCCGCCATTCAGGTAAACATACCATTCACCATCTGCCTCCTGTTTGGTATCAATAGCGAGCACTACACACTGGCTTCCAAATTGCTTAGCGAGGTCTTCAACCAGTTGTGGATTTTTAAATGCGGCTGTGTTTACTGAAATTTTATCGGCACCATTTTGCAACAGAACACTCACATCTTCTACGCTGCTGATACCGCCGCCAACCGTGAAAGGAATATTAATGTGATGAGATATTTTGTTAACGAGTTCACTTAATGTTTTACGTTTTTCAACAGTGGCGGTTATGTCTAAAAAAACAAGTTCATCTGCACCTTGTTGTGCATAGAGTGCTCCCAGTTCAACAGGGTCGCCGGCATCGCGGATGTTTTCGAAGTTCACACCTTTTACGGTGCGGCCATCTTTGATATCGAGACAGGGTATGATTCTTTTTGTAAGCATATTGTATCATTGCGCCCTTGTGCCTTTGCGTGAAAAATAATTGCACACAAAGGCACGGAGGCACGGTTTTAGAACGTTTTTAGATCATCGATTTTTATTCGGTTTTCGTAGATTGCTTTGCCAACAATTGCGCCGGAGCAGCCTATCTTTTTTAATTCATGCAGGTCATCCATCGAACTCACACCCCCACTGGCAATAAAATGCAGTGACGGAAATTTTTGAATAATGTTTTGATACAGTTCAACCGAAGGGCCTTCCAGTTTACCATCTTTACTTACATCGGTACAAAATAGCTGTTGAATGCCTTTGTTGATGTATTGCTGAATAAAGTCGTAAATATCAATATCCGTTGTTTCAAGCCATCCAGCGATTGCGATCTTTTCCTCTTTTACATCGGCACCTAATAAAAATTTATCAGCGCCATATTGCTCCAACCATTGTACAAAGATATCTGCACTTTTAACTGCCAAACTTCCAATGGTGGCCAATGCTGCACCGGATTTGAAAACAATATTCAGGTCTTCTTCTTTTTTAATTCCTCCGCCAAAATCAATAATCAGCGATGTATTGGATGCAATAGACTCAAGCACTTTCCAGTTTTGTACTGCTCCTGCTTTGGCGCCATCCAGATCAACCAAATGTAAACGCT
>CANBSW010000173.1 GCA_947372235.1 Chitinophagaceae bacterium | reverse complement strand
TTTCCAATCGATTACTTCATTTGCCCATTCTTTACGATAAGGTGTTGTGATGCGTAAATAGTTATCAGTATATCCTTCCATCATTCCATTCTTTTCAAAAGCTTCAAACAATACTTTTCTTTTTTCACCGGTATGCTGATTGGTAAAGTATTGCAGCTTCATATATGAAAGATTGCGCAGGGATTTATTTCTTTCATTACGAACTGAAACAGGAACTACCGGTTTAATTTCCAGCGCTTTTGTATTGTCTCTTTCTGAGTAAGTGAACACATGCAAATAAGAAACATCGAGTGAGTGCAGGAAGTCGAAAGTTTCTGTAAAATGTGCTTCTGTTTCCCCCGGAAAACCAACGATCACATCTACACCAATGGCGCAATGCGGCATTAAAGTTTTGATCAGTTTAATTCTTTCTGCATACAATTCTCTTTTATACCTTCTTCTCATCAATGATAATATTTCGTTGCTCCCGCTTTGCAGTGGTATATGAAAATGCGGCATGAACTTATTGCTGTTGGCAACGAATTCTATGATCTCATTGGTTAATAAATTGGGTTCGATAGAGGAGATGCGGTAGCGTTCTATACCATCCACTTTATCCAGCGCTTTTACCAGTCCGAAAAAATTCTCTTCGTATTTGCTATCTCCATCGGGCCCTTTTCCAAAATCGCCAAGGTTTACTCCGGTAAGTACAATTTCTTTTACGCCATCTTTAGCCAGTTTTTCTGCATGAGAAACAACATTGGCAATATTATCGCTGCGGCTTTTGCCCCTTGCCATAGGAATGGTACAGAAAGAACAATTATAATCGCAGCCATCCTGCACTTTTAAAAAAGTACGGGTTCTGTCGTTTTGAGAGAAAGAGGCATTAAATCCACTCACTTCTTCAATATCGCAGCTGCATATTTTGGCAGCATCGCCTTTGGCCAGCTCGCTGATATGTTGGGCGATATTAAATTTTTCGGCAGCACCCAATACCAGGTCAACCCCCGGTATGGAAGCTATTTCTTTGGGTTTCAACTGTGCATAGCAACCTGTGATCACCACAAAACTTTCCGGGGCTTTCCGCTGTATCCGCCTTACCAGTGAGCGGCATTCTTTATCTGCATTATCTGTAACCGAACAGGTATTGATCACATACACATCCGCCAGATCGTCAAAACCTCTTTTCTCAAATCCCTCATTTTCCAGTAAACGGGAAAGGGTAGAGGTTTCTGAAAAATTAAGTTTACAACCCAGGGTGTGAAAGGCTACGGTGCGGTTTTTTTCCATACGAGCGGCAAAGATAGGGTAGTTTGGAGTTTGGGGTTTGGAGTTTGGGGTATGGTTTAAAGTTGACATTAATACCTGAGTGCATAAATATAAACATGCTTAAACAGTAAACTTTAACTCCAAACCCCAAACTCCAACCCCCAAACTCTACTAACGTTTTCTTAAATTCCTATAAACTCCCATCCCCATTTTCCATTTTACAATTTAAAAGTTATGTTTGCCAGTCTTAAAAAACCAAAACCAATGCAGTTTAAGAAGATTAATAACATTACAGGTTGGGTTGTCTGCCTGATTGCTTGCGCCGTTTACATTTTAACCTCCGAAGCAGGGGGCAGTTTTTGGGATTGCGGCGAGTTTGTAAGTAGCTGTTTTAAGCTACAGATTCCTCATCCGCCGGGAGCTCCTTTGTTTGTGATGCTGGGGCGTTTATTTATTGTACTGTTTGGTGATAATCCTTTATCAGCAGCCAAAGGCGTAAATATCATGAGTGCATTGTCCAGTGGATTTACCATACTGTTCCTGTTCTGGACCATTACCCACTTTGCAAGAAAAATAGTGAATGTAAAAACAACCGATGCTCTTTCCACCAGCCAGATCTGGCTGATCATGGGTGCCGGTGCAGTAGGGGCATTTGCCTATACTTTCAGTGATTCGTTTTGGTATAGTGCTGTAGAAGGTGAGGTATATGCCATGTCATCTTTCTTTACCGCCATCGTATTCTGGGCCATTCTTAAATGGGAGAACCATGCAGATGAGCCGGGTGCCGACCGCTGGATCGTTTTTATCTTCTTCCTGATGGGATTATCAATTGGTGTTCACCTGTTGAACCTCTTAACCATTCCGGCTATCGTAATGGTGTATTACTATCGCAGAAGAGAAACGTTTAATTATACTTTACTCCGCAAATGGTTCCTCCGTTTGGTAGGATTTGGTGGCATTGCTGCATTTATTCTGGCACTGATCATGGCTTCCGGAGAATCTACAGATAATGTGCCAATGGACAGTACCATGGCCGGTTTAATGATTGTAGGCGTTTTGGGTGGTATTGGTCTGTTGTTCCTGATTGAGCGCTGGAGTAAGGAAAAGAAAGAATTGTATGGCGGTGTTTATATCTTTTTTGCCATCGGTTGTGTATTGGTTGGTATTGTTCAGGTTGGCGTAATTCAATATTCTGTAAAAACAGCCGGTATGTTTGACCGCTGGTTTGTAAACGGATTTGGTTTGCCTTTCTTCTCAGGCTTTACTTTCTTCTTTGTATTGGTAGCGGCCGTGCTTTGGTATGTATTAAGAATTGCCAACAAAAAGTCATGGGCCTACCTGCGCTTGGGCGTTTGGTGTCTGGCATTTATGCTGATCGGTTATAGTACCTATGTAACTACCATGATCCGCAGTAATGCGAATCCTTCTGTGGATATGTATAACGTAGATAATCCAAACAGTTTGGTGGGTTATCTGGGTCGTGACCAATATGGTGATTTCCCGATCTTATACGGACAAAAATTTAATGCCGATCCCGTTGATCTGAAAGCCACGGGTATGCGTTATCAGAAGTCAAAAGACAAATACATCGAACTGGGTCTGGATAGAAAATATGTGTATGCAGCTGATGATAAAATGGTATTCCCGAGGGTATGGGATCCAAGTAATGATCAAAATCACGCCGATTATTATGCTTATTATTTAGGGATCAATAAAACACGGGATGGTAAATACGAAAGATCACCCAATCAGGTTGATAATATAAAATTTTTGATGGGTTACCAGGTATACTGGATGTACCTGCGTTATTTTCTTTGGAATTTTGCCGGGAAACAAAATGATAACCAGGGCCTCTTTGCAGGTAATGTAAGAGATGGTAACTGGATCTCTGGATTACCTACCGATAATTTAATGTATGGTGATCAGAGTCAATTGCCCGATAGTTTGAAGAATAACAAAGCCAATAACAAATTATATTTCCTGCCTTTAATATTGGGATTGATTGGATTGTTCTATCAATTCAAAAAAAGAGGGGATGATGGCATGATCAATATGTTATTGTTCTTCTTTACGGGGTTTGCAATTATCATCTATCTTAACCAGGCGGGTTACCAGCCAAGGGAGCGTGATTATGCTTATGTAGGAAGCTTCTATGCGTTTGCTGTATGGATAGGATTGGGTGTGATGAAAGTAGCCGAATGGCTTAGTAAAAAATTATCGCAGGTAACGGCAGCTTCAGTGGCAACAATGATCTGTTTATTGGCGGTTCCGGTATTAATGGCACAGCAGGAATGGGATGACCATGACCGCAGCCAGAAACAATTACCACGCGATCTTGCCAAAGATTATCTGGAAAGTTGTGCACCTAATGCTATTCTGTTCACGTATGGAGATAATGATACCTATCCTTTATGGTATGCACAGGAAGTGGAAGGTATTCGTCCGGATATTCGTGTGATCAACTTTAGCCTGTTAGGTATCGACTGGTACATCAATGAACTTCGTTACAAAGTAAACCAGAGCGATCCGATTGATGTGATCTGGACACCTGAACAAATAGAAGGTGGGAAACGCGATTATGTATTGTATCGCCCCAAAGAAGAAATACCGGAAAACAGATATTATGACCTGTATGACCTCATGAAAAATTATGTAGGCAGTGATGACCCTTCTAAGGTTGATAATACCCGTGGTGGTGATCCATTGAATACATACCCGGTAAAAAAAGTATCGGTACCTGTTGATAAAGCAATGGTATTGAAAAACGGAACCGTAAATGCAACCGATAGTGTTGTCAGTGAAATGCGTTTCGATATTCCTAAAGGTGCTTTGGTTAAAAATGACCTGGCTTTATTGAATATTATTTCTGCCAATAAATGGAACAGACCTATTTACTTTACCAATCCCGGTGCCGAACTTGGTTTCGACCAATACCTCCGCAGGGATGGATTGAGTTTCCGCCTGGTACCAGTAGAGAACAGCCGTGTAAATACAGACTGGATGATGGATAGGGCTTTGAACAAATTTGGGTTTGGCAATGCTAATATCAAAGGTGTTTATTTTGATGAAGAAAATCGTCGCCATCTGCAAACCATTCGTACCGCCTATGGTGAACTCGCTTTGGATCTCGCCGGTAAGAACAGGAAGGAAGATGCTAAAAAAGTACTGGAGAAAGCAGATAAGATGATGGATCAAACTAACTTTCCTTATGGGTTAACCAGCAGGGGTAATTCTCAAAACAGAACTTCTCTTATGTTCCTTGAAGCCTGTTATATGGCGGGAGATACCGTGTTGGCCACTAAAGTTGCTAACTCTGTTAAAACCGATCTGCAACAACAGTTGAAATACTATAACTCACTTAGTGCAGATAAACAGGAAGGTATGTCGGAAGAAAGACGTATGGCTGATAATTACCTGAAAGGACTGGAGCAAATGCAATCGGTTTACAATCCGAAAATTCAGATTCCGGGTAAAATGATGGCTGTTGATCCTGCGGCTAAGGATAGTGGGGTGAAGAAGAAATAGTAAATTGAGTTTATAATGTTTATGGAGCTGACCGGATTTGGTCAGCTCTTTTTTTGCCACAGAAGACACAGATTAGCACAGAAAAAATCTGTGACTGTCTGTGTCTTCTGTGGCAATTCCTTCTTTAATCGATCACAGAACTTTTCTGCTCAAACACTGTTAGTATTAAGTTCCCGTATTCATAAAGTGTTCCCCTTCCTTTTTAGTAGTTTGCAGATATGACAGGTCATCGGTTTGTACATTTTGATCCCAATGAAAACAATCAGAGCAAATTTGAACAGTTGCTGGATCTTTTTATGCAATTACTTACCTATACCAATGGTGATGCAACGGAGGCTTTGGATTGGTTAAATCAGCTCGATAGAAAATACCAGATCACCAATGATGAATATGGCATGGGTGATTTTATAGAAGACCTGAAGCAGAACGGTTATATGCAGGAAAATCTGCAGGATGGAACTTTCTCCATCACCGGAAAATCGGAACAAACCATCCGCAAAAAAAGTCTAGAAGAGATTTTCGGTAAGCTGAAGAAAAGCAAACAGGGTAATCATCAGACATTTAAACCGGGGCAGGGTGATGAAGTAAATCCGGATACACGCCCTTTTCAGTTTGGTGATATGCTGGAGCAGATAGATTTTACCGAAAGCATCCGCAACGCACAGATCAACCGTGGTATAGAAAATTTTTCCATGCAGGAAGATGATTTACAGATACGGGAGAGTGATTTTAAAACACAAACTTCTACCGTATTGATGATCGATATTTCGCATTCGATGATCTTATATGGAGAAGACAGGATCACACCTGCTAAAAAAGTGGCAATGGCATTGAGCGAGCTCATCACTACAAAATATCCAAAAGACACCATTGATATTGTAGTGTTTGGAAATGATGCCTGGAGTATTGAGATCAAAGATCTTCCTTATTTGCAGGTGGGGCCATATCATACCAATACGGTTGCAGGATTGGAATTGGCGATGGATCTGCTGCGCAGAAGAAAGAACCCCAACAAACAGATCTTTATGATCACAGATGGCAAACCCACCTGTTTAAAGATCGGTGGAAAATATTATAAGAACAGTTTTGGGTTAGACAGAAAAGTAGTGAACCGTTGTATCAATCTTGCAGCGCAATGCAAGAAATTAAAAATACCGATAACGACATTCATGATCGCATCAGATCCTTATCTGCAGAATTTTGTACAAGAGTTTACAGAGATGAATAATGGCAAAGCTTATTTTGCTTCATTAGATAAACTCGGGGCATTTATATTTAAAGATTTTGAAAGCGGGAAGAGGAAGACGGTGTATTAAGCGTGAGTCGTGAGACATCAGTCGTGAGTGGAAGAGTATACTCACGACTCACGAAAAAAAATTATCATCACTAACAACAAACATGAATATACAAAACATAAAAACTCTCGGCGAATTAAAGAAAAGTGGTTACAAAGCAAAATCGGTAAAAGAGGAACTGAGGAACAACCTGATCAACAGTATTCAAAACAAAGAGAATCCTTTTGAAGGAATTTTAGGTTATGAGGATACGGTAATACCGGATACGGAAAGAGCTTTGTTAAGCAGACATAATATTTTATTTCTGGGTTTGCGAGGCCAGGCAAAAACCAGAATGGCACGTCAGATGGTGGATCTGCTGGATGAATATATTCCGATTGTTGCCGGTAGTGAAGTGAATGATGATCCATTGAATCCATTAAGCAAATTTGCAAGAGATCTGATTGTTGAATATGGTGATGATACACCTGTGCAATGGATGCACCGAAGCGAAAGATATGGGGAGAAACTGGCAACACCGGATGTAAGTGTGGCTGATCTGATTGGTGATATAGATCCCATTAAAGCGGCAAATCTAAAACTGAGTTTTGCAGATGAGAAAGTAATTCACTACGGCATCATCCCAAGAAGTAACCGCGGTATTTTTGTGATCAATGAATTACCCGATCTGCAGGCGAGAATTCAGGTTGCACTGTTTAATATTTTGCAGGAAGGCGATATCCAGATCCGTGGTTTTAAACTGCGGATGCCTTTGGATATTATGTTTGTGTTTACCGCCAACCCGGAAGATTATACCAACCGTGGAAGTATTGTAACGCCATTGAAAGACCGTATTGAAAGTCAGATATTGACACACTATCCAAAAGATATTGAAACATCACTCGCCATTACAGAGCAGGAAGCGGATATACTGGATGCACAAAAAGAAAAAGTGAGTGTAAGTGATCTCATCAAACGTTTGGTGGAGCAGGTTGCTTTTGAAGCAAGGGCCAATGAATATGTAGATAAGAAAAGTGGTGTGAGTGCACGTTTAACCATTGCCGCTTTTGAAAATGCCATCAGCAGTGCAGAACGCAGGGCCATCATACACAATGAAGAAAAAACACAAGTGTGGATCAGTGATCTTGCCGGAATCATTCCCTCTATCACCGGAAAAATTGAATTGGTATATGAAGGAGAGCAGGAGGGGCCCTACCAGGTTGCTTTGAATCTGGTTGATAAATCTATACGAACTCAGTTTGTACAATATTTCCCGAACCCTGATCAACTGAAAAAGAAAAGAGGAAGCGGTAAAAAAACAGCAGAAGAAAAAGAAACTGAAAATCCATACAAAATAATCACCCGTTGGTTTGATGCAGGTAATCATCTCGATCTGTTACTGGATATGAAAGATGCAGACAAAATTGCCAATCTGTACAAAGTAGATGGCTTGTTCGGATTTGTAAAAAAATATTTCCCTCATGCCAATGAAAAAGAAAATGCATTGCTGATGGAGTTTGTATTGCACGGATTGGCTACTTTTTCTTTGATCAGCAAAAAAATGATCGATGGAAAAATCGAGTTCAAAGATTTGATGGGAAGTATGATGAATCTGGGTTCTATTAACCTGGATGAGGAATTTAATGAGGAAGATTTTTAATGAACTGATGAATGAGTACGTCCTTGCGAGGAACCACCGCTAAAGCTAAGGCGACACGCGGTTGTTCCTAGCAAGGACGTTAAAACTTATACCCCATCGAAATCCCTCCATACCATGGATAAAAACTTGTATTGGTAAATATGGGGCAGGCAAATGCACGAAAGGTGAAACCATTTTTTATAGGTTGGTATCGATAACCGATATTAAGAAAACCAATGCTGGATGAAATATAGTTTGAGATGATAGGTGTGCCATCATTTAAGGTAATGGGGCTAATTCCTGCCCCGTATTCCAGGTAATTACCCTTTGATCCCTGCAGGTAATTTAATCCAATTGGAAATGCCAGTACGCCTCCTTTTGAGGGTATAATTCCTGCCAATCCTATGCCCAGACGTATTCCCAATCCTCTTTGCCCTTTGAATCTTTGATCATAATTGATTGAAAGAAGTCCCGGCCCACCAACTTCACCAAACACAGATCTTGCAGTAGATCCGAATTTATCTGATTCGTTTTTTTGAGCATTTAAATCTACCACTATCAATAAAAAAATGGCTAATAAGCAAGTCGATAATTTGAAATAAGGATTCATGCAATTGATTTGTGATCAATTTACAAATCAATCCCTCATTTTCAAATTTTCAAATCCTCGAATTTTCAAATTCTCAAATTAATTCTTTCAGCTTCTCCACCACAGCATCAATCTCTTCTTTCGTATTGTGTTTACTGAAAGAGAAACGAACCGTTACCTG
>CANBSW010000172.1 GCA_947372235.1 Chitinophagaceae bacterium | reverse complement strand
GGTTTAAAGTATCTGACTGCACCCTGAAACAGGGCACTTTTGCAAAATCGATTTCCTTAGATTTTAAAGAGAATATAGAATCATGCTGAATATAATACACACCAGCATCTGAACCCAGCCATAACCTTTGTTGGTTATCATACAAAAGAGAAAGATTCGGCATACTTGGCACACCATTCTTTGGCCCATACAAAAAATAATGATAGCCATCATACCTGTATAAACCTTTGTCAGAGGCAATCCAGATATTGTGGTTACTATCTTCAGCAAACCCAGTGGTATTAGTGCCTGCAAAACCATGTTGTTTATTAGAATAAGAAATATTGAATGCCGCATTATCCCTTGTTTGTAAAGGCGGAGCGTCTATGATTTCCGGGGCTGTTATTTTTTTGCCGGTATACTGAAGGGTTTGAATAAACGGTATTGTTGGTCCCTTATGAAGAATCAGGGTATTCGGATTGATTTTTGTCTGAAACATTTTCCTGCTGCTATCCCGCGTAACTTTTTTTGTCATCGGGTAATTCTTTTCAGTTACCTGCAAAGGATCCGGGGGTAATTGTTTTTGGACTGTAACCCATCTGGCCTCGCCCAAATAAGTGGGGTGTTGCACCTGGCTTTCTGCTTTGGTGAAAATAACCAATAATAATCCTATTAATAATTTTTGCAGCATAAGTTGACATGTAAAATACTCTTTTCATTCATTGTGTAAAATATTTTGAGCCTTACTGCCAGGATAATTCTTTACCTGAAAGAATTTATTCTTATGAAAAGTAAATCTTTTGTTGGTAGTTAAACTGAGAAGAAAGCAGTTTGAAATTAATGATCATTCAGCATTTCTTTAATTTTTATTTAACCTGATTTGCTGCTTTTCGTATAATAATTTTAATTTATTTATAATATTTTCAATGCATTTAAAACTCAATTTTATGCATTTCAGAACATAGTTAGTTAAAGGCTTCAAATTTTTTCATTCAATGATTATTTTAGATTACTGTGTAGTAAAAAACTTTATAGCAATTTTACCCCCCCCGCGTCCGGCTGATTTTCAGTCAATTTGAACTATCCTTTGAAAAGCTTCCTAAAAAAGGAATGAACTGCAGGAATTTGTATGCATCCTTCAGTTTTTTAATTAATTCAAGTTGCTAGTTAATTAGTGAGTTTATTAAAGGTAAAAGCTAGAATAAACATCTCCAGTTTGAGCAGGAACCCTTGAAAGGTTACTACGTGTATTTTTCTGAGAAACAGCGCTTTAATTTCACTAAAGGCTGTTTCTATTCCTTTTCTCATTTGTTCTTTAATGAACCTTATCCACGGCTCATCTTTCCTAAGCGAATTACTTTTGCGTTGAATCATCAAATCAATCTGATCGGCTTCTTTCAAATCATCTTCGATCTGATAATCTGTATAAGCGGAATCGCCATATATTTTACTTTCTGCCGTTACTGTTAAAGGTAGTTTTTTAAGTGCCTGAACATCAGCTTCACATCCCCGAACAAATCCAAACTCAACCGGAGTTCCCTTATCCGTTACCATCATCTGAACTTTCACGCCATAAAAATAACGACACATACTGCTCTGCTTCCCCCGCCATTGCTTGCCTTTAACCAACTTGCAACGGCTGATCCGAATGTTATCACATACTGCAACCGGAAATGAATCAATCATATATTCTGAGGCTCCTGACATGCTTTTAATACAATGACCTACCTGACAGAACATCGAATAAAGCGGTTCCGATAGCTGATGAATACGGCGATTAAATCGACTCTTATCCAACATATTAGGAACCAGTTTTGTCATTTTCATAAAACCGCGCCCATTGTCAATATGGCCTCCAAAATAAAAAACTGATAATATGGCTGTGTGATTATCTCACTATCGCTTACTTTCCTTCTGACATCTTCCTGATGACCTATTCCTTTTAAAATATCATCTACAATACAATAAATCCTTATAATTTTATCCTCAATGAGCATTTTTAAGAAATTTTGTTGTGTGGTAACTTCTAAACTCCTTTTAATGCTCACTTATTTTATTCTACATAACTGGCAACTTGGGTTTTGAAAGCATCGATAATTGTTGTTGCTGTTTGTAAGATCATTATCCAAACAAAATAAAACATAATTTCATATCCGCTAACTGTATAGCGTATAGTTGCCAGTTAATTACAATGATAATTTTATAAAATGCATCATGGATAAAAAATTAAGAAGTCAGGATTGGTTTGGAAGAAAAGATAAAGACGGTATTATTTACAGAAGCTGGATGAAAAACCAGGGAATGCCACCGGATATGTTTGACGGCAGACCGGTGATCGGTATCTGTAATACATTTAGTGAACTTACTCCATGTAATGCACATTTCAGAGATTTTGCAGAAAGCATAAAACGCGGTGTACTGGAAGCCGGTGGCTTTCCGGTTGAATTCCCCATTATGAGTCTGGGTGAAACCTTACTCAAACCCACTGCCATGCTTTTCAGAAACCTGGCAAGTATGGATGCAGAAGAATCGATACGTGGTAATCCGATCGATGGGGTTGTATTAATGACCGGTTGTGATAAAACAACACCTTCAACAGTGATGGGTGCTGCCAGTGTGGGATTGCCAACAATCGTAGTTCCAGGCGGGCCTATGTTGAACGGAAGATATAAAGGACAAACCATTGGATCGGGAACACATGTTTGGAAGTTTGATGAGGACATGAAAACCGGTAAGATGACGCAGGAAGACTGTGAGTTTGCCGAAAGCTGCATGAGCCGAAGTATTGGTCATTGTATGACGATGGGTACCGCAAGTACCATGGCTTGTATGGTAGAATCATTGGGACTAACCTTATCCGGTGCTTCTGCTATTCCTGCTGCTGATTCACGAAAAAAAGTGATGGCACAACTGAGTGGAAGAAGAATTGTAGAAATGGTAAAAGAGAATCTGACCATCGATAAAATATTGACAAGAGAAGCATTTGAAAATGCGATCAAAGTAAATGCAGCAGTGGGAGGATCATCTAATTTTATTATTCACCTTACTGCCATTGCAGGAAGAATAGGTGTTGAATTGAATCTGGAAGATTTTGATACACTTGGCAGTAAAATTCCATTGCTGTTAAACCTGATGCCTTCCGGAAAATATTTGATGGAAGATTTTTATTATGCTGGTGGGCTTCCCATCATTTTAAATGAATTAAAAAATCATCTTCATAAAAATGTGATCACTGTTACAGGAAAAAATCACCATGAAAATATTATAGGAAATACCACCTGCTATAATGAAGAAGTGATCGCAAAACTTGAAACTCCTATACAAGCCGAAGCAGGTTGTGTGGTAGTAAAAGGAAACCTTGCATTAAATGGTGCTGTATTAAAACCATCTGCTGCAACACCTGCATTGCTTAAACACAAAGGAAGGGCTGTGGTTTTTGAAAGTATTGAAGATTATCACGCAAGAATTGACGATCCCAATCTGGATATTGATGAAACCTGTGTAATGGTATTAAAATATGTGGGCCCGGTTGGTTATCCGGGTATGGCAGAAGTGGGTAATATGGCTTTGCCGAAAAAAATATTGCAGAAAGGAATCACTGATATGGTTCGTATATCCGATGGCAGAATGAGTGGTACTGCTTATGGTACTGCTGTACTGCATGTATCGCCCGAAAGTGCGATTGGAGGAAATTTGGCATTGGTACAAAATGGGGATATGATAGAACTGGATGTGGCACAAAGAAAACTACACCTGCATGTAAGCGACGAAGAACTGGCAATGCGAAAAGCAGTATGGGAAGCTCCCAAACCCGCATCAGACAGGGGTTATGTGAGCTTATATCTCAAACATGTTATGGGTGCAGACAAAGGAGCTGATCTCGATTTTCTACAAGGAAGTTCAGGAAGTGAAGTAACCAGAGATTCTCACTGATAAAAACAAAAGCCGCATGTTTAACATCCGGCTTTTGTTTTAGTAAGTAATAGTAATATCAATGATTTACTTTCTCCAGTAAGGTTAACCCAATTTCTTTTGCGGGTTGATTATTTTCATTTCCAACAAATGAAAATCCTTTTTCTGTGATCGAAAATTGAATGGTATCTGCTTTGCTGATCAAAACATACCCTTCTTCCTGTAACTGATTCAAATGCTTTTGAATCAGATCCCAGTCAAAAGTAGAATGAAGGATCATTTCCCTTGGTGTACAGTGATATTGTGTGGGTTGCGACATATTCTGCACAATACCGGCTAATGTTTGAAGAGTGCAATAATGTTTATCCATACCTACAAGATAGAGTAGAAAGCAAAAATGTTGCATCAAATCTGTTAATAGTTATTCACACCGGGAAAAATACGGTATTATCGTTGGGTAAAGACGCCAGTTTATGGGAGATCATTTTGAGTTGCCGGTTGATTTTAAGGGAAAAGGACTGCAATTCCCTGCTGAACTCATACCCTTTGGGTTCTCTTACAGAATTAAAGTAACCATTGCAGAAACCGATTTCTACTTTGAACCCGATGAAGAAAAAAACTACCGCGCTATCATCGCTGATACGGATAGAGATAAATCCATCCGTATAGATTGGGAATTATTACAGGCCATTGCAGAAAAATTACACGAGTTATTTGTTGATTAACATTTTTTTTAACACATAGGAACATAGGTTAGAACCTAGGGCATATAGTTGTAATACTATGTGAACTTTTGCCTAACCTATGTTCCTATGTGTTTTAAAAAAAGCCCATGAATTTGTTGAAGTAACAAAATATATTTTATAGATAAATTTGGTAAGCATATCAGTATTTTTTATCATTCCTTATAACCCTTTAAATAGCGCAACCGTTTGCACGCTGTATTTGCATACAGCACTGCTTTAAATGTGATATATTCAATGCTGAATGGCGTAAGTGTATTCACCCATTCAATAAAAATTCAGCATATGAAAAAAATAGTATTCTTTTTTATCAGCATGATACTTTTGTTATCAGTTAATGCTCAACAAACTATAAACATCATTCCCCAACCCGTCTCTGTTCAAATGTTTCCGGGTAATTTTGTATTGGATGCAAATACAGCGATTCAATATGGCACAGCCAATAAAGAACTCAAACCTGCGGCAGATTTCTTTTCGGCAGCCATAAAAAAAATAGCGGGTATCAGTTTAGCTGCTAATACAGCTAAAGCGAAAAATATCCGTTTACAAATTGCCTCTCTGCCAGCTGTTAATGAAGAAGGTTATCAACTGGATGTAACCACGAGCTCCATCACCATCAAGGCCAATTCTAAAAAAGGAATCATATATGGTATGCAATCTTTATTGCAAATCCTGCCTGCCATTCGTACCAATGCAAAACTGGAGATCCCTTGCTTAAGCATCACAGATTATCCAAGATTTAAATGGCGCGGTATGCATCTTGATGTTAGCCGTCATTTTTTTGGCCCCGATGCGGTGAAAGAATACATCGATCTGATGGCATCTTATAAAATGAATGTATTTCACTGGCATTTGGTAGATGATCAGGGCTGGCGTATAGAAATAAAAAAATATCCTTTACTAACACAAACCGGTGCATGGCGGGTTGATCATACAGATATGGTTTGGGGTACACGCCCACAGGCACAACCCGGTGAAACGCCCGGCTATGGCGGTTATTATACACAGGAGCAGATCAAAGAAATTATTCAATATGCTTCTGAACGTAACATCACTATTGTACCCGAAATAGAAATGCCGGGGCATGTGGCATCTGCCATCGCTTCTTATCCTGCATTAAGTTGTAAACAATTACCGCAACTTACTTTAACGGGTGGTAACTATACCAATATGTCTTCCAACTATTGTGCAGGCAATGATTCGGTATTTACTTTTCTGCAAAATGTATTAACAGAAGTGATGGCTCTCTTTCCATCTCAATACATTCATATTGGTGGAGATGAAGTTGATAAGGGCCCATGGAAAAACTGTGCACGTTGTCAGGCAAGAATAAAAGCAGAACATTTAAAAGACGAAAATGAACTGCAGAGTTATTTTGTGAAACGCATTGAAAAATTCATCATCAGCAAAAAAAAGAAACTGATTGGCTGGGATGAAATATTAGAAGGTGGCCTTGCACCCGAAGCTGCTGTAATGAGTTGGCGTGGAGAAGCCGGAGGAATTGAAGCGGCAAAAATGAAACACGAAGTTGTGATGACACCCGGCAAACCCGTTTATTTTGATCATTACCAGGCAGGCCCCGAGGGCGAACCCATTGCCATTGGTGGGATGAATACATTGAAGAATGTGTACGATTATGAACCCATCCCCAAAGAATTAAAAACAGAGGATGAAAAATATGTACTAGGCGCACAGGCTAATTTATGGACGGAATTTATCTCTACTACTGAAGGTGTTGAATACATGATCCTGCCCCGAATGCCCGCACTATCTGAGGTTTTGTGGACACCCAAAGACAAAAAGAACTGGACCGATTTTAATGGAAGATTACAAAACCATTTTAAAGCCTATGGTCAAAAAGGATTGCATTATAGCCCCGGAAATTATACGGTTTCTATCAAGCCCAATTCTCAAAATGGAAAATTATCTGTAACACTGAGTTCTGAAATTTTGAAAGGTGATATTCTTTATACAACCGATGGTTCTGAACCAACTTTACAAAGCAACAAATATTCTCAACCCATCAATATTACCGGGTCCTTATTACTCAAAGCCTCAACGGCCGTGAATGGGAGGATCATGAATTTGCAGGCTGCCAAACAGAATTATGTGATGCATAAAGCCATTGGCAAAACCGTGCAATACACAAACCCGCTTAGTAAATATTATCCGGCTGATGGCCCTAACTCTTTAACAGACGGTGTTCGCGGAACAGATGCTGTGGGTAAATATTGGCATGGTTTCAGTGATAAAGACATGATCGCTACGGTTGATCTGGGAGAGATGACAACTGTTCAAAGTATTGCATTGGGTTGTTTGCATCATTACAGCGACTGGATCTTTTTACCAAAATCTGTTAAGTTTGAAACATCAGCAGATGGGGTTTCTTTTACTGAGGTAGCTACTGTAAACAATCCAAACGATATCAATGATAAAAAATTGATGTATGATTTTAAAACAAATTTTGCAGCAAGACCTGTAAGGTATATCAGGGTTACGGCGTTGAATAATGTTTGTCCACAGGGCCACAGTGGTGCCGGTAAACCAGGATGGATTTTTGCGGATGAGATTGTGGTGGAGTAAAATTTCTCTCTGCGCCTAACTCTGCGGTTGGATAAACCATAAAATTTCGGACACACTGTTATTGGATGCCTTTTCCAACCGCAGAGAACGAGAGAAGCAGAGGTTTCGCAGAGATTTGATAATGATCTATAATTAATTAGGAAGGTCATGAGAATAAAATATTGGTTACTATTTTTTTTATTGTTTGCCCTCAAAGGGTTTGCCCAAAACAAACATGAAACCACGGTTTTCAAATCGGGAACTGATGGCTATAAAAGTTTCCGCATTCCCGCCATCATTCAATTGCCCAATAAAGAAATCCTTGCTTTTTGCGAAGGTCGTGTAAATGGTGCAGGCGATTATGGCAATATTGATATTGTAATGAAACGCAGCACAGACAATGGTAAAACATGGTCGGCATTACAGGTAGTTGCTGAATTTGGTAATGAACAAATTTCCAATCCCGCACCGGTGATGGACATGACAGATCCTGCATTTCCGGGCGGTAAAATATTTTTGTTTTACAATACAGGAAACAAACCTGAAACTGAGATAATGAAAGGTAATGGTATCAAACGTTGTTTATATAAAACTTCAGCAGACAGGGGAAATACATGGTCTGATCCTGTTGATATTACGGCTCAGGTGCATCGGCTTAAAAAACCGGATATCGATCCAGCATTTAATTTTAGTGAAGACTGGCGTTACCATGCCAATACACCCGGTCATGCCATCCAGATCAGCTCAGGAAAATACAAGGGGCGGATTTTTATCGCAGCCAATCACAGTGCCGGCGATCCGCAAAAAGGAGCGGGGCATTATGTGGCGCATGGATATTACAGTGATGATCATGGTAAAACATTTACAATTGGCAACAGCCTCAATTTGCCCGGCAGCAATGAGTCTATGGCAACAGAATTATCGCATAACCGTATTATGATGAACAGCCGAAACCAGCGTGGCGATGTACGGGCAAGAATTGTATCTGTCAGCAGCAATGGCGGTGCATCATGGGATACCACTTATTTTGATCAGCATTTAATTGATCCTGTTTGTCAGGGAAGCATATTAACGATTGGAAAAAAGAAAGGCAAAAACATCCTCGCATTTTGCAATGCCGCAGATATAAAAGAAAGAAACAACCTCACGCTGCGCATCAGTTTTGATGAAGGCCAAACCTGGGAAAAAAATATCCCCATTTATAAAGGCGATGCAAGTTCGAACCCAAAGCATGATTTTTCTGCTTATTCCGATCTGGTGAAGA
>CANBSW010000171.1 GCA_947372235.1 Chitinophagaceae bacterium | reverse complement strand
TACGCCGAATTCCTCGCTGCATTAATTATCCCAAACATACTTCTGGTAATCAGTTTCTCATACACTTCCTTCATAGTAGGGTCTGTTTCTGCTTTGTGTAACTGATGTAAAGCGTATTGTTGTATGGTTAATAAAGGCAGTACAATTTTATCACGCATTTGAATAGATGCCCTGGCAGTTTTGTCTTCCTGCATCAATACTTCAGTTTCAGAAAGTTCAAGAACCAGGGATGCAGTGAGGTCGTATTCGTTTTTAATTAACTCCCAGATTGGGCCGTATGTCGGATCTTCTTTAATATACTGTGTTAACGCGAATGATGATTTCAACATACTCATCATACTGTTATCGATCAATGTGCGGAAGAATAATACATTTCTGAACATGGCTTTCACTCCTTCCCAATCACCATGTTCTTTCATATGAAGTAAGGCAGTTCCAACACCAAAATAACCGGGTACATTTTGTTTTACCTGGCTCCAGCTTCCTACAAAAGGCACAGCACGCAGATCCTCAAAACGTAAACCTCCGCCATTACCCCGCTTGGCGGGTCTGCTGGCAATATTACTTTTACTGTAATAATTGAGTGGACTGAATTGTTGCAGATAAGACAAAAACAAAGGATGCACTTTAAAAGACTGGTAAGCTTCATAACTGATCTTACCAAGATCGTCCATCAGGGTTCTGTCTCTTTGCGATAACTGCATTCTTGTATCAGCAAACAATTCATTACTGATACCGGCGCTTAATAATTGCTCAAGGTTATATTGAGAAGATTGAATGGTTCCAAAATTTGAAGTAATGGTTTGCCCCTGTATGGTTAACTGAATCTCCTCGTTCTCTATATTACTTCCCAACGATGCATAGAATTTATTGGTTTTACCACCACCACGAGAAGGTGGTCCGCCGCGGCCGTCAAAAAATTTTGCTTTGATATTGTATTTGCGCGAAATAGCCGTAAGGTTTTCTTTAGCAGTGTAAATGCTCCAGTTTGCCTGCAAATACCCACCATCTTTTGTTCCATCGCTAAAACCAAGCATCATGGTTTGTTGCTGTTGTCTTTGTGCGAGGTGTTGTTTGTAAACGGGCAATGTATATAAGAACTCCATGATGCTTTCTGCTTCCTGCAGGTCATCAATGGTTTCAAACAATGGAATAATATCGATGGTTAAATTATCTGATGTCCATCCGCATAAACGGAACAAGGCATATACTTCCATCACATTCACTGCACTCTGGCAATTGCTGATGATGTAACGCTGGCATCCCGCTTCACCATTCATTTTCTGAATAGTGTTGATAGCGTACATACTTTGCAAAGTGTCTTTGGTAATGCCATCCGTAAATATTTCAGGATCGATTGTGGTGTTGAGGGAAGTGAGTACCTGTATTTTTTCTTCCTGAGAAAGCAATGCATAATTCTCCGGTAAAATGGCAGGCATCCCTTTCGAAAGCAAAGCGGCATTCATTTCCAGCAATACCTGTGTATGAATTCTGCTATCCTGGCGTATATCCACCGCAGCAAAATAAGTTCCGAAGATCTTTACTTTATTGATCAGGCTGTCGATGCGCTGTATGTATAATGAATGATGTTTTTCCACCACCAGTTCGCGCATATCAGTTAATTGCTTTAACAGTTCGGTTTTACTTACGCGGTTACTTTCTTTTGGGCGGAAAACATTTTCGTACAGTTGTTCTTCCAGGCTGTGTATCATGGTATCCACACCTGTAAAAGTTAGCCTGCGTGCCAGTTTACGTACATCCCGGTAATAACAAACAATAATGGCACTACGTAAAGCTTCTGCTACTTTAATGGTGGTTGAAGCATTTACATAAGGATTGCCATCTCTATCTCCACCGGGCCAGAAGCCCAGTTCTATAAATGGGTTATCGCCATCATAATTATTATCAAAAATATCCCGCTCAATAAAATTGTAGATATTACCGATTGAATTGTAAAGTACATTTTCGAGATACCACATCAGATTCAGTGCTTCGTCGTAGGGTGTGGGTTGTTTTTTATTAAAGAAAGGAGTGATACCCAGTTGTTGAATATAAAGATTGATGGTATGAAAATCATTTTTACTAATGGCTTCATTCATATCATGAATGATACCCAATACACTGCCTGGATAAAATTGTGTAGGATGTGCCGTAAGTACTACACGTACTTTAAATTTTTTGAGTTTGTTTTTCAGCCCCTGTGTTTTGTTGGCAAAAACGGCTTCATTCAGCAATGCTTTTAAACTACCGGCACCATCCATATTGTTTACGGTGGTAAAAGCGGCGTCTTCAATTGCATCAAACAATACGATCTGTCTTTCTATGTATTGCGCAAATTTGAAAAGACGGCTGAGCTTATCAGATTCCAGTTTTACATTGGTATGCTGTTCAAAAAAATGATCGATAATCTGCATGGGGCTTTTGCCTTCTGCATATCCATCAATACATGCCTGTAATAAAATGGGTAACAATGCACCCACATTGGCGATGCCGGAAAAAGGTAAAGCGGCAAACAAACTGTTATAAATAGTATATTTATCAGTTACGTTGCGCTTGAAATTGGTGATATATTGAGAAGATGACATACTTGCTTGCTGGCAGCCAAGTTACTTCATTTGCAGAAAAGCAAACTAACAAAAAACGCATTAATAAAATTATACTATGTGTTTTATCGCTAATGAATGTTAGTTAAAGCGTAATTACGGGTTAAACTTTTTACATTTGATCAAGTCTAAGAGACTCCATTACCCGAAATAAATTATCCTGCATGCATTCTGACGATAAGGAGTTATTGATACAATTTCATACTGCTTCCACAAAAGAATCTGCATTTACGGCCATCATAAAAAAATACCAGGAAAAATTATACTGGCATGTGCGCAGGCTGGTGGTAGACCATGATGATGCCAATGATGTGCTGCAAAATGTGTTCATTAAAGTATGGAATGCACTGGAAAACTTCAGGGAAGACAGCCAACTGTATACCTGGCTATACCGTATTGCTACTAATGAAGGGCTTACTTTTCTGGAGCAGCAAAAAAAACGGACCACTGTAAGTTTGAGTGATGTAGAAAGCGGATTAAGTAATAAGGTAAAGGCCGACACTAATTTTGATGCCAATAAACTGGAATGGCGCCTGCAAATGGCCATTCAGCAATTGCCGGAGAAGCAGCGGGTGGTGTTTAATTTGCGGTATTATGATGAGATGCCTTACCAGGAAATGAGTAAGATCCTTGAAACCAGTGAGGGTGCATTGAAGGCCAGTTACCATCATGCAGCGAAGAAAATAGAGGAATTCATAAAAAATTATTAAACTTTTGGCATAGCTGGCTGTCCAACCTACGTAAATGGAAAACAGAGAACACATACTGAACGAATTGAAGGAAGTTAGTCCACTACTGGCAGAAATTCCTCCGGGAGCTACCTTTTCGGTGCCCGAAGGCTATTTTAATGGGTTATCGAACGGAATACTGGAACAATTAAAACGCAACATTTTATTGGATCAGGCATCCGATAAAACTTATTCTGTGCCGGAAGGTTATTTTGAAGCATTACCCGGCAATATTGTTTCAATGATACAAGCTGGCGAAACCCGCCGAAATGAAGAAGCAGATGAGCTGGATGAAGTAGCTCCATTATTAAATATCATCAGCCGTAAAAATGTTTACGAAGTACCACAAGGTTATTTTGAACAGGCTGATTTTTCGGCACATACCAAACAGCAACCTAAAAAAGAAGCCAGAATCATTACTTTCAACATTGCCAGAAAGTGGTTGCAATATGTAGCTGCAGCGGTGGTAACCGGAGTATTGGTAACAGGGGCCTTTATTTTTACAGATAGCAATACCTATCTGGAGAATCAAAATTTAGAACGCATTGAATTATCTTCGGAGCTGAATAAAGTAAGTGCCACAGATCTGGTAACCTATCTCAATAATCCTGAGCATGTGGTGCCTGCGCCGGCAACAACAGCTTCTGCCAGTGAAGAGGAATTAATGGAAGTAAAGAATAATATCCAGCAATTGAGCGATGAGGAACTGAACCGGTATATGAAAGAAAATGCAGAATCATTTGAAGCAGTTGCTTCAGAAAAGGAGGATTGATCATGAAAAAATATTTATATCTCATTGTGTGTTTGGTTGGTTTTGCGTTGCAGGTTTCTGCACAACAGCAGGATGATACACAAGCACCCAATGCAGGACCTGCTAATATTGTAGGATTGAAAATGGCATTTATTACCAAACAACTCTCACTCAATAACGACGAAGCGCAAAAATTCTGGCCGGTTTATTATACTTATCTCGATGAACTCAGGAAAGCAAGAAAAACAAAACCGGATGATGTATTGGCAACGGAAGAAAGCTTATTGAATGTTCGTAAAAAATATAGCGGAGAGTTTAAGAAAGTATTGGTTAACGACGACAGGGTAAATAAAACCTTAACCATTGAGCGCGATTTTTCGAACGTTGTAAAAAGGGAATTGTTGAAACGCGCGCAAAAAAGAAATGGAATGATCGAGGGTGATAAACCTAAAAAAGGGAAAATCCAATAAGATATCAGCAGCCTGCGGGCTGCTTTTTTTATGCTGTTAATACAGGTGATTTGATATCATGATAAAACAAAAAGGTCCATTTTTTCTCCTGTCCTTCTATCCACCATTGCTGACGTAATTCCATACATTTCTTTCCATCATAATCATACTTGGCAATAAAACGGCTTTTCATCTGTTGCAGTTGTGGTGCTACATCGCCGCCAAAGAAAGCAGTCTCACCATTTTCTTCTATCCAGAATACCTGATGAAATTTGCTGTGCGCACCGGTTAGCTGGTAACGGATATAATCATCAATCAAACCTTCATCTTCTGTTAGCCAAACCACTTTACTGAATTCTTCGAGCAACTGAAAATCTTCGGTGATGTATGATGCAGTGCCCACTTCCATCGCATAGTCAAATTCTCTTTTCTGCACATACCATGTTGCATAAGGGAAACTGATAAAATACTCGCTGTTCAATTCATTCTTAATGGTAACACCACCTGCATGGTCTTTGTGTAAATGGCTCATCAATACTTTGGTAACCTGTGCGGGTTGAATACCGGCTCTTTCCAGGTTATTGTGTAATTGAGGTCTGCCATTGGCTTCATTATATCCAAGGCCGGTATCAATTACTATCACATCTTTTTCTGTGATGATGGCAAAAGGTTGGATCTCTACCAGTAAACTGCCAACTGGCCTGTTGTTCAGTTCTTCTGTTGCAGTATTAAATGGAACAAAAACTTTGGTTTTATCTATGGTAAAAGCACCTTCTGATAGTGGAATTATCTTCATACCCCCTAACCCCCTGAAGGGGGAATTAATTGTGTGATTAAAATGTAAATGTAGTTATAGCCGATCAACTATAGGAATGCTTATTAACTCCCCCTTTAGGGGGCTGGGGGGTGGTGTTTATCTCAACACCATTTGCCTGTCCGCATCCAACCTCAATAAAATAAAAATTAAAACAGTAAATGTAAGTAATGATGAACCGCCGTAACTGATCAATGGTAAAGGAATTCCAACGATAGGAAATAAACCAATGGTCATACTAACATTCACTGCTATATGAAAGAAAATAATACTGGCCACACTGTAAGCGTACACACGGCTGAATGTACTTCGTTGCCGTTCTGCAATTTTTACGATGCGGAATAATAAGAAAAGATAGGTTAGTAAAAATGCGATACAGCCTGCAAATCCAAAAGCTTCTCCCAGAGAAGTAAAAATAAAATCCGTGTGTTGTTCAGGAACATATTTTCCACGCGTTTGGGTTCCTTTTAAAAAGCCACGGCCGGTTAATCCGCCAGAGCCAATGGCGATCTTGCTTTGGCGAACATTGTAATCATCGGGTTTGCGAGCGGCTTTCTCGCCCACTTTTCTTTCTGCTTTTTTATTCTTGCTGCAATCGTATTCTCTTCCCACCATGCTGTAGATCCGTGTACTCTGGTAACACTCTAAAACATTATTGAAAATATAAGGAACACCAAATCTTTGTGTAGCTACACAAAACAACCAAACGCCAATGATCAGGGTTAATAAGCGCCTGCTTTTTTTAACCTGTTTACGTAATATAAAAATGAGAATGCCCGCAATAGCGGTTAAAGAAATGGCCAATACATTCGCGTCTAATACGAGTGTTGCAATTACCAAAGTGGCAAATGAGGAACCGAAGATCAGGATCTGCGCAGGTAATCCTTCGCGGTACATGGCAACCAGAAATGCAGAGTACACCAATGCCAAACCTAATTCATGTTGTAAGATGGAAAGTATGGCAGGTGAAATAGCGATAACACCCGCAATTAACTGTGATCTCAGTTTACTAAAATCAGTTTCCTGCCGGGATAAGAATTTTGCCAGTGCCAGTGCTGTAAATATTTTACATAATTCTGCCGGTTGCAAATTAAACCCGCCACCAAGCGGGATCCAGCTTTTAGAACCATTGATGTTTTTGCCAAGTACAAATGTGGCAAGCATCAACAGAATGCCAAATGCATATAACAAATTGGCTAAAGCAGTAAACAGTTTGCTATCGGTTAATAAAATAAATGTGGCAATGATGGTGCACACACCGGCAAAGATTAGCTGCTTGCTATAATTGGTTTTACCGCCAAGAAAAGTTTGTAGCCAGTTAGTATCTGTTCGATACTCAACCATAAAAATGCAAAGGATGCCGATGGAAACCAGTATTGCGTATAACCAGATAATTGTCCAGTCAACACCTTCTGAAATATTTTTATTGCGGGTGCTCATCTTGTTATCCGGGTATTCTTTTTAGTTTTCTTTTCGTCAATGATCAATGTAGCTGGTGGAGCCGTTTTCTTTTTTGGAACTGCAGGTGTGGCAGGTGCACCGGTTGCAGGTTTGTCTTCAGAATCAGTATCTATTTTTTCAGCTGCTGTAGAATCTTCGGATTCTTTTTTATTTAATTGTTGTTCCAGCAATAACTGGTTCTCTTTGATCTTACGCAAAGAATCCTGTTTGGCAATTTTGGCCTTCATATAAGGTGGGATATAAACCCTGTTTGTATACTCTACTTCCATGGCTTTTCTTTCTGTACCACGAATAGAATCTTTCAAATATTTTTCTACCATTAAACTGGCGATAGGTGCTGCCACACGGGCACCCTGATCTGAGTTTTCTACAATCACCGCAATCGCAATTCTGGGATTGCCTCTCGGTGCAAATGCCCCAAAGAATGAATGGTCCGGTTGCTTTTTTCCATGGTAAGAATTTTCAACGGTGCCTGTTTTTCCGCACATAACAATATCAGGTATTTTAGATCTTACAGCAGTTCCATAATCCAGCACGGCCTGCATTCCATCCTGTACTCTGTCAAAAATCTCTTCAGGTATCCGCTTATCTGTATAATGTTTTACTTTAAAGGCTTCGAGCATGGCATCATCTTCACCACCTTCAATTGAGTCAACCAGATGTGGTGTATAATACCAGCCTTTGTTGGCAATGATGGCCATTACATTCGCCAGCTGTACAAGTGTTGTATTTATTTTACCCTGGCCAATGGCATTTGAAATAAAATTACAGGGGTATAATTTATGGCCAAACTCTTTCCAGTAATTGGAAGCTGAAGGGATCAATCCATTTTGTTCTGCAGGAAGATCAACGCCCAGTTTATGCCCTAACCCGAATGTTCTGGCATACACATTAAATGATGCCAAAGCACTATCTGTACTTGGAAATTTCGGTTGCTCCAGTAATTTTTTGTATACAGTTGAAAAATAGCTGTTATCACTATGCGCTACTGCATCTACAAATTGAAAAACACCCTTGTCTAAACATTTGGGTTTGCCATTACCGCAACCGGTAAAATAACCCGGACAAACAACCGTAGTATGCTCATCGATTACCCCTTCTGTTAATCCAACGATACCAACAACCGTTTTAAAAGTAGACCCAGGAGAATAATACGTTCCCAAACCACGGTTATTAAAAGGTTCGCGTTGGTCGAGGGTTAGTTCTCCAAAGTGCTTATTTTGTGCGCTGCCGGTTAAAAAATTTGGGTCATAGGTAGGCGCACTGATCATACAAAGTATTCCACCGGTTTTAGGATCGATGGCAACAATACTGCCTACTTTATTGGACATTAATTTTTCACCCAGTTTTTGTAATTCAACATCCAGGCTCAGGTGCATGTTTTTTCCTGCAACAGCAGCTGTATCATAAATACCATTTTCATAAGCACCTTGTAAGCGGCTTTTGTTATCGCGTATATAGTTTTTTACGCCTCTTTGTCCCATCAACACTTTTTCATAACTGGCTTCCAATCCGGTTCTGCCCGCATAATCACCCATCTGGTAGCCTTCATCTTTATGCCTTTTGAGATAAGGTGGATCCACTTCACGGATATACCCCAATACATGCGCTGCCACACTGTAAGGATAGGTTCTCATAGAACGTTCATTTAAAGAGAAACCGGGAAATTTATAAATGTTCTCATTCAACCTTGCATACATTTCAACAGT
>CANBSW010000170.1 GCA_947372235.1 Chitinophagaceae bacterium | reverse complement strand
AGGAAAAAGATTACCTGAGTTATTAAAAAGAATTTTTCCTCCACTCATTATTGCATTCAGTACCACCAGCAGTGAAGCGGTGTTCCCAAAACTCACGGATGAGTTGGAAAAATTTGGATGCAAGGATAAGATCGTTGCATTTATTCTTCCACTTGGCTATTCTTTTAATCTGGATGGGAGTATGATGTATATGACCTTTGCCAGTATTGCCATTGCACAGGCATACGGTATTCAACTCGATCTGGGTACACAGTTTACCATGCTGATCGTTTTAATGTTAACCAGCAAAGGAATAGCAGGCGTACCTCGCGCATCACTGGTAGTGGTTACTGCCACTTGCGCCATGTTTCATATTCCACCGGAAGGCATTGCACTGATATTACCGATTGATCATTTTTGCGATATGTTCAGAACAGCCACCAATGTTTTGGGAAATGCATTGGCCACAAGTGTGGTAAGCAAATGGGAAAATTCTTTGGAACCGGCATCACAAACCAATAGCTAATTATGTTATCAGATATTATTTTATCCGCCGTATTTCACTGGAGTCAGTTATTACAACCACAATTCTATATTGAACATGGTGGATTATGGCTGTTACTGTTTGTAGTATTTGCTGAAACGGGTTTGTTTGTTGGGTTCTTTTTACCCGGCGACAGCTTATTATTCGTTGCCGGTATTTATAGTGCCAATATTGCCAATGAGGTTTTCCCAACGGGAAATAACGAATACCTTCAATTGCTTATTTTACTGGTGTTTATTTCAATGGCAGGGATAGCCGGTAATGCAGTTGGTTACTGGTTTGGAAGAAAAGTGGGGCCGGCCATGTATGGGTGGAAAGAAAATATTTTATTCAAGCAACGCTATCTTACAGAAGCCCATGAATTTTATGAAAAACATGGAGGTGGGGCAATTATTGTGGCAAGGTTTATTCCTATTATCAGAACTTTTGCACCAATAGTTGCCGGTATAGTTCAAATGGACAGAAAGAAATTCGTTTCCTTTAATATTATTGGCTGTGTGGCATGGGTTTTCAGTATGTTGTTTGCGGGTCATTTTTTGCAGAAATGGATCTTATCAGAATTTGGTTTTGATCTAAAAGACCATCTCGAGATCATTGTTTTGGGAATTGTACTGGTAACCACAGCACCTGTTCTGGCCAAACTGCTGATCAATAAAAAGAAAACCTCCTAATATTTTTTTGCGGTATGACAACTACACAAAAACAATTCGGCATTTTGTCGTTGCCGGTAATTGTAGGTGCCTTGGGTTTTTTTGTGGATGTGTATGATCTGCTGTTGTTTTCTATTATCCGTAAACCAAGTTTGGCTTCACTCGGTTTATCACCTGAAGAAGTTTTATCCAAAGGCGAACTCATTATCAGTGTACAAATGATCGGGTTGGTAGTGGGTGGAATTATCTGGGGTATTATGGGTGATAAGAAAGGAAGATTGAGTGTATTGTTTGGGTCTATCATTTTATATTCTCTTGCCAATATTGCCAATGGCATGGTGCATACCGTTCCTCAATATATTCTTATGCGTTTTCTGGCAGGTGTTGGTTTGGCCGGTGAACTGGGTGCGAGTATCACTTTGGTATGTGAAATGTTACCCAAAGAAAAAAGAGGACTTGCTGCTTCTGTAATTGCTGTAACAGGTGTGTTTGGCGCAATTACTGCATTCTTTGTTTACCAAACTTTTCAGGATTGGCGTTTATGTTTTTATATAGGAGGTGGTATGGGATTGTTATTATTATTTCTCCGTGCCAATGTTATGGAGAGTGGCATGTTTGACGAGGTAAAACATTCAGGTGTAGAACGCGGTAATTTTTTAATGCTGTTCACTAAAAAAGAAAGAGCCTTTCGTTATCTGAAAGGAGTGTTGATCGGGTTACCTGTCTGGTACGCCATCGGAATTCTCGTAACGTTCTCAGATAAATTTGGAAAAGAATTGGGCATAGAAGGTGTTGATCCAGGCAAAGCCATCATGTACCAATACATCGGCATAGCCATGGGTGATCTGAGTGCCGGATTATTGAGTAATTTTTTGAAGAGCCGTAAAAAAGCACTCTATACATTTTTTACTATCCTTAGTTTCTTTACTGTGATTTATTTTTTACAGGGAGGTGGAAGAGGTTCTGTACAATCCATGTATTATATATGTACCTGTTTGGGTTTTGGCGCAGGTTTTTCTGTTTTGTACATCACTATGTCGGCAGAACAGTTTGGCACAAACCTGCGGGCATCAACCGCAATCTCTATTCCAAATGTGGTTCGTGGTATTTTGCCTTTGATCATTTTATTACATCGTGGATTAAGAAGTCTTACCGGAGATTATATTACCGGTGGCTGGATGACAGGTATTGTGATCATGAGTCTTGCCGTTTGGGCCGCTTATCATACCAAAGAAAGCTTTTCGAATGATATGAATTTCTTGGAAGAATAGTCAGTAAGTCCGTAAGTCGGTAAGTCCGAAAGACGAAAGATATTTGATTAGATATATTTATTGCTTGCGGACTTACCGACTTACGGACTTTCCGACTAAAAAATATTGCTTTCTTCCGGACTTCCCGACTTTCGGACTTCCGGTCTAAATAAACTAACAACTATGACCGATAAAAAATTTGCCGTTCTCTCACTGCCCGTAATAGTAGCTGCACTTGGCTATTTTGTAGATATCTATGACCTGTTATTATTTACCATTGTTCGTGAACCAAGTTTGCAGGGTATTGGTGTTGTATTAACAGATAAGATACAGGTGTTGGCGGCCAGTACAAAGATCATCAACTGGCAAATGGTAGGTTTATTAATAGGTGGAGTAATATGGGGAACCATTGGCGATAAGAAAGGGAGATTGAGTGTTTTGTTTGGATCGATCGCATTGTATTCGATCGCCAATTTTTTTACAGGCTATGTTCAAACGGTTGATCAATATGCATGGGCCAGATTTATTGCCGGCGTTGGGCTTGCCGGAGAATTAGGTGCCGGAATAACGTTAGTAAGCGAACTTTTGCCAAAAGAAAAAAGAGGTATTGGAACTTCATTGGTAGCCGGTATCGGATTGTTTGGTGCAGTGTTTGCGTATTTTATTTACCGCACTACCAACGACTGGCGTTTGTGTTATAAGATAGGTGGAGGCCTGGGGATCTTTTTATTGGTATTAAGGATTTCAGTTGCTGAAAGCGGTATGTTTCACCAGGTTAAACAACAGGCCAATGTTCAACGTGGAAACTTTTTGATGTTCTTTAATAATGGCAAGCGATTTAAAAAATACTTTCTGGCAATTTTAATTGGATTACCTACCTGGTATGTGATTGGTGTATTGGTGAATTTAAGTAACCGTTTTGCAAAAGAGTTGTATCCTGATAACCATATTGATAGTGGTAAAGCCATCATGTATGCTTACATAGGTATTGCAGTGGGCGATATTTTAATTGGATTTGTTAGCCAGTATTTTAAAAGTAGAAAAAAAGCGTTGTTCTGTTTCTATCTGTTATCCATGGCATCATTGGTTTTGTTCTTCAGCAGTTACAATGCCAATGACGACAGGATGTATGCGATTTGTATGTTACTTGGTTTCAGCACCGGTTTCTGGGCTATTTTTATTACCATGGGAGCAGAACAGTTTGGAACCAATCTGCGTGCAACTGCCGCAACAACGATTCCTAATATGGTAAGAGGTGCATTGCCATTGATCAATCTGATGTTCTTAAATCTTTTCCAGAAAACATGGGGATGGGATATTTTACAAAGTGGGATTATTACTGGAGTAATTGTGATGGCAATTACAATGGTTGCTTTTTATTTTACGGAAGAAACTTTTCATAAGGATTTGAATTATGTGGAAACCGACACACCCTAACCCCCTAACGTTTGCGCCATAGCTTCAGCGTCGGCGCAAAGGGGGAATTGGTGTAACTTTACTTATTAAGTATTGCATACTATAAAACTATCAGTGAATATAAAAGAACAAAATATTAACTCCCCCTTCAGGGGGCGGGGGGCTAAATTCTTAATCATCCGTTTCTCCTCCATCGGTGATATTGTTCTTACTACACCGGTAATCCGTTGCCTTAAACAACAGGTGCCAAATGCAGAAGTTCATTTTTTAACGAAGGAAGAATATCGCGGACTGGTAATTCATAATCCCTGTATAGATAAAGTTCAGGTATTAAGCAGCAGTTGGGATCTGATGATACACCAATTGCAATTTGAAGAGTACGATTATATCATTGATCTGCATCATAACCTCCGAACACTTCGCATCAAGAAAGCATTATCGCCCGCCAAATCTTTTTCATTTGATAAATTGAATATTCAGAAATGGTTGTTAACGGCATTCAAGATCAACCGGCTTCCTGATGTGCATATTGTTGACAGATATCTGGCTACATTGAAAAGTTTTAATGTAGTAAATGACGGACTTGGACTTGATTTTTTTATGGTGGATAAAGATAAGATCAGTGAAAAGGACCTGCCTATGTCGCATTGGTTTGGGTATATCGGAATAGCCATCGGAGCAGCATTACATACCAAAAAATTACCGGTACATAAACTACAGGAACTCTGTAGTAAAATTGAATTTCCCATCATTTTGTTAGGTGGTCCTGAAGACAGAAAAGCAGGTGATGAGATTGCATCAATAGATGATATCAAAATTTATAATGCCTGTGGAAAATTTAGTCTTTCAGAAAGTGCGGATATCGTTTATCATTCAAAGCTTCTTATTACACATGATACGGGGTTAATGCATATTGCTGCAGCGTATAAAAAACCTGTTATCAGTATCTGGGGAAACACAGTTCCTGCATTTGGTATGGCCCCTTATTATGGAAATGTTTCCGTTATCCATCTTATTTCTGAAGTAAGTGAGCTCCGTTGCAGGCCATGCAGTAAGATCGGATATAAAAAATGTCCCAAAGGACATTTTAAATGTATGGAGTTGCAGGATGTAGATAAGATCAAAGAGTTGGTTTTTTCTATTATTTAAATTTCAATTGAGCTGTAGCTTATTTGATAACTACAACTTCATACCAAGCCCAAATCCTCCCCAGAAAGGGATTACACCGCCGCCGGATTCCATACTAAATAAGGGTGAAAGAGAAACTCTGCCAAAAAAACCTTTCTTATCCGGTTGGTATCTATATCCGATACTGGGTACTATAACTGTTCCCGAACCATTAACTCTAATACCTGCAGATCCACTACTTAATGATGCATAAGTGATTCCCAAACCCGATTCGAAATAGTTAGGTGCTTTTCCGGCAAGATGATTGATCGCTATAGGTATGGTAAGTATTCCATCATTTCCTAATCCAAAGTATCCGATCCCTAATCGCATACCAAAACCTTTTTGGCTATTGCCAAAACGGAAGTCATAATTGGCCGTAATCAGTAATCCGTTGCCCAATAGTTCTCCAAAGAATACCTGAGCTCTTTGAGAAATTTGAACAGTCGAGTCATCGCTATGAAGTGTATTTGACTGACTAAAAATGGGAGAAGTTGTTATTGTCAACATGAGTAGAAAAATGCTTATGATAGGTTTCATGGTATGATTTTTAGCTGTAAAATTTATTAACGTAAAAAAATCTGTTTAGTAACTGATATCAAATGAGCCTTCGGTTACAGTTCTTACTCCTCCTGCATATGATTTTGCCTGAAAAGAAAATGTTCCCTTGTATCTGTTTCCATTAACTTCAGTAACCGTTACAGAACCATCAGTAGATTTGAATTGAGAATCTACACCATACATTATCCATCCCTCATTTTGATAGCTCGCATTTGAAGAAAGGAAGTAATAGGTTCCCTTACCATTGCCAATAGGGAAGAGCAATTTGAACCTTGGCCCACTTATCATACCTCCTTCAACACCATATAATGCACCGGTAAGGCTTTGAGTAATGGTTGCCGATGAATCACATATTACCAGCATACCATCAACCTTTGCCTGCATAGAATGGATTACGGATTCTTTTTTGCAGGCGCAAGTAAGAAGAATCATAAAAAAGGTGATTGAAACATAAGTAGTAAAAATCTTTTTCATAGTTATGGGGTTTGTCACGAATAAATTCATTACTCAAAACTATTTCGCTCTAAATCTTTTTCATAATTGATTGCTGCGGAGTTCATTTGTAAAACCGCAGGAAATGTCTGTGCCTGAACTTCAGGGTGGATTCCGGTTTTATTTTTTGCGATTTTTTAATTAGATTTAATCAGTTTTGGCAGATTCTACTAAAACAAAACCTGCCATATTCAATTCTTGCCAAAAAAGTAGGTATGGAATCCAGCAGTACACAACAGGCATTGTTTAATCATATCAAGGGGCTGGTGCCACCTAATCTGGCGCTTGTTGATGCGGTTGCCGAAGTGCTGAACATCAGTAACGATAGTGCATACAGGCGTATTCGTGGAGAGAAGCCGATCTCTCTGGATGAAGTAAGAACACTGGCTACCCATTTTAAAATTTCCATCGACCAGTTACTGCATCTGAAAAGCGATGCTTTTTTATTTACAGGAAGGATCACCAATAATTCTGATTTCAAATATGAGAACTGGTTGGAAAGTGTAGCCTATCTGTTGCAGATGTTTCAGACAATGGGCCCCAGTCATTTGATCTACCATGCCAAAGAAATCCCTTTTTATTATTATTTCATGGTTCCTGAAATAGCGGCATTCAAGTCTTATTTCTTCATGAAATCAATATTGTATTATGAAGATTGGAAAACAGCGAAATTTTCTTTATCAGATGATTATAGCCGTTATCATCCCCTGATGCAAAAGTGTAGTGATCTCTATTCTATTCTTCCCAGTACAGAAATCTGGAGCATAGAAAATATAACAACCACCTTACACCAGATCGAATTTTACAGGATCACAGGTTCTTTACGATCCAATGATGATGCACGAATATTGTTAGATAAGTTAGATCTTGTGATCGATCATCTTGAAAAGCAGGCTGAATATGGGGTTAAATTGTATTATGGACAAGACCCATCAACCAGTAAAGTCCCATTCAAAATGTTCGTAAACGAATTGATCATGGGCGATAATATGCAGGTGATCCAGATGAAAGACAAATATCTTACGGGGATCAACCACAGTGTGATCAATTTTGTGACCACAACTGATGAATCCTTTAATTCATACATGAAAAAAACACTGGAAAATGTTGCACAAAAATCAACACTGATCAGTGAAGTAAACGAAAAAGAACGTTTACTGTTCTTCAATAGATTGAGAGCCAAAGTTCAGCAATCAAAAAAATTAATTGTCGATTAAATAGCTAAATGAAAAAGATCACTATTGCTTTCGGTTTTATTTTTCTGGTATTACTAAGTACTTCGGCACAGAAAAAAATCAATTGGGTTACATTAAAAGGACAGGTAAAAAATTTCAATAATCAGGTAGAAGTTCAGGATATGTCTGAGATGAGTGATCTGTTATTGTCAGACGCATCCCGTTTTTTTGTTCCCGACACAGCCGGAAATTTTAGTGTGAAATTTCAATTGGCATCTCCAAATTATTTCAGATTAGGGAGGAATATTTTATACCTGTCTCCAGGGGATAATCTGACGTTGTTTGTTGATTATAAGAATCCTAAACTGGCCATTTTTACCGGAGATCACAGTAAAGAGAATGAGTATTTACGGGAAACTCCTTTTCCCAAAGGCGGTTCCTTTCTGGAAGCAGGCAGTAAATTAAGATCAACTATTGATTCAACCGTACATCTTGTGGAAGAGGAAGCTGAAAAACGTTCTGTTTCATTGGAAGTTTATACAGGAGTGTCTAAAGAATTTGTGCAACTGGAAAAAGCCCGCATCAAAGCAGATATCATTAACAGCATTCATGATATTCCCATTTATTATTCCTTCAAATACAAACTATCCAAAGATTCGCTCGAGTTGTTTCGCAAAAAATTTGAAAAAGAAATCATGCCTTATATAAGCAAATACGAAGTTAATTTTATTGACCCTCCCTTTTTGAAACTGGTGGTATATAGAGATATTGTTGATGACCTCCTTTTAAAAGAAAAAAAATCTACAAAAGAAATTCAACAGGTGAAAGACTGGATCGCAGCCCGTGATCTGGCACAGGAATTAAAGAGAGCAAGCAACAGAGAAGTCAAATTGACATTTGCATCAAAAATTAAATCTCTGAATAATGAATTGTATCGTTCTGCTTTGCAAAGCACACTTGAAAAAGTAATGCTATTATCAAACGGAGACCTTGCAGTTGATTTTACTGCAACTGATCTGAACAATAAATCGGTTCATCCTTCTGATTTTAAGGGAAAGCTATTGTACATAGATCTTTGGGCCACCTGGTGCGGCCCCTGTATGGAAGAAATGCCTGCTTACGAAAAGCTGAAAGAGGTGTATAAAGATGATGGCCGCGTTCAATTCATTTCTTTATCTATTGATGATGACAAAGAAGCCTGGCGAAAAAATGTTCAGAAAAGAAATGCAACCGGTCTTCAATGGATCATTGACAGAGCAAAATTGAATGCTTATAATATAATCAGTATCCCCCGATCGATTTTAGTGGATACAAATTTTCATAT
>CANBSW010000169.1 GCA_947372235.1 Chitinophagaceae bacterium | reverse complement strand
CCATTCTGAATAGCCGGCTTCCATTTAGGGCCTTTTGAAATGATTCGGATGGCTTCTTCTTTGGTGCCATAACCGGGATCGTTCTCTGCTGTGATCTCAGAAAGGTTCCCTAATTTATCAACAATAAAACTCACTACCACTTTGTATTTACCAACGGGGCCACCATTTTTCTTAACAATATTGATATCCAGGTTTCTCAATAAATATTTTTCCCAAGCCAGGCTACCACCGGGAAATTCTGCAGGAATTTGGGTAACCGTAAATACTTTATCATTATCTGTTTTGGGAATTTTTAATGTATTGGATTCTACGGGAATACTTTCAGTTGTTACATAAGTACCGGAATTTGATGATGAGTTGTTTTTTGAACTTCTACTATCTTCTTGTTTTTGTGGATTCCAATTAATATTCGAATTACCATTAAACAAAGCATAGGGTACACTCATCATTTGATTGGTACCCATATCTATATAATCATCATTCTTAACCCACCATGGAGCATCTATACTTGGAGGAATTGATATTTGAGTATTTAAATAAAAAGGTCCATTCCCCCAGTCTATTTGACTGATATCCTTGTAAGAAGATCCGGCCGGTTTAATGCCTCTGCCAATTACCAATGTATACATCCCTTCATTATCTGTTTTAACTTCATGCTCCTCTTCCCATACTTTTATTTTATTGGTAATTGCTCCACTGTATATTATTTGTTTCACATATACTTTTCTGTTTTTGTTGATATTACCAAACCGGTCTTGTGCTATTGCCTGAACATTTATTCCTAATCCACTTCCTTCACTTTGAGGAGATTTCCAGCTTACATTACCTTTTTCATCAGTGATTAGAAATGTGGAACCTGAATTCTTGTTTTTTTGAGCAAGAGCATGTTCTTTAGTTGTAATCAGTATCACGCCATTCTTACCTTCCTCACCATAAATCGCTGTTGCAGATTCATTTTTTAATACATCAATCGATTCTATTTTATCCGGCGATACTGAATTCATATCTGCCCCTTCCATTTTTTTCCCATCAACAATGATCAACGGCTTTTTCTTGCTGTATTCTTTGGTGGTAATGATCACTACTCCATTCTTTGCATCTTCTCCATATTTAGCAACGGCAGAAGCATCTTTTAAAATATCGATCCTGTCTATATCATTGGGAGAGATGGTTTCCAATACATTCTTATCCATCTTCTTTCCATCTACAAAATACAAAGGAGTTTTTTCGTTGGGGTTTTGCAGGTTAGGTGTATAGATCAGTTTGATTTCATCTTCCTTTCCTTTTTGTTTGATAACAACAGTATCCACTCCCAGTTTTTCCAAATTCAATTTATTTTGAACAGGCTTACTCAAAAAAGTATTGATGGCATTCAATACTGCTTTGGCCATTTGCTTTTGGTAATTGGCATCCTTTAATTTTTTAAGATCACTCTCATTGGACATGAATCCGGTTTCAATCAATACTGCCGGACTTTTTACATTATTCAATACCCAGATTCCTGATTTTCTTGATTTGATTCCCAGCATCTTTTCTTTCATTGTTGTAAGAGAAGAACTGATATAGTTTGCCAATGCAATACTTCCTTCATAATCGGTCGCTTTTGTTTTTTCAGGAATAAACATTTCAATTCCCGTAGCAGGATTTGCCAATGTTTTACCACCTGAGGTTTTAACAGGCGACATTTGGTTGGCATGCAGACTGATAAACAGGTCAGGTTTTTCTTGATTTACTTTTTCTATAATACTTTCTACATTTTCAAATACATCGTCCTCCCTCCGCAATATGATATTGATGTTTTTATTGGCATTAAGATTTCGTATGGTTTTGGCTAACTGTAATGAGAGTTCAGATTCAGTTGTACCATCAGCAGCGGTTGCACCTTTGTCTGAGCCACCGTGTCCGGCATCTATTACAACGTTATAGGTTCTGTCGAGCATGGCCAGATCCAACACGTCTGCAATAGAAGTTTGAGGTTTTTGCAAATCACTGATCTTATCGGCTACTTTTTCCATTACTGATGCCAGTGATATAGTAGTAGCTGTTTTCTGGTCTTTGTTTCTAAAGGCAAACAATACCACAACGATGGCCAGTAAAGGCAATACCACCAGTCTTCTTACATAACTGAAACGTGGATTTTTATTATTGGTAAGCATTTGTAATCGTCTTTTAATAGGTGAAAAGAAAAACGGATTGGTTAACAGGAATTGCTGGTTGGGATAGGCGGCCGTTAACAGCATTTGTGCAAGCGATGCGGTATCGCCATTGTTCACGGCTTTTTTATCGGCGATGAATTCGTGGATCATATCCATTTCTTTTCTGATGAGCCAGAAAAAAGGATTGAACCAACCCGCAATCAATATTACCTGAATGAATAATTTATCAAAGGAATGTTTTTGTTGTACATGGGTAAGTTCGTGCTGTAAAATTTGTTTACCGGCTTCACTGCGGATGTCTATTTCTTCGTTCCAGAAAATATAACGGAAGAAGGAAAAAGGCGTTCCCTTGGCCTGTGTTAATATCAGGTAAACTTCTCCTACATTTTTGCAGGAATGCAATTTTAGTAATTGATAAATGCGAAACAATGCCCGTATCATTCCAACCAATAAAACCAATGCCACTGCAATATACAGGCCCGATGCCAGCATACCCCAGTTCCACTCAAACCCTTTACGGGTAATGGTTTCCTCGATCTGCGAATTATTATCTGCAACTACCTGTAAGAACTGCATTACCTGCGGAGCCTGGGTTACGGTGGTGTACCCCAACTGTATTTTTATCAATGGCACTACCCATGAAAGCAGTGCAATGGCCATTAAATAAAAACGGTTATACTGGTGAAAACGTTTGTTACGCAGCACCAGCCAGTAATACCCCATCATCACCGCACTACAGAGTATCACTTGCAAAAAGTAATAAGCAGTTGTTAACATGGTAATTATTTTTTAGCGTTTTTGATCTGTTGCAAAAGCATTTCCAATTCTTTTACACTGATATCTTTTTGTTTCACCATAAAAGAAACCGCATCGCTGAAAGAACCTTCAAAATAACCTTCTACCAATGTGCGGATGGTGGATGATGAATATTCTTCTTTGGATACCAATGGATAATATTGGTGTACTCTTCCAATGGGGGTGATGCCAACAAAGCCTTTGTCTACCAATATTTTCACAATGGTGGCAATGGTATTGGAATGTGGTCTGGGTTCCGGTTGCGCTTCAATGATATCTTTTAAGAATGCTTCTTCCAGTTTCCAGATGCTGTGCATGATCTGTTCTTCTGCTTTGGTTAATGGTTTCATGGGGGGTAGTTTTTATTGCTGACTCAAATGTATAAACTAATTTTTTAGTTTGCAAACTATTTTTTTAGTTAGGGGTCGGCTGGGGTCGGGAGGCTAGAGCCGCCTGAACCCTAATGAGGTTATTTTAGATAATATTTTTATGTAAGACTTTGCAATCGGAGCGCTTATCGTTCAGGTCGCTTTAGCGCCCCGACCGATAAGCGCTCCGATTCGTATATTGTGCCCCTAAACAAATTCCCCCTTCAGGGGGCAAGGGGGTATGAAGTATTACATCATTTCCGGAGAAGCCAGTGGTGATCTGCATGGCAGCAATCTGATCAAGCAATTGTATCAGTTGGATACCACTGCCCACATCCGTTGCTGGGGTGGTGATCTGATGGAGAATGCGGGTGCTACTCTTGTAAAACATTACCGCGATCTGGCTTTTATGGGTTTTGCAGAAGTGGTTAAAAACCTGCCTGCTATTTTCCAAAATATCAAATTCTGCAAACAGGATATACTTGATTTTAATCCGGATGTTTTGGTATTGATCGATTATCCTGGGTTTAATTTGCGTATTGCCGAATGGGCAAAAGCAAAAGGATTTCGGGTTGTTTACTATATCTCTCCACAGGTGTGGGCATGGAAAGAGAATCGTGTTAAGAAAATGAAACTGTGCATTGATAAAATGCTTTGCATTCTTCCGTTCGAAAAAGACTATTACAAAAACAAATGGAACTGGGAAGTGGAATATGTGGGGCATCCGTTGGTGGAAGTGATAGAGCAGTTTGGAGTTAGGAGTTTGGAGTTTGGAGTTGGTGATAACCCCAAACTCCAAACCCCAAACCCCAAACTCATAGCTCTATTACCCGGCAGTCGCAAACAGGAGATCGCTAAAAAACTTCCCATCATGCTGGAAGTGGCAAAATCATTTCCCGATTATCAATTTGTGGTGGCGATGGCACCGGGGTTGGAGGATTTTTTTTATGAACCTTTTTTTGCTGCTTATCAAAATGTATCAAACGTAAGAAACAAAACCTATGACCTTTTGCTGCAAGCCAAAGCTGCACTGGTAACCAGCGGAACAGCTACTTTGGAAACAGCTTTGTTTGGTGTGCCGGAGATTGTTTGTTATAAGGGAAGTAATATCAGTTACCAGATCGCAAAGCGATTGATCAAAATAAAATATATTTCACTGGTTAATCTCATCATGGATAAACTGGTGGTGAAGGAATTGATTCAGGATGAACTCACACCCGCCAATCTTGTAAAAGAATTAAGCCTGCTTTTGTCTGATGAGAAAAGAAAAGCTGAATTACAAAAAGACTATACCGGTCTAAAAACCTTACTCGCTGCGGGTGGCCATGCATCGGCACAGGCAGCGAAACAAATTATTGAACTGATCAGTATAAAGTAAGAATATAACTATTGCCCTCATACACATTGAGCTTCTTCAAAAGGTTATCCATTTTTTTAGTCCACTCTCTTTGCTTGTCTTCATTAACGGAATGTGCTGTTTCCAGATCATATTCATTGTCCATAAGCGCTCGCAAATCTGTGATCATTTTACCAAACTCTTCTACCGACGAATTGAGGTTACCGGCTGTGTACTGATGGTTCATAACCTCTTTCATCAATAAACGCTTATGGTATTCCGCAATATCAAAATGGGTTTGTTCATGTTGCAGCAGGCGGCTGGTAGGTGCTACTTTAACCCATGAGCCACAGGGATAAAAGTAACAGGCAACCATAAATTTGGCAAACCGCTTTGCTGTTGATATTTGATAAAAAATACTGATATCCGAAAGAGCATCAGCATTGTTTTTACGATCAGGCCTTGCTTTAAAATATCTCCATTTCAGATCGTGGTGCTTTGACCAGACGATAGTATCACATTTCTGACAAAAAATAATAGCAGGAAGAAGAAAGATAAAAGACAAAGCAATAATCGTTCTTCTCATTTTATCTCTTTTATTTTCTGATCAACGGAAGAATTACCAGCTTGAAAATGATTATTATCACTGCCAATAAAAACATAATCAGTGAAATACGGTTCATTCCATGCATGTATTTCATCCATTGCGTTCTTTCTTCATTAGGATCTCTTTTTTTGATGTAGAGATATTCTGCTATTTGTTTCCAGATACCCATTGTATTTGAAGTTTGGTATAAAAGTAACAAGACTCGGCCAATTTGGTTCGCCAAACATAATATGATTAGATTTGTTGTACTACAAAACCAACGCTATGCGCCATCTATTTCTATGCCTTTTCTTTTCTTCTCTGATTCTTTTTTCTGCCAATGCCCAGTTTGATCCGGGGAAAATAGATATCGTTCGAGATACCTATGGCGTTCCACATATATTCGCAAAAACAGATCCCGAAGTTGCGTATGGACTCGCCTGGGCTCAGGCAGAAGATGATTTTGCCACCATCCAACAATCCTTAATGGCCGGTAAAGCAATGTTAGCCAGTTACCAGGGAAAGAAAGGGGCATCCATCGATTATATCATTCACCTGATGCGTATTCCTGAACTGGTGGAAGAAAAATATGATAGCGATCTGAGTCCGGATTTCAAAAGACTGTTAGAAGGCTATGCAGCAGGAATGAATGCTTATGCAGCCAAACATCCCAAAGAAATATTGATGAGTAAGATATTTCCGGTTACACCTAAAGACATGATACAGTATTCTGTTTTGCAGTTATGCGTTTTATCAGGAGCGGATAGAGCTTTATCCTCCATTTTTGGCGGAACCGTTCCCATGCTGGAGAATTTTAAAACAGCCGGCAGTAATGCTTTTGCCTTTAACAGTGCGAAAACAGTGGATGGGCAGGTTTATTTAGATATCAATGCCCACCAGCCTCTGGAAGGGCCGGTTGCTTTTTATGAAGCGCATTTATGCAGCGAAGAAGGATGGAATATTTTAGGAGCCAACTTTCCCGGAGCGCCCTGCATTTTACATGGTGCCAATGAATACCTGGGATGGGCACATACAGTGAATGCTCCGGATAAATTAGACGTGTATCAACTTGAAATAAATCCTGCCAATAAACTGCAATACAAATTCGATGGCAAATGGGAAACACTGGAAGAAAGAAATGCAAAAATAAAAGTAAAAATATCAGGCATTAAGATCAATGTAAACAGAAAAGCCTATTGGAGTAAATACGGGCCAACGATGATCACTGCGAAAGGAGCATTCTCTATCCGTATGCCTGCACAAATGGATATACGCGGACTGGAGCAATGGTACCGTTTTAACAAAGCCAAGAATTTTACCGAATTCAAAACAGCTTTAAATATGCTGGCGATACCGGGTTATAATATTGTGTATGCTGATAGATATGATACCGTTTTCTATATAAGTAATGGAAGAATTCCGATTCGCAATACCGATCCTAAGTATAACTGGAAATCAACACTGCCGGGAAATACGAGTGCTACACTATGGACGAATCTGCATCCATTGGCAGATCTGCCACAGGTTCTACAACCCAAAAGCGGCTATGTATTTAATATGAACCACTCTCCTTTTCATTCAACCGAAGGGCCGGAAAATCCGGTAGTAAAAGATGTAACCATGGGTTATGAAACACTGGAAAATAACCGCAGCAGACGTTTTGAAGAGTTGGTGGCTGGTGTTACTAAAATGAGTTTTGAAAATTTTAAGAAGATCAAATTCGACAGACAATATCCTTCCAAATTTGCTTTCCCAACTAATATTGATAGTTTGTTTTTGCTGAAAGCATCTGAACATCCGGATATTGCAGATCTGATCACCAACCTTAACCAATGGGATAAAAATTCCAATGCGGAAAGTATTGGTGCCGGAACTTTTTTAATGGTGTATGGAATTGTTTCCAAATCATTGGGAGATTACAGAAAGACAGGAGGAATAACTACTGAACAGGCTGTTGCTATACTAGCTACTGTAAAAACAAACATGCTGAAAGACTTTGGCAGAACCAATTTGCAGCTGGGCGATATTCAGAAATTAGTAAGAGGTGATAAAGCAATTCCGCAACCGGGCTTACCGGATGTTTTGGCGCCTATGTATTCAGTTGCTTACAAAAACGGGATGGTGAAAGGAAATCAGGGCGATGCGTATATTGAACTGGTGCGCTTTACAAAGAATGGACCGATCATTGAATCGATCAATACTTATGGAGCCTCCAGCAAAAAAGATTCACCACATTATACAGATCAGATGGAAATGTACACCCATCAACAAACCAAACCGATGACCTTGAATAAAGAGGAAGTGTATAAGAAAGCGGAAAGGATCTATCATCCTAATTAAATAACTCTGTGAAACTCTTTTACTCTGTGCCTCTGTGTTGAAAAAAACTCGCTCCATTTAAATCACTTTTTCAACACAGAGTTTTGGAGATACAGAGGTACACAGAGATTATTTTCAAATTAATCAGCGCCCCATCCAAGTACCCAAATAATCCGTGATCTGTTTGGTTTCAATGATAAACCCATCATGTCCGTAAGCAGAATCAATCTCTACCAGTTCTGCATTGGGCATATGATCTGCCATAAAACGTTGCTCATCCAGCGGACAAAGAATATCGCTATGAATGCCGATAATGAAAGTTGGTTGCTGAATAGATTGTAATACTTTGATCAGATCACCGCCTCTGCCTCTTCCAAGATGGTGGCTGTCCATAGCTTTGGTGAGCAGCCAGTAACTATAGGCATTGAATCGTTTCACCAATTTATCGCCCTGATAATTTAAATAAGAAGATGCTTTAAAATCATCGATCTTTTCAGGATCGGGATCGGTTTGTTTTTCCTGGAATGTACTGTAGTTGCGATAAGTAAGCATACCTATGGCGCGTGCGGCTTTCAATCCTTTTGCACCTGCTGTTGGTGTATGATCTTGCCATGTGGCATCAGCTTCTATCGCCAAACGTTGTGCTGTATGCACCGCAACACCCCATGCACTTTCAGAAGGAGATGTAGCTATCAAAAATAATTTCTCAATAATATCTTTTTCCATCACACTCCATTCCAATACCTGATATCCGCCCATGCTGCCACCCATTAATAAATGGATTTTATCAATACCCAAATGTTTGCGTAACAAAATATAGGACTCCACCATATCACGAATGGTAACCTGTGGGAAAGCAGAATAATAAGGTTCTCCTGTTTTGGGGTTGATACTGGTAGGGCCGGTAGTTCCATAACAGGATCCTAATATATTTACACCCACAATAAAATATTCTTCCGGATTGATCAGGCAGTTCTCTCCCACCAAACCTTTCCACCAATCTGCCGGATCGGCATTGGCTGTTAATGCATGGCAAACCCATACCACATTGCTTTGGGAGGCATTCAGTGTACCATAGGTTTGGTAAGCAATCCGAAGCGCCGGCAACACCGTTCCGTTCTCAAGGGTAAAATCTGATCCGTAGTCGAAGTAGTCCATAATTAGATATTCCGCAATTCAGTAGCAAAATAAGGGTATGGTTAAATTACATTTGCATAAATCTTTGTGAAATGGCAAGAATTGAGATAAAAAGGGTGGATAATGACTATG
>CANBSW010000168.1 GCA_947372235.1 Chitinophagaceae bacterium | reverse complement strand
TTTGCATGATCAACAGGAACATGTGGCAAAATGCCGTGGCCAAGGTTTGCGATATAATGACCCGGGCCAAATGCATCTAACATGGCGGTAACTTCTTTTTTAATAACAGGTATTGGCGATAACAATTTAGCAGGATCAAAATTTCCCTGTAGTGTTACATTGTTCCCCGCAAACTGCCTTGCCATTTGTGGTTTGATGCACCAGTCGATACCCAATCCCTGTGCGCCTGTTGCAGCCATGGCATCCAAACTATGCCAGGCACCTTTTGCAAAGATGATGGTAGGAACAATGTCTTTTAATGCAGCAACTATTTGTCTGATATATTGCAAAGAAAGTATTTCAAAATCTTCCGGACCTAATAATCCACCCCAACTATCGAAGATTTGCACGGTATCTGCACCGGCTTTAGCTTGTGCTTTTAAGTAAGCGATAGTGGTATCGGTGATCATTTGTAATAACTGGTGAGCCAGTTCGGGTTGTGTATAGCAAAAGGCTTTTGCTTCATCAAAAGTTTTGGAGCCTTTGCCCTGCACCATATAACACAAGAGAGTCCAGGGGGCACCTGCAAAACCAATCAATGGCACACGGCCATTCAATTCCTGTTTGATAAGTTTGATGGCTTCGAATACATAACCCAATGATTCATCCACATCCGGAACACGAACACGAATTAAATCTTTTACGGTTTTGATGGGATCGGGTAGTATCGGTCCTTTGCTTTCAATCAACTGCACTTCCAGTCCCATGGCTTGCGGAACCACCAAAATATCAGAAAATAAAATTGCTGCATCCACACCCACAATATCTACCGGTTGAAGGGTGATCTGGCAGGCAAGTTCCGGAGTCTGGCATCTTTCAAAGAATCCATATTTTTCGCGCAATACCATGTATTCAGGAAGATAGCGGCCGGCCTGGCGCATCATCCATACAGGTGTTCTTTCTGTTTTTTCTCCGCGGAGGGTTCTTAGTATGAGGTCGTTTTGCAGCATGTTGTTGTGAATGGTGAATGGTGAATGGGCAATGGTGAATTGTCAGTGAAATTCATCTTTAGCCTAATCAATCCAGCACCTCTTTATTTTTAATGATAAAATTATATATTGATATACTTCGTTACTATTCACCATTGCTCATTCACCATTCACTATACGCAATCGCTTGCTCCACCAACTGATCCTTCCCCGGCAATTTACTTACTACAATTCTGTTCTTACAAAACCGGCTTACAGTTTCTTTGGTGGTTTGTCCGATGGCAAATACAACAGTGTATTCGGGTAATTTGTTTACTGCAAAAAAACTTTCCACTGCACTCGGGCTAAAAAACAAAATACCATCATATATTTTTGAGATCTTATGCTGTGTATTTTCTGTTTGATAAACTACGATCTCGTTTACTTCTATTCTTTGTTTTTTTAATTTTCCCGGTAATTCATCTCTTCTTTTGTTGCCGCAAAAAAAGATCACTTCATCGGGTTCTTCATTTTTAATAATTTCTTCGGCCAGTTCGCTTGCATTATCTGCAGTGCCAGCAACGGCATGCTCACCAAAATAATTTTTTACCAGTTCTTTAGTGGCATAACCCATGCAATAGATTGTCCATTCGGGTATAAATCCATCTAACATCTCTGTAACAGCATCTACCGCATTCATACTGGTAAACACCACAGTGGCAATTTGATTGGATGCCAGTTCAATTTCCTGTTGTACTTCCACAGTTTCAATTGGCGTGGTTTCTATAAATGACAATGTATCAATCTCAATATTCTTTGAAAGAGCTTCTGCCACCAGCAATTCATTGATGGGCCTTGTTGATAATATCTTCTTTATTGCTTTAGACATTACGAATAGCGGCTATAATTTTATCTCCTCCTTTTGCCAGTAATTCCTGCGCAGCTGTATTTCCTAAATTGTTAGACTGCAACTCTGGCACGGTATATTCTACTTCTACTTTTTCTTTCCCATCCAACGAGAGAATATTTCCTCTGAAGTGAATATTTTGTTCTTTTTGTATGGCCAATGCGCTGACAGGTGTTGCGCAACCGCCCATCAATACACGCATAAAATCTTTTTCAATTTTTGTACAGGTAGCAGTTGAAGTGTCATTTAATAAATCACAAGCTTCAGCAGCTATATTATCACCATCTCTGCAAACAATGGTAATGGCACCTTGTGATGGTGCGGGTAACATCCAATCCAGATCAATCGAATTCTTTGGGCGTAAACCAATTCTCTCCAATCCGGCTCCGGCAAAAATAGCCCCATTCCATTCACTCTCATCCAGTTTGCGCATTCTGGTATTTACATTGCCACGTAGATTATCCAATGTGTGATGCGGATAACGGTTCAGCCACTGTGCACGGCGACGAACACTGCTGGTAGCTATTATAAATTTTGAATTTTGAATTTTGAATTTTGAATTACTGCTCATTGCCCATTCACCATTCACAAATCCTAACTCTTCAAACAAAGCCAATTCATCTCCTCTATACACCAAAATATCCTTAAACGAAGCTCTGGGTAAAACAGCTACCTGTTGTAAACCTTGTGCCAGTTGGGTTGGAACATCTTTCATTGAGTGAACGGCAATATCAATTCTATTATTTAATAAAGCAGCATCCAGTGTTTTTGTAAATACACCCTGAACACCCATTTCATACAAAGGGGTGATCAGATCAATATCGCCATCACTTTTCAGGTACACAAGTTCACCTTCAATACCGTGTTTCAACAGCTCCTGTTGTACAAGCGTAGCTTGCCAAACAGCTAATTGGCTGTCGCGTGTTCCGATCCGTACTGTCTTTTTCATAGCTTAGTTGCTGGTCATGAAATCATTGATGGCCTCAATATAGTAACATCCGGGCTGATGTTGGCTGCGCATTTTTACGGCAACGGTATTCACTACTTTCTGAATGGCCGCCTGATCAATGATGGTGGTATGGGTAGCAGAGATAAACATACCGCAAGAATGCATATCGTTCAGTTTTTGTTTTACGGCTTTTAAAACCGGAACATGACTGCGAAGCATAAACCATTCCCTGAACTCAAGCATATGTGTTTTTATGATACTTAATGCTTTGGGCACTTCTGCCTGGCGTTTTTGCAGGGTTAGGTCATTTATTTTAGAGAGATCATCTACATTGGCTAAAATGATATGTTCCAATGAAGCCGCAGATGGTTCAATATTATTAGGGATAGAAAGATCGATCAAAACTTTCGGACTGCTGTTCAGCAGACTTTGTTTTGTGATCACCACTTTTTCTGCATTGGTAGCTACGATCACAATATCAGCAGCTGCAACTTCTTCATCCAGACTTGAATAAGGAACAGTTTGTAATCCTAATTCATCTGCCAGTGCTATTGCTTTGTCATCTGTACGATTGATGAGTGTGATATTTTTTGTATCAAGATAATCAACCAGATTTTTACAAGTATTGCGGCCAATTTTACCGGTACCGAGTAATACAATTTTTTTGTTACTGGTATCGGCCACATGTGCTTTTAAAAACTGAATAGCTGCAAAAGAAACAGAAATGGTTCCGCCACTTAAAGCAGTATCATTTTTAATGGCTTTGGATGATTGTAAAACGGTGTTAAACAATCTTTCCATAAATGCACCTACAAAACCTTTTTCACGGGCAAATTTTACAGCCAGTTTCATTTGGCCCACAATTTCATAATCACCCAATATCTGAGAGTCCAATCCGGCACCTACTGCAAAAATATGTTCAACAGCCTGGTTGCCTTGTTTACTATAACATAATTGACGGAAAGTATCTGCATCACCCGCAGTTTCGTTGCAAAGCAGTTTGATCAGTGTGTTTACATTATCAGCAATACCATAAATTTCTGTTCTGTTACAGGTACTTAATACGAATACTTCTGTTACACCAATCAAAGCCGCTTTTTCGAGAAGAGAAGTATATTGATCAGCACTAACGGCAAAATCACCACGAATTCCGGTATCTGTTTTCCGGTAGTTAATGCCTGCTACAAAAAATTGATTGATATCCATGCTTACTGCTTATAAAGCTGATTAATATTCTTTGGCAAAGATATCCCCGGTGCTTCCTTTATAAATATGAGATTAATCATTCAATTGTCATTTCTCTGTCAGTTTTTGTCATATTCAACTGATATGAGTCACAATGTTAAATTTTTTCCGGCTAACCCCTGTTCGTTTTACTGATATTGCTCATAAACCATTACCCGAAACCTTTGTTAGTATACATTTGCAAATACGATATATTATTATGCCACAACCTGCAAACAAAGCCATCTTATTAATGAATCTGGGTTCACCCGATTCAACAGAAGTAAAAGATGTAAGAAAGTACCTGAATGAATTTTTGATGGATGAAAAAGTGATCGATATCCCTTTTATTGCCCGTGCCTTACTGGTTCGCGGTATCATTGTTCCATTTCGCGCACCTAAATCGGCAGAAGCGTATAAAACCATCTGGACCAAAGAAGGTTCTCCCTTAATTGTTCTTACCAAACAATTACAGGCTGCGTTACAACAACAGGTAGCCGAACCTGTGGCTATCGCAATGCGATACGGTTATCCATCACCCCAACAAGCCTATGATCTTTTACTGAAAGAAAATCCTGATCTGAAAGAAATTATCATTGTTCCTTTATATCCTCATTATGCGATGAGTAGTTTTGAAACTGCTGTGGATTATGCTAAAGAACAATACGCTGCACATTCATATCCATTCAAAATCAGTTTCATCAAACCTTTTTATAATGAGGCTAACTATCTTCACGCATTGGCAGAAAATATCAAACCTCATTTAGAAAAAGAATATGACCACTTGTTATTCAGTTACCATGGAATTCCAGAACGACATATCCGTAAAAGTGATATCACAAAATCTCATTGTTTACAAGTGAATGATTGCTGTAACACCGCATCACCGGCACACGATTATTGTTACCGCCACCAGGTATTTACAACAACACGTTTGGTAACAGAAGAGTTAGGCATTCCAAAAGAAAAGTTCAGTATCTCATTTCAGTCGCGACTTGGCAAAGGCTGGCTGCAACCCTTTACCGATATACGTTTGGAAGAAATGCCAAAAGAAGGGATCAAAAAATTATTGGTAGTTTGTCCTGCATTCGTAAGTGATTGCCTCGAAACACTGGAAGAGATCGCCGAAAGAGGCAAAGAATCTTTCATGGAAGCCGGTGGTGAATCATATGATATGATATCCTGCTTAAATACACATCCTCTTTGGGTAAAAACCATAGTGGGTTGGATGGAGGATTATAAAGCGGGTAAGGAGGAAATGATTATGAAGTAAGCTATGGCTATGAGCTACAAAGAATTAACTTACTAAACAACTAACGTGTTGTGCTATTTGATCATATTGAAATGATAGAGTTTCACAGAGGGTTATTAAATAGCACAACACGTTAAAATACTAAATAAAAGCTCACAGCTAAAAAAATACAACCATGTACGCCTATCTCAAAGCCCTCCACATCATCTTCGTAGTAACCTGGTTTGCCGGGTTATTCTATATGCCAAGATTTTTTATTTATGCAACAGAAGCGGGAGATAAACCTGATCCTGAAAAAACCATTTTGCGCAAACAGTTTTCTATCATGATGAAAAGATTGTGGTATGGTATTACCTGGCCATCAGCTATATTAACTTTGATCTTAGGTTCTTATGTGATGTATGAAGGAAACTGGTATCTCACTGTGTTTGAGGAAGGGGGAAGATGGTTATTACTAAAATTGGGATTTGTTGTTTTATTATACTTTTACCAGTTTTCGCTGCAAAGAATTTTATCGCAGGAATTGAGGGGCGAGTTCAAATACACTTCACAGCAATTACGTATGTGGAATGAAGTTGCCACCGTTTTACTCATTGCCATTGTAATGCTGGTTGTGGTTAAGCAGGCGATGAGTATGGTTTGGGGTGTTGTGGGAATTATTGGGTTTATCTTTTTATTACTTGGGGCAATTGCTTTGTATAAAAAGATACGGGGTAAGGAATAAGTCGCTTAAAATAAATCTTAGTGACAATTTGTGCCTTCATGATTTGGTGGAACTTTTTTGAAACACATAGGAACATAGGTTAGGAAAAAATTCACATAGTAGTAATCTTATATGCCCTTTGCATTTACCTATGTTCCTATGTGTTTCAAAAAATCTTCGCTTAAATAGCCTTACTGAATATCGGTTGCGTACTTACTGTTTGCTTGCGATGCACATGCAGGTCAAACGGGAAACAGATATTGCGGATAAAATGGTTTCCCATCTCTGTTACTTCCAATTCTTTTTCATTCCAGGTAATCAATCCATCTGCTTCTAAATCCTCCAGCATCGGGAAACTGAATTCCTGAAGTAACGGTAAATCTTCTTCTCTAAATTCTGTTTTGCCTCTGCAACTGATATCCAGAATATAATTTCGAAATGCAACATCTTCCTCATTCAAAAAAATCCCTTTGTTCACCGCCAGTTCGCCTCTTTCAATGGCTTCTGTATAATCGTGTAAGGTTTTATTATTTTGTGCATAGCCCATTCCTGCATCGCTGATTGCTGATACTCCAAGTCCAACAAGCATATTGGTTCTCTGCAAAGTATAGCCCATAAAATTTCTGTGCAGGTAACCGCCTCTTTTTGAGAGATAGAGGTCATCATTGGTTAATGCAAAATGGTCCATACCAATATCATGATATCCGGCTTCCATAAACATTTTTTTACTCATTCTGTACAACTGCATTTTCACATCCGTTGTTGGAAGATCATGTTCATCAAACAAACGCTGTGCTCTGCTTGTCCATGGAACATGCGCATAACTATAAAAAGCAATACGGTCCGGTTTTAATGCAATAGTTTGCTCTATCGTTACTTTCATGCTCTCTACGGTTTGTAATGGCAAACCATAGATCAGATCCACATTTACGGAAGTATATCCAATTGCTCTTGCTTCATCAATTACGCGTTGCACATTTTCCAAAGGTTGTATTCTGTTGATCACACGTTGCACTTCGGGGTTATGATCCTGCACGCCATAACTCACTCTTCTGAATCCCATATCATATAATGCCTGCAAATGTTCTTTGGTGGTATTATTTGGGTGTCCCTCAAAACTGAATTCATGTTTGGGATGTATGATGGCCCGCTCAAACAAACGGCTCAACAGATCCTTCAGATTTTGTGGAGAAAAAAAAGTAGGCGTTCCTCCACCCAAATGCAGTTCGCGAATGATGGGTTTGGTATGCATCAGATCGCAATACAGTTTCCATTCGGCCAAAATGGTTTCTATATATCCTTCTTCCACAGAATGTTGCGTAGTGATCTTTTTATTACAACCACAATACGTACACAAGGATTCACAAAAAGGAAGGTGTATATATAAACTGATCCCCTCAGCGGTATTATTGATCTCAAATTGTTGTTTGAACAGATTTGCCCAATCGCCTGGTTCCAACCCCTCCTGCCAAAAAGGTACGGTAGGATAACTGGTATAGCGGGGAACCGGCTGGTTATATTTAGTTAACAGGTTTGCAGGTACGGTCATATACTTGGTTTATGAAGGCAAAACTATCTTCCCTATATCGCTCAAAAGATGAGTTTGGTCAGTAGGGAGGGGATTTGTGTCATGGAAATATCATTTTTTCGATCGTCAGTCGTCAGACGTGAGTCGTGAGTGGTTCACTGTTGAGTTTAAAGCTGATTCTCATCAGTTTTTAGTTCAGAAACAGCGGTCAAAATTACCCTAACTCACGACTGACGTCTCACGCCTCACGATTCACAACTGACTACTCACAACTCACCACACAACACATTCCTATATTTCCTACCTTCGCACCCTTAAAAAACAGATAGGACAAGCGTTTTATGAGTGCGAAATACCCAGAATTCTCCGGATTAAACCTTCCGGCAATTGAACAGGACATGTTGGCCAAATGGAGCAAAGGAGAAGCTTTTGAAAAAAGTGTATCCCTGCGCGAAGGCAAAAAGCCCTTCGTATTCTATGAAGGTCCCCCAAGTGCCAATGGTATGCCCGGCATTCACCATGTAATTTCGAGAACATTGAAAGACATGGTTTGCCGTTACAAAACCATGCAGGGCTTTCAGGTAAAACGCAAGGGCGGATGGGATACCCATGGATTGCCTATTGAACTGGGTGTAGAAAAAGAACTGGGCATCACCAAAGAAGATATCGGAAAAAAGATCTCTGTAGAAGATTATAATAAAAAGTGTCGCGAAGCCGTACTCCGTTACAAAGGCAAATGGGATGAGCTGACGATGAAGATGGGGTATTGGGTAGATCTGAATGATCCCTATATCACTTACGAAAACAATTACATAGAAACACTCTGGTGGATACTGAGTGAATTATATAAAAAAGGATTGCTCTACGAAAGTGTAAGCATCCAGCCCTATTCACCGGCAGCTGGAACAGGATTGAGTTCGCACGAATTAAACCAGCCGGGAACATATAAAGATGTGAAGGATACGAGTGCGGTAGCGATGTTTAAAGCGGTGAGAAATGAGAAAAGTGAATTTCTTTTCAAAGCAATAAAAGGAACAGATGAACAGACGAGCAAGGAACAGATGAATAATGAAGTGTTTTTTATGGCCTGGACTACAACCCCATGGACACTTCCTTCTAATCTTGGCTTAACCGTTGGCCCAAACATTGATTATGTTCTGGTAGATACCTTCAATCCTTACACACATATCCGTATAAACATAGTTCTTGCAAAAGCCCTGCTGGGTAAATATTTCAAGCCGGAAGGAGAGAATGCAGATTTTGATGGATATGATGAGAAAGCCAAACTGCTTCCCTGGAAAATTCTATCCGAATTTAAAGGCACACAAATAGAAGACT
>CANBSW010000167.1 GCA_947372235.1 Chitinophagaceae bacterium | reverse complement strand
AATCCGTAACCGGGTTTTTTATGGTCTTTCTTATCTTTTATGGTAATAACGGTTTTGATGGTATCATTAATAAATACGGGTTTGATAAATCGTAAACGCTCATAACCGTAAGTCATGGCAACTTCATTGATCTCAATGGCAGTTAGTCCGATGCCGATACTAAATATCAGGGTGCCGTGTGCGATACGTTTTTTAAACGGTTGTGTTTTACACCATTCTTCATCCATATGATGGGGAAAAAAATCGCCGGTTTCTTTTGCGTGGATCAGAATATCCTCTTCTGTTATAAGTCTTGTTTTCGTATTTCGTTGATGGCCCAATTCGTACGACTCAAAATACATTTTTGTAAACACGATGATGATTTTTTAGTGAATGCTCATGTGGCCACTTACAAAAATGGGGTGGCAACAACCGGCTTTGATCCAACTAAACTAAGTAAAAGAAATGCCTCAATGGTAATAGAAATTACGCAACAAGTAAACTATTTTACCAATTTATAGTTCGTTTACAAGCGATTTTACCTAATTAAAGCTGATATTTATTATCAGAATCACTCACATGAAAAACGAAAAAATAGGAAAAGCTTCTTTGGTATTGGATGCGCCTATTATCAACAAAAAACAGATCTGGATCAAAAAGATCTATAAACCTTATTTCGATCATCCTTATCATTTTCACAATACACTGGAATTAACCTGGATAAAATCAGGAAACGGACAATTGATTGCAGGCGATTATTTAGGACATTTTGAAGAAGGGGAGATTTTGATGTTTGGGGATGGCCTGCCACATTTATTAAGATGTGCCCCCTCTTTTTATCAAACAGAGAATGTTGTTTTTACAGAGGCCTATGCTATTTATTTTACGCAGGAATTTATTTCTGACATTATTGATGATGCCATTGCCAAATACATGTTTAGCCAACTGGTAACTAAAATACAAAGAGGAATAAAATTAAAAAGTGTTGCCAAACAAAAAGCTACTGAATTATTTCAATCCATCATTCGTTCAGATGGGTTTGCGCAAATAGGTTTTTTTCTGCAACTCTTACATATATTGGTACAGACGACTAACTATACCTTGCTATCAGCCAAAGACAATCAAAGCAATCCATCTAAAACCGAAATTGACCGGTTTAGTAATGTGTATGATTACCTGTTTACACATTTTCAAAAAAACATTAGTCTTCAGGAAATTGCCAATGTTTGTAGCATGACGCCCAATGCTTTCTGTCGTTTCTTTAAATCAAAAACAGAAAAAACATTTATTCAGTTTTTAACGGAGATCCGTATTGGGCATGCCTGCAAACTATTGCAACACGAGGGAACCGCTATTAAAAATATTTGTTACGAATGCGGATTTAATAATCCTGTTATTTTTTTTAAATCATTCAAGAACATTACAGGTAAAACACCGAAGGAATACCAGCAGGCGGTATTGAAGATTAAGGAATGATGCTATAATATACTTCAACTATGAAATAACTAAAGGATTTGCTTGGTTTTTAACCCATCAATTGCAATTGATGAATGATCGGAGAAAGAATTGCGTGTTTAGTTATTAAAAACTGTGCCTTTGCCTCCGTGAGTAAATAAATTATCACACAGAGGCACAAAGGCACGATTTGATGGTCTATTTCTTATACCCTATTTATTTAACTGTTATCTAACAGTGCAAGACGCGCTATCTTCTAACTAAAACTCCGCAATCACAGTAATCGACAACTCATCTGCAATCTCATCTGTAGTAATTCCAAAATCAATGCGCTTGATTTTAAAAATGCTTTTCAAGCTTAGTTTACCACCTGCAATAGTAAGCGATCCCGGAACAGTGATGTTTTTGGTTATGCCATGAATAGAAATTGTACCTGCAGCAGTGATGTTATAAGTACCCTCTTTTGTAAAATTAACGGATGATATATTTTGAACATTTCCTGTAAAAGAGGTTTTAGGAAATGCATCGCTGTTCATATAATCCTTATCATTAAAATGATTCTGCATGATCTCATTTTCAAACTGAAACCCTTTGATCAATCCGGTGAATTTGAGTTGTCCGGTTTTGTCATTGAAAGAACAGGCAACACTATGATTGGTGGCTTCAATATCTTCTGAAGAACCTTTAGAAAGAAAATGGATACTGGCTTTCCCTGTAACATAGGTTTTACCATTCATCTCTGTTACTACTGCTTTACCCTGTTTTGAAGTATCTTTTTTAATGGCTGCTTCTACAGTTGTTTTATGAACGGTGTCTGTTATGGTAGAATCTCCCAACAAATCTTTGGTTGATACAACAACTTCAGCTGCAGGCTGCTTTTTAAAATGGGTAGGAATGTATTCTATAAATAACCAGATATCCGCAACCGTTAACAACAGGGCCACAACAGCCGCAATAATAGTAGATCGGTGTTTGGCAAAAAATGTTTTGTCTTTTATCTGTGAATTCCTGATAAACAAGATCAAAACAAAAACCCAGATGATCGCTGCAACAGCAAACATCTGGGGTATCTCTTTCAATAACTTAAAAAACATAATTGTATATTCTAAATGATCATTCCTGTTAAACATCCTCAGGAATCATGATTTCCTGAAAGGATCTTATCTTCCCGGAACACCTGCCGGTTTTTGTGCAGGAGCCGGAGGTGGTGGTGGCACTACTGCTTTACCAAAAGGCTTTGGCACTCCACGGTGACAGGTATTACAGGTTACCAGCTGGATCTTGGTTGAATCAGATTCTGTATGTTTGATAGTAGCGATGTATTTTTTATTCATCTCATCAGTCATCCGGATCATATCTCGTGCAATATCTTTTTTAGGATTCGCATCGCTGGGCATATCCATTTTTCTGGGATTATCTTTTTCAGGTGCATGACAATAATTACATTTTACACCAAGGTCTACTTTAAACTGGTCCATCGCATGGTCTACCTGCTCATAAGTAGCAGTAGCCGGGAATACTTTAATATTCTGCAATTTTTTTTGCTGTTGCTGTTGAACACTAAATGATTGAGCAATCAATGCTGCTGCAATGGTAATCCCTAATATAAGGTTTAGTTTTTTTCTGTTCTGTGCTATCATGGGGCTGTATTTTGATTAAATATAAAGAAACGGCTGTTTATATTTAATACAACCGCATTGACTTTCGGTCAAAATCGGTTTTTTGCTGTCGAACAGGTTATGAACCCGTATCAGGCAAATTCTCCTGATCATTTACCTCTTTGGACCTGCCGGTCATTTTTGCCAGTAACAAATCACATCAATTGCAAACAGCTACAGAAATCTATTTTATTTCTTGGTTATTATAAAACTATCCATTTCCTTACCATTAGCATCCACCTGTTTTATCAAAAGTGTTTTACCCTTTACATCTGCAACTGTAATTGTATGAACTGTTGAGATAAATTTGTCAGTAAACTTTTGCCAGCTATCGGTATCTTTTTCCTGTTCCGGGTTATATAATTCCTGTCCACCGGCGCCGGTTATGATATAAATAACGCCCTTAGGCTGTGTATTCTTTTTTCCATCAAAATTTTTATCCAATTTCCAATGGCCGGGTACTACCCTGCCACGTGGTGATTTGCCTTCTTTACCCCCTACCATTAGGGTTCCTTTACCAAAAGGAGCGAACTGCATTGGAAAACTTCTTTGATAATTGTGCACATGGCCATTGAATACCACATCTACATTTCCTTTCTCAAATACAGGTGCCAGCAAACGCATCTGCTGTTGTTCAAAGTGTTCGATAGATGAATTAAATCCAGGGTGATGATAGGTTACAAAACGCCACTGTGCATTTTTTGCATCTGCAAGATCTTTTTTCACCCAGTTGATCAGCAGACTATCTGTCCAGTCAACATAAGTATCTGCATCCAATACCAGCCAATGTGCATTTCCATAATTAAAAGAAAAATTGGTCATACGTGGGTATCTGTCACCAGCCCCTTCAAAGAAATTCTTTTTATTGGCATCAGTTCCCTTTAATAAAGGAACAATTGCACCACCTTCTTTACCCACAGGGCCATTCAATGGCTGATCCCAATAATAGTAATAGGCAAGTGCATCGGGTGCTTTATCAAGATCGCGGCTATCCGCATCATGGTTTCCTACTGCGGCAATAAAAGGCACAGAACTCATGAGTGGCACACCGGTTTCAGTTAGTTTTTCGGCGTTATAGATAGGCCAGAATTTGGTTCTGTAATCAGTTATCAAACCGTAGTCATATACAATATCGCCAGGTATCACTGCAAAATCAGCATTTGATTTGTAAACACGATTGGCTATCTCTTTTGCTTCTTTGGTACCTGCACCTACATCACCAAAAACAACAAAGCGGTAAGGCTGGTCTACTGCTTTGGGCGTATGTGCCTGAGAAGAGAATACTTCTTTCCCATTCTTTAAAACACGGTAGGTAAAAATACTTCCCGGAGTTAACCCCGTTAAAGCTGAGCGATATACGATATGTGGTTCAATATTTACCGTTGCAATATGTGTAGCAACCGGATTACCCGCTTTTACCCATGTATCATTTAGTTTTCTCTCTACAGTCCATATTGCATTTGCATCAGTTGCATGCCATAGTAATTGTAAAGATTGTGATGATGGTTCTGATCCAATCTGCAAATAAGGTGTTGTTAAAAATGTGTTTTCATTTTTTATCTGCGCATTACCGGTAAACATGCACAGTATCAATAAGAACCCAGAAAATATATATTTCATCAAATAATTTTTAGTGTTGATTACCCCTTCCATTGCTCTGATAACATCCAATATCTTTACCAGGCCCCAGTATTTCTGTTGCCCCATATTTAGGATGTACAGAAACATCTGCTCTTGGTCCAAACCCTGTATAACCAATACCGATACAAGGTGAATTTGCTTTTAAAGAAAAATTATAATTACCTACCACAGAAATATCTCTCAGCATTAAACCGGCTGGTAATGGTACAGGTGCATTTACAAATTGTGGGTTATTAATTCCTACAACAGAAGCAGGTGCAGTGTAGACCGGATTACCAGTAGTTGTACTAACGGCCCAACCTGCCGGCAAATAAGTGGATGGTTTAGGAATATCTGTTTCCTGTGGAACGCTGATACAAGTACTTACAGATCCGGAAGGGATGAACTGACTTGCTACTGATATCGAATCAGCATAATAAAAATTATAGCCGTAACGAATATTCGCAGTATCTGCAATTGGATTTGAAACAATTCGCAAACCGAATTTACAATTTACAATCAGGTTATTGTACGCCATACCACCTGCCCCTTCTTCAAAATTGATAGAACCACCACGACCAGCGGCAGACCTTCTGTAACCACAGTTTACTATGGTATTGTTATACATTCTTACATTAGAACTCGGAAAACCAACAGCTACATTAATGTTTGACAACTTTGGTCCGTTAGTAGCCATCCCTATACAAAGATTATAAGCAAAATCTCCAATGGTACCTGCTTTTGCATTCATAGCTTCACCGCCTGTGTAGCCACATTTTTCAAACGTATTACGCATTACACAAATCTTTCCACCATTAATTCTCCAGGGATCATCAACACTTCCGTAGATCCATGAATCTTCCAGTACAAAAATACCGGCAGGGTTTGCAAAGTAAAGCGGGTAAGGACTTGAACCTCCTGTAAAACTTTTCATAGCAGAACTGATGGTTGCTCCGCCAAATTCAACACGTGTCCATTTAATAACCATATAGCTGGCAGTAGGCCCGCCAATAACACCTGTCCATTTACCTTTTAAAGCAGGATCAAGATCAGGATTAGCTCCTAACTGATCTGTTTTTGTAACACCCGGATAAGTAAGGAGGATTGGTTTTTCTTTTGTACCCAAACAAAATAAAGCACCATTAACACCCAGGCCAACCGGTACTGTTGGAGAACTTCCTGTAAAATTGATGGTTACACCTTCCTGAATGGTTAAGGTGTCGCCTGCTTTTACAAAAATATCACCACATACATTATAGGTTTTACCAGCCAGCATGGTTCCGTTCAATGCACCGGATAAACAGGTAGCATCGCTGATGGGTGTTACAGGTGGTACTACTGCCACCCATAGATCTTTGTTATCTGCTTTCTTTGTACAGGAAGCCAAAAAAACTGTGGCAACCAAAGCAAGAAATAAAATATTCTTTTTCATATTGTAAGATTAAAGTGGATTAGAGTTTGTATCGAAGCCCGAACAGATAAGATGTTTTGTAATAATCTTTTTGAATAACGATCCTGCTATCCGGATTGGTTTGTAATGAAAGGTTACGTCCACCTGCTGTCAGATAAGCATTGTAAGACTGGTGCAGGGTTAGCTCAAGAGGGGCATCAGTAAGGTTATTGATCTTACCGTAGAATGTCAGTTTCTTTACAATTCTTTTCTCAAACGAAAGATCCAGTTGGGTGGTTGGTGATTGCCAGTAGTGTAAGCCAATATAAGGGCTTACAAATGAGATACGCTCTCCCGTGTATACAAATGCAAGCTGGAAATCAAGTCCCATTTTAGGTTCCTTAAAGATCAACGACAGGTTACCAATATGGTTAGACTGTCCTTGCAAAGGCCTTGTTTCAGGAACAAATTTCAGGAAGCTGGAAGAACCGTTTCTGTATGATAATAGCATACTGTCTTTAGTAATGCTTGACCTTGTATAAGTATAGTTGGCCGATATACCGAATACACCAAAATATTTGGTAACAACCGCTTCAAAACCATAGTTGGTAGCTTTAGGGCTGTTAACCGGTTCAAGATAAAGGCTATTGATGTTCTTTGGTTTTACTGCTGAAATTTCTATTGGATCTTTGATGTTTTTGTAGAATACACCCAATAAAACCTGATCAGCGTTTCCGGAATACAATTCATACCTCATATCAATATTATCGGATGTGGTATGGTTGAGGTTTTTAGGATCACCGATCTCCTTAAAGAATTCGCCATCGGGGCCATCAGGTATCAGTTCAGCAAAACCGGGTCTTGCCAAAGCCTTATAATACGCCAAACGTAACACCTGGTTCTTGCTGAGAGAATATTTAAATTGCAAACTAGGTAATACATCGGTATAAGTGATAGTACCTGATTTTGCTTCTACATCCGCACCCAACTGTGTTTCATAATGCTGGTTTGTATATTCTGTTCTAACGCCACCTAATGCTTCCAGATTTCTGCTTAACTGCCAGGTGCCTTGTATATAGCCTGCAGTGATATCTTCTTTGAAAGAATAATTGTTGCCCGTTACAGAAGCCAATCCATCAGCTGCTGTCGAAAATATGAATGGTGCACTGTTAATATTAGTATACAAAGAACCAAGTACAGGACTTAAGCTGTAAGAATTATAAAAATTATCTCTTTGTTTGCTTCTGAATAAACCACCATATTTCAAATCAATTGATCTTCCCAATAATTTAAATGAATTGGTTACATTCAGATAAGCAGAAAGATCTTTATCGCTGTTGTGAGACCAGATATGGTTAATACTCTGCAATTTATCTGCAGTTAAACTGGTTGCAACAATTGCATATTGGTGTTTAAATTGTGACTGATCAGGTAGATGATTATTAGCAATTGAATATGCAAGGCTCCAGTCTAATTTTAATTTATCAGACAATCTGTGCAATCCCTGTAAAGTAGAATTGTAGATAGATTGGTATTGCCATGTACTTCTTTGCCAGTTATCAACAACGGAGTTTAAAGTAACGGTATCATATACGATCCTGGTTTGATAATCATCCAAGCGAACAAAAGTATTTATAAGAGAAATTTTATTGTTTTTATTGATCTGAAAATCGAGTTTACCATTTAAGCCTGCACGTTTACTTTGAACAGAATATTTACGCAATTGCAGATCTGAAAAAAGAGGAATATTATCCAATCCGGGCTGTGCATTGGGCAGAAAGAAATTGGAAGTGGTTCCGCGATACATATTCTGGTAACTACCTGAAATGATAAAACCAAATTGTTTTGTTTTTCCAAAACGGTTTCCAACCGTTAAACCAAGTGTTGAATTAACAGGTGAGTTTTTAACCGTATAATTTAAATGTGCAACAGAAAAATCTTTTGGAGTGGCTATATAAGCAGTCCCATTCATTTCTGAAGGAGATTGCTTTTGAATAGTACTTGTATTAAACTGGTTATATTGTTCATTTGCAAATGCTGTGCTGTAACCCATCGAAACATTGGCTTGCAACAATAATTTGTTAGGAGCATCTTTCATTACCAGATTAATGGTTCCGCCTATTGCATCGCCTTCCATACTCGGTGTAAGGCTTTTACTTACTTCCAATCTTTCCAGCAATTCTGAAGGAAACAGATCGAGTGGGATATACCGGTTTTTGTTATCCGGACTTGGTATTTTAATTCCGTTTACGAGTGTATTGATATATCTTTTTTCCATACCACGAATAATAGGGTAACGTGCTTCGCCCGATCCGCTTTTTTCTATGGTAACACCGCTTACCCTTTGTAATGCATTGGCAACGGTAATATCCGGTAACAACTGGATTGTTTTGGCTGATAATACATTCAACACAGGATCGGCCACTTTTTCCAATCGTCTTGCCCCTCTGTCGCCATCATGCGAAGAAGCTGCACTCACAGTTATAGACGCTAACTCATTGGAAAGTGATTCAAGGTTAAAATCAATTGTTTTATTTTCATTTTCGTTAATAACAATTGCTTTATCAGCCCCTTTCTTATATCCTTCATAACTAACCGTAAGTTTATAAGTACCCGCTTTTACTTTACCAAAGAAAAAAGTACCATCCAGTTTTACCAGTGTTACCGATTTATTGTCGCTTAGTTTTACAGTTGCCCCTACAAGAGGCTCGCCATTATTGGCATCTATTACTTTACCTTTTATCGTTTGTGCGGTAATTTGTTGTGATAAAACAAGTAGGATAAGGAAACAGAACTTATACCATACCTGGCCTGCAGTCAGTAATTTC
>CANBSW010000166.1 GCA_947372235.1 Chitinophagaceae bacterium | reverse complement strand
CCTACCGATGAACGCAAAACCGCATGCGTTTCTTCGCAGATCGGTTGCAGTTTGAGTTGTAAATTTTGCGCAACCGGTTATATGGATCGTAAACGTAACCTTACCTATGATGAGATCTACGATCAGGTTGTATTGATTAACGCACAGAGCGAAAAAACCTTCGAGAAAAAATTATCCAATATTGTTTTCATGGGTATGGGCGAACCACTTATGAATTATGGCAATGTACTTAAAGCCATCGAGCGTATTTCTGCAGAAGATGGATTGTTCATGAGTCCGAAAAGAATTACCGTTTCTACCGCAGGTGTAGCCAAACAAATACGAATGTTGGGAGATGATAAAGTGAAATTTAAACTGGCCCTTTCTCTTCATGCACCGTCTGATGAGAAAAGGGATAAGATCATGCCCATCAATGAAAGCAATAATATAAAAGTGCTGATAGAAGCTTTGAATTATTTCTACAAACAAACCGGTAACGAGATCACTCTGGAATACATTCTCTTCAAAGACCTGAACGATTCTGAAAAAGATGCACAGGACCTTACCCGAATCTTCCGCCAGATACCCGCTGATCTGATCAATATCATCGAATACAACCCCATTGATGCTTTCCGTTTTGCCAAACCAACAGAAGAAGGTGTTCAAACTTTTATGGACATATTAGAGGCCAATAAAGTAAACGCCAGACTGAGAAGAAGCCGTGGCAAGGATATTGATGCTGCCTGTGGGCAGCTGGCCAATAAAGGCAAGTAGGATATCGAACAGATGAACAAGGAACAGATGAATGATGAAGTTATATTCTAACTTACTTCATCTGTTCCTTGTTCATCTGTTCATCATTCCCGCTCAACCGTGGGTTTATTTTATATAACTTACCTTTGCAACTCCTGTTGAAAAACAGCATAAATACCACACATGAAAAAACAACGTACAGACAACTTCGACAAGTTTGCCAACAAGACAAGGGGCAGCGCCGTAAAAGAAGCATTCCGCCAGGAAAAGAAGAAAAACAAATTGGAAGCCCGTGCCGCCGGCGAAGAAATGCGAAAAAAGAAGCTGGATAAAAAGCGCGGTATTGATACCCCGGATAAAGAAGCCAAACCACTTGCTCCAAAATTCAGACCACAGGATAAGGGAAAACCGGGAGTGCCGACTAAGAAGTATGAGGTACGAGGTACAAAGAAACCTGATGCCAGAATTCAAAATTCAGAAGTAAAAAGTAAAAAAGTAAGCGATGGCGATAAAGAATTAACTCCAAACTCCAAACCCCAAACTCCAAACCCCACCGAGTTAATGCCTTTAAACAAATACATCGCTCATGCTGGTGTTTGTGGAAGAAGAGAAGCAGCCGAACTGGTGAAAGAAGGAAAAGTAACCGTTAACGGTGATAAGATATTTGAGCCAGGATATAAAGTAACAAGTAATGATAAAGTTCTCGTAAAAGGCAAACAGGTTTTTCTGCAAAAAAATTCTGTTTACATATTACTGAACAAACCGAAAGATTTTATTACCACTTCCAATGATCCGCAGGGGAGAAAAACGGTGTTGGATCTTATTAAACATGCCACTCCGGAAAGAGTATATCCTGTTGGAAGACTGGATAGAAATACCACCGGCGTTTTATTATTGACCAATGATGGTGAACTGGCCCAAAAACTAACACATCCTTCTTTTGAAGTAAAGAAAATTTATGAAGTAACACTTGATAAACCCGTTACCAAAAAAGACCTTGAATCTATTATGACCGGTGTTACACTGGAAGATGGATTTGTAAAAGCAGATGAAGTGGGTTATGCAGATCCAAAAGACAAGACCGTGATTGGTATTGAGATACACAGTGGTCGTAACAGAATTGTGCGCCGCATTTTTGAACACCTCGGTTATGATGTAAAAGCATTGGACCGTGTGATGTTTGCCAACCTTACCAAGAAAAATGTTGACAGAAGTAAATGGCGTTTTTTGAATGAGAAAGAAGTAAGGTTGCTGAAGTTTATGAACAAATCTTTCCTTAGAAAAAATAAGGATTCAGAAACAGAATAATTATCCGCTAATCAATGTCAAAATTGCTTCATCTTGACATTGGGTTCAGCATTTTCAAAATCCAATCTTCCAATTACATTGTAATACTGTGCATTCTATGCAACTACCTATCATTTTTGAGAACGATCAATTTATTGCGGTAAATAAACCATCAGGGTTATTGAGTATTCCCGACAGGCTGGGGCAGGAAATTTCTTTGAAAGATCTTTTGAAAGAAAAATACGGAAGCATTTATACAGTGCACCGTTTAGATAGAGACACCAGCGGTATTATTGTGTTTGCAAAAACAGAAGAAGCACACAAACAACTTTCCATTCTGTTTGAAGGAAGAGAGATGGAAAAATATTATGTTGGACTTGTATATGGCAACATCATGACACCAGCCGGAAGTATTGATGCACCTATAATGGAGCATCCCGGCAAAGCCACAAAAATGCTCACACATGCCAAAGGAAAAGTTTCTTTAACTGATTATGAAGTACAGGAATCTTTCCGATTATACTCATGGGTAAAATTCAGGATCCATACGGGGCGCACACACCAGATACGCGTACACATGCAACACATTGGCCATTCAATAGTTTGTGATGAGATCTATGGCGACCCAAAACCATTGCTGTTATCTGCATTAAAAAAGAATTTCAAGTTATCCAAAGTAGCAGAAGAAGAAAGACCCATTCTTTCCCGACTGGCATTACATTCTTACAATTTGAAATTTACTCTTAATAATCAGGTCTTTGATCTGGAAGCTGAAATACCTAAAGATCTCAGAGCCGTATTACAACAATTAAGAAAATGGAAAGGATAAACCGATGAAACAAAATTCTACACAAACAAGCATTAGACCCATTGTATTTATCCTGGTTCTTTCCATCGTTTTAATGATGGTTTTGTTTTTTGTGCAGTCCAGATCTGATAAAAGTATTCGTGCCATGCAACATGGGAACGAGCTTGCAGTAAAAACCTTTCAGATCAATAACATTCTTCAGGACATTATCAATAATACTTATTTCTTAGAAAGTCAGACAAGAAAAAAAGTAACTGCCGGTGATATTCAGTTATCAAAAAACATCAGCGATAGCATTGTTACTTTACAAAAGCAGGTTACAGAAGTTGCAGGTATCAGTGCGTCGTTTAATCTTACAAAAATGTTTGGTGATCTGGGGGTTCTTGTAGACAGGAAGATTTTATTAACCAAATCCATACTCAACAAAAACACATCACCTGCGGATGCCAAACTTAAGATCACCAGTAATGAAAATAAAAATCTGATCGACAGTATTTATCTGGCTGCTTCAGACATTCAGATAGAAGCAGAAAAAGAATTACAGAATACCATTATTGAAAACTCAACCGTTTCAAACCAGGTATTGGTAAACAGCAGGGCGCTGATCATTTTTGCATTGATCACTATTTTATTATCGGCCACTTTGATCATCAGGCACCTGATCCAAAAAAGTAAATTGATAGATGAACTGGAAGAAGCGAAAGAAAAAGCCAATCTGGCTGCCAGCAGTAAAGAACAGTTTTTGGCCAATATGAGTCATGAGATACGCACACCATTGAACTCCATTATTGGTTTCAGTAATCTTGCCAATAAAACAAAATTAGACGGAGAGCAGAAAGACTATATTAGTTTCATCAAAAGTTCCGGTGAGAATTTATTGTACATCATCAATGACATTCTTGATTTTTCAAAACTGGAAGCAGGTAAACTGCAGATCTCAAAAGCACCATTCAATTTGAAAGAGATCTGTCATTTTATTGAAATGCTTTTTCAGGTTCAATTAGCTGAAAAGAAAATTTATTTTTCAGTGCAGTTAGAAGAAAATATTCCGTTGTATTTGACAGGCGATGATGATCGTTTAAAACAGATCCTTACTAACCTTGTTTCAAATGCAATCAAATTCACGGGTATTGGCGGCAATATCACTTTAAAAGTGAGTACCGCAAAAAAAGAAGACGGGCTTATCTATATTCAGTTTGCTGTGAAAGATAGTGGCATTGGCATTCCGGAAGACAAGCTAAAAACGGTTTTTGAAAGATTTGAACAGGCCGATTCTGCCACCACCCGAAAATATGGTGGAACAGGATTGGGATTATCCATTGTTAAACAGTTGGTAACCTTGCAAAACGGAACTATTGAGGTAAAGAGCAAAGAAAATGTTGGTTCAGAATTTATCACTGTCATTCCTTACAGTATTAATATGCTGGCTTCAGACTCTACTGAAAATGCGGAAGAAATTCAAACTGTAAAAAATTATCAGTTAGGCTCCAGAATCCTTATTGCTGAAGATAATAAACTAAACCAGCTTCTTATTCAGTCGTTGTTTAAAAACTGGGGGCTTTCAATTCAAATTGCAAAAGATGGCAATGAGGCCATTGAGTTCTTAGAAAAGAATACATACGATCTGGTAATGCTGGATATTCAAATGCCTTTTGTAGATGGCTATGGCGTAGTAAAATGGATCAGAGAAATTAAAAAATCCTCCCTGCCTGTTATTGCCATGACCGCCCATACAATGCCAACGGAAATTAAAAAATGCCAGGAAGCAGGAATGGATGATTATTTGCCTAAACCGCTGGACGAAGAAAATATTGTCAGACTTTTTAATAAATATATTCCGAAGATAGATCAAACCATGAATAATGCTGGTACAGAACTGGTGTATGTTGACCTTCTAAACATGCAGAAATTATTTGGCAACGATACTCAGATCATTGCAGACCTTTTGCAATTATTCAGCACGCAATATACTGATGAACTGATACAATTATCTGCTGCTTACGAAAGCAGAAATATGGGAAAAGTATATTCTGTTGCCCATAACCTTAAAACAACCGTATCATCACTAAAAGCAAATTCAAGTTTACTTTATCCTTTACTGGAAATAGAAAAATACAAAAGTATTGAGCCTGACTGGAATGTGATTGATGCACAGATCCATTTACTAACCGGCTCTAAAGAAACTGTTTTGCTTGAAATCAATACTTTACAAAAAAAACTTCTTAACTAAACCATTGAATAAGATTAATAAACATAGTAACCCATTTGCAAAATACCTGTATATACTATGGGCCACCGGTGTTTTGTTACTGACATATTTATGTTTGCCTTTTTTTGAAAAAGATTCGGGAATGTTTCTGGGCGATTTATTATCGAATAAGATCAAGATCAAACCAACACGTACCAATCGTTCTGAAGAATCCAAACAAAATGCAGATAATGAAGCTTTGTTTTTTGTAACCATCAACAAGAAGCAATTTCTTACAAAGTTCGTTACTTATATTTCTGATGATGCCCTGTCTGTTAAAAATGTAAAAGAAGGTTCTCAGGGAAATGAGGAAAAGAATTATGTTCTTATTGAAAGAAAAAGAAAACCTAAAATATCATCCGCTAAAGATTTTTCAATAAAAGCTGCACCAAAAATTTAAATGATATGAAACATTTACGTTCGATACTATTTGCTGCAATGGCAACTATGTTACTTACCTCCTGTTTCAGCAGTAAAAAAGCACAGCTACAGGAGGTCTTACACCAGGCAACCGGTGTTCAACAGGCAGACCAGAAAATGCTGGACGATACCAGAGCCAAAGTAGATGACCGTTTAAAAATTGAAGCGATCGATCCCAATATCGCAGACAGTATTCGGTTTAAAATAGGCAGGTATGCACTGGATCTCGATTCCATGAAAAATGCTGTCGCTTTTATTGACGAAAAAATAAATACTTCAAGAAGGGCTTATCATACCAATAAGGGTAAGATCGATTCTTCATTTGCATTGATAGACCGTTATAAAAGCCACTCAAATTACAGGCTGCGCCGTTTTACAATGATCAATGAATCGCTTGATATTATCATCAACCAACAACACATGTTTGATCTTGCAGCATTTTTTGGTTCAGGCAAATATGAAATACCCGAAGACAGGAAATCGGTTGCTGAAAAATCTTTTTCACCCCTAATAGATTCACTGGTTGCATTTTATAACCGCTATGCTGATGTTGATAAGAAAGCTACCCTTGTAATTCTGGGATATGCGGATGGTGCCGGTTTTAATACTGAATCAGAAATTTATCCTATATTGATTGAGATGTTGAAAGACAGCACAGCCAGTAAAGAAAAATTAAACCAGAAACTATCAGAGCTACGGTCTATTAATATCGGGAACTTAATGGAAGTTTCTCTTGAAAAGAAAATACCCAATTATAAAGAGATCAAATCAATTGATTTTTTCTTTGTAGAAAGTGGCAAAGGGGAAGAATATCCCAGTAAAAGAGTAACAGATTATAAAACCGATGATGAGCGGAGAAGAGTGGTACTGTTATTTTGGAATATACTGCCGAAATAATTCGGAATATCGAGCAGATGAGCGTCACTGCGAGGCACGAAGCAGACTGTGTCTCATCATTCAGCTTGTTATTTGAAACACAGATTGCTTCGTACCTCGCAATGACGTTACTCATTCTTATACACCACCCCATTCTTCATCACAAACTTCACCCTCCCCATACTGTTTATATCTTTTGTGGGATCGCCATCTACGGCAACGATATCAGCCAGTTTATCTTTTTCTATTGAGCCAAGTCTGTCATCGCCTAACAAATCAGATGCACTAAGTGTTGCTGCGCGGATGGCTTCGAGTATGGGCATTCCTGCTTCTGTCATGTAAACAAATTCCATCCAGTTTTTTCCGTGTGCATATACGCCGGCATCCGTTCCGAATGCAATTTTTACACCGGCTTTGTAGGCTTTTGCAAAAGTGGCCTGTATAAAATTTCCCACCACCAATGCTTTGGCGCGAACTACATCAGGATAGTAGCCGGGCTTCTTGGCAGAATCTGCAGAAGATTTGCCTGCGATGATGGTTGGTACTAAATAAGTTCCTCTTTCTTTCATCAGTGCCATCACTTCTTCATTCATATACGTTCCATGTTCGATGGAATTTACACCACCTAATACAGCACGTTTCATTCCTTCTGCACCGTGGGCATGGGCGGCAACTTTAAATCCATAATCTTTTGCAGTGGCTACAATGGCTTTTACTTCTTCTAAAGTAAACTGTGCACCGCTGCCATCTTTGGCCATGCTTAATACACCACCGGTTGCGGTTATTTTTATCAGATCAGATCCTTCTTTGTAACGTTGACGAACCGCTTTGGCACAATCATCTACCCCATTTACTACCCCTTCTTTCGGACCGGGATCACCCATCAGATCTTTGCGATAATTATTGGTAGGATCTGCGTGCCCACCGGTAGTGGCAATCGATTTTCCGGCTGTATAAATGCGCGGGCCCTTTACCCATTCTTTGTTGATGGCATTGCGAAGTGAAATATTCGCACCCGTACCACCCAGATCACGCACGGTTGTAAAGCCAGCCATTAGTGTACGTTCTGCAAACACAACAGATTGAAATGCATAATCAGTAGGGTTCCACGTAAAACCGTTGAGGTAGTTATTGGGGTTGGTTTCACTTTCCATATGCACATGCATATCAATGAGGCCGGGCATTACGGTTTTATTTTTCAGATCGATTACCTTATCTCCTGCTACAGCAGCTATATATCCTTTCTGTACTTCTGTTATTTTGTTGCCGTCAATAATTACGGTCATCTCTTTTAATACCTGCAGGTTCTTAACATCGATCAGTTGCCCGCAATGGATGATGGTTCGCTGGGCAAACAATAAATTCATTGCTAAAACAGACATACAAAGGAGTAGCAGCTTTCTCATACGGATTAATTTACGGTAAGATAATAATATCCTGCATAAAAAAACAAAAAGCCCCGATAGAGATCGGGGCCATACAAGTACAAAATAAAAACTTTGTGATTATTTATTAGGCTGCGGTGTATAGCGCAAATAAGGTTTTACAATTTTCACTCCTTTAGGGAATTTTTTAATGGCATCTTCTGTACTTACTGCGGGTACTACAATTACATCTTCTCCTTCTTTCCAATCTGCAGGAGTAGCTACACTAAAGTTAGACGTAAGCTGTAAAGAATCGATCACACGCAATACTTCGAAAAAGTTACGTCCGGTGGATGCAGGATAGGTGATCATCAGTTTCACTTTTTTATCCGGCCCGATGATAAACAGAGAGCGAACCGTAAAAGTTTCTGATGCATTGGGATGGATCATTCCGTATGCTTCTGCAATGCTTTTGTCTTCATCCGCAATAATAGGAAAGCTAACATTTACATGCTGGGTTTCGTTAATATCATTGATCCAGCCTTTGTGTTTATCCAATCCATCCACACTCAATGCCAATACTTTTACATTGCGTTTTTCAAACTCGCCCTGCAATAAAGCAGTTTTACCCAACTCAGTGGTACAAACCGGCGTATAATCTGCCGGATGCGAAAACAATACACCCCAACCGGTGCCCAGGTATTCATAAAAATCAATCTCACCTGCGGTGGTCTGTGCTTTAAAATTTGGGGCAATATCCCCTAAACGTAAACTCATGTTATTAAATTTTGAGATTCAAAAATAAGTATTTCCTACTAAAAAGATAGACTAACTTGATACTATTATATTTTCCACCATCCTGTTTTCCGGGTTATATATACAAAGCTCCAAATAAGGGTAATTGTTGCAAAAATTAATGCAAGCAATACTTGCAACATCGGCATCACCGGATCTTTGGGTTTTCCAAATACATATTCTTTAACATTAATGCTTACAAACAGAATAAGACAAAACACAATTATTGCTGCAATACATGCGATAATTACAGATAAGAATGCCTTGATTATATGCATATCAAAATTATTTTCTGATTGTCCGGGCCTTTTGTAAAAGTCGTTTTCCAAAAGTATTCTTTACATCATCAATTGCCTTGTACAAGTTATTCTTTTTTTCTGCATCCTCAAACAGGCTGGCCTGTACAGGATGA
>CANBSW010000165.1 GCA_947372235.1 Chitinophagaceae bacterium | reverse complement strand
GCGACTGATTAACTTACTACGTGAAGAATACGATTTAGAAAAGTAAATAAACCAATTTAAAAATTACCCTCATGGAAGTTCACCACCACCCACACGTAGAAAAGAAAAGCATTAAAGAATACCTGCTCGAAGGATTGATGATCTTTCTGGCGGTGAGTATGGGGTTTATTGCGGAGAATATCCGTGAATATTTTACGGATAAAGAAAGAGAGCTACAATACATAGAAGCTTTTGTAAAAGATTTAAAAGCAGATACAACTGATATCAGTCTTATGATTAAAGCAAACTTAAAAAAAGAAAGAGCGATAGACAGCCTTCTGAATGTTTCTTATTCCGATTTAACTAAACCGGAAAATGCAAAAAAGTTAATATCATTTTTTGTGAAAAGCGCTGGATCTCCTACTCACAACCCCAGATCTTCTGCCATTACTCAGTTTAAGAATACAGGATCACTTCGCCTGGTAAATAATAAAAAGGGAAGTGTAGATAGCATATTGAAATATGATGCTGTTAACCAAATAATAATTACGCACAATGAAAGGCTTTCGGATAGAAATGGTGAAGCATTCACTGCTTTTTATCCGATTGCTGATGTAAGAATATTAGTTGACACCAGTTATGTCAACTTCTTTAAAGATACCATGACAAAGAAGCCGGTACCTTCGCTTCATTTGTCTCAGGAAAATTTGAGTAATTTTTGGGGATACGAAACAAGACATTTATTGACAACACAGGTTAATAGAGGATTAATGGCATCTCAACTTCTTAGAGCAACAAGATTAATTAATTTTTTTGAGAAAGAATATCATTTAGAAAAAGAATAACTCCAAACTGTAAACTCTAAACTCCAAACTTTTATATGGAAGTTCACCACCACCCACACGTAGAAAAGAAAAATTTTAAAGAATACCTGTTGGAAGGATTGATGATCTTTCTGGCGGTGAGTATGGGGTTTGTTGCAGAGAATATCCGGGAGAGTTTAACAGAAAACCACAAGGCACAGGAGCTGGCAAGAAGTTTGTATCTGGAAGTAAAGGCTGATTCGATTGCTATACAACAAAAAATCGATTTGCGCATGCGCAAAGAACAGCAGATGGTTTATTTAAGAGACTTTCTCAGAGACAGTAGCTTAGAGAACCTGGGTTCTAAAGTTGGCATAGCTTTTTTTTGGTCGTACCAGGTAGTTGCCAGGGTTTTATTTGAACCTCAGGATGGTATTCTTTCTCAGTTGAAAAATTCGAATACGCTTAAATTTTACAAGAGTATTGAACTGCAAAATGCAATTGGAAAATATTCCGTTTCCATCAACCGGGTTAGAATAAGAAATGAACAGGAATATAATATCGTGGATAATTTTATACGAAAAGAAAGCATCACACATTTTGACTACAAATGGTATGAGAAAGTTAATAAAGACGGACAGCTATCTGTTTATCAAATGACTGAATTAAACCCCGTACCTGAGTTTTCATATACAATTCAAAATAAAAATTCATTTAACCGATCTGAATCTGCCGGAATTGAGTCCCAGTATTTATTAACCGTAAGGGGCACAACACAAGTGAATTATCAGGAATTTATGAATGCCAATCATCAGTTATTGGTAGTGCTTCGTAAAAATTATCCTGTAGAAGAATAAATATAAGTTGCGAAAACAAATGAAATGTTTCAGTTTAATCCTGTAGTAAAACAATTGTCCCAAGCTGCTACACAGTTTGCTACACAAATAACACAATTCAATCATATCACACAAACATCCCAAAACAACAAAACCCTTACTCAGTAAGGGTTTTAGAGGAAAAGTGGTCCCGGCGAGAATCGAACTCACATCTAAAGTTTAGGAAACTTCTATTCTATCCATTGAACTACGGGACCGGGGTAATTAAAAATTAATAATTAGAAATTAGTAATTGCAACAAATGCAAAACCAATTATTAATTCCTAATTATTAATTCTTAATTATTCCTCAGGGCTGCAAAAATAATAGATTCTCCCATTCCCCCTGCAAGAGATTCTTTTGGTATGCTAATTCCTTATTGTTCAGTACTTTCAGTTCATAAACACATAATATGAAACCCCTTCGATCTGCTTTCGCAACCCTACTTACCCTTTTAACATCTCTAACTCTTTTAACTTCCACCCAGGCTACTGCCCAAACCAAACCCAAAGCCCTCCTGAACCATGTGGCTATTTTTGTAGTAGATCTGGAGAAGAGCCGTACATTCTATAATGAAATGTTTCAGCTGGATACCATCCCCGAACCCTTTCATGATGGAAAGCATATCTGGTACTCCATTGCTCCCGGTGTTGCTATGCATGTAATTCAGGGAGCCGATAAGCCCAAAGAATACTTTCTTAACCAGCATACCTGCTTCAGCGTTCCATCTGTTGACGAATTTGTTCAAAAACTGAAAGACCGCAAAAGACACTGGTATAACTCCAAAGGAGTGCTGGACGTAGTTACCACCCGCATCGACGGCGTAAAACAAATTTGGGTAACAGACCCCGACGGCTACTATATTGAAGTAAACGATGCTAAATTCTAATACACTGATTTTCAGCACAGGTCAATTCCTAATTATTAATTCCTAATTATTAATTAACCCTACGCCCTATCTTTGCCCCCTCTCAAAAAAGCGGGTTATGAAGTTTTACAATGTATTGATCAAATATCGTTTCTGGCTGGGCTTACTGTCTATTGCCCTTGCTATCACTGTAAATGTGTTCAGCGGGTTCTGGCCTTCTTTCATATTATATTTTATTGGTGTGATAGCGATTGCCAGCCATTTCTTTATCGGCCCAATGCGCCTGATACAGGAACCAATGGAACAGGGTAATATTGAAGAAGTGGAAAGGATCCTGAAAACCATCTGGTATCCGGGACTGCTCTACAAACCCGTTCGTTCTACCTATTATACCATCAAAGGCAATCTTGCCATGATGGCACAGGATTTTGATACCGCAGAGAAACACCTGAAAAAAAGTTCCGAACTCGGCTCTCCAATGCCGGAGGCTGAAGGCGCCAATAAATTACAATTGGGAATGATGGCCATGCAGCGTGGCGATCTGAAACAGGGCGAAACCTATATCCGTGCTGCCATTCGTGCCGGTATCTCTGATAAAGAAAGCGAAGCAGTTGCTTATTTAAGTATGTGCCAGATCTTTATGAATAAGCGCGAATTCCGCGCAGCCAAAGATTTTTTCCGCAAAGCCAAAGCCTGTAAACCCAAAACCAAACAGGTACTCGATCAGGTAAAAGAAATTGAAAAATACATTTCCCGTATGCCGGGATAGGGGTCGGGGCGCTCCCAGCGACCTGAACCCTATCCAGACACATATCATTATTTTCAAATAAGTTCCCCATTATTATAAATAGATAGTCCCATCCTACTTCTCCCAAAATCATCCCCGCAACTGACCAAAATCATAAAATTCAATATTTTCGGAAAGTAGTTTTATCCTATGAACAGTAAACGAAAATGGCAAAAATGGTTGGTGGTTTGTTTGGCCTGCCTGATGATTGCTTTTTTGATTACATTGTTTATCATAAGTATCAACAAAAATTAAAAAACCTTTATGAAAAAAAATATGGGTAACACAGACCGTATCATCCGCGTGATCCTTGCTATTGTATTTTCTGTTTTATATTTTACCGGAACGGTAACCGGAACCTTTGGGTTGGTACTGGTTGTACTAGGCGCCATTTTTCTGGCAACCTCTTTTATTAGTTTTTGCCCTCTGTATACGCTGGTAGGTATGAATACCTGTGAGAAGAAATAAAAAAGTGAAACGGATCAAACGGTTCAGGCGGCTTTGAGCCTCCCGACCCGTTTGATCCGTTTCACTTTTTTATTTCAATATTATTGATAACTCACTACTGACGCCTCACGCCTCACGAAAAACCTCACTCCGCAATATGCATCAGGCCGCTTCGTTCGTCCCCAAGCTTATTGCATTGCCTGATACACTGCCACTTTAAATTTCTCCGCAATATCTCCATGACTAAACGGATATTGCTGCAATACAAACTGCGCAACAATTTTTTCTTTCGGATCTATCCAGTAAGAAGAAGCAAACATTCCACCCCAGCTAAATGTACCTTCTGATAACAGATTTTTTTGACTGCTTTCTTTGGTAACAACGGCAAATCCTAAACCAAATTCTCCTTTGATATTAGCAATCTGATTCATCGTCATCAGCTTTACGGTATGCGGACTCAGTATCCGTTTGCCATTGTATTCTCCTTCGTTTAAAAGCATCTGCATAAACAATGCATAATCATACGCAGTAGAAACCAATCCACCACCACCCGAATAAAAGCTACCGCCATCAAGAATTGGATAATCGCGGTAAAAAGTTCCGTTCACAGAAATAACTTCAGGTGTATTTACTGCATGTTTGGTGGCATCATCCGAATGCAGCATGGCCAAACGGTTTTGTTTTTCTTTCGGGAGATAGAAATAAGTATCCTTCATCCCGATGGGCTCAAAAATATTTTTACGGAAAAACTGATCAAGGCTCATGCCACTGCACACTTCAACCAGATAACCTAAAATATCCGTATTCAAACCATAGGTAAATTTCTCTCCCGGTTGATGCATCAGTGGAAGTGTACCCAGTTTTTTAATGTTATCAGCAAGTAATCCACCTTTCAATCCAATGCCACCCACAACACCTGCTTTTGAGTATATGGCATTCATTGTCTGACTTCCTATCTGTGCATAACCAACGCCGGAAGTATGTGTAAGCAAATCACGTATGGTAACTTCTCTTTTTGCAGGAACAGTTGTAAAAGAAGTATCCGCTAAATTGAATTTATCAAGCACCACCGGTTTTCTGAATTCAGGAATGTATTTAGAGATGGGATCATCAATCATCAATTTTCCTTCTTCATACAACATCATCACCGCCACACTGGTAATGGCTTTGGTTTGTGAGGCTATGCGCCAGATGGCATCTTTCTGTAATGGCTTGTTCTTTGTTTTATCATCATAGCCGATGGCTTTGTGATAAACGATATTGCCATCTTTTGCAACAATGGCAATAGCCCCGGAGATCCAGTTGCTGTCGATATATTGTTGAACCAGTTTATCAATTCTCTGTAAACGTTCTGCAGAGAAATTATTTTTCTCGGGAATACCAACGGATAATAAAGGATGTTTAACAGTTTGGGCAAACAAAGTACCCATAAACAAAAATGCGAAGGCAATAAACAGCAAACGAAGTTTTCTCATGTTTCTTTTAATTGAAGAAACAAGTTCGATAACATTTTCAAGAAAACAAAGTTAAGTACGAACTTCATTATTGATCGTACCTCGTACTTCTAACTTCGTACCTACCCAATCAATCACTCCAGATCTCTGAATGCCGGGCGAAATAAGGGATAGCAAATGTTCCCATCAGACCGGTTAAAATTTCAAGGCCCATCGTTAATCCACGGGCACTGGATGGCATGGCTTGTCCGCTCGGTAGCATATTGGGTCCTAAGGGAATAAACGCCACAACTGTAGTAAGGATCAAACACAAAACGATGTACACCACCAATCCTTTCTTCACAAATTGTGTGATCAGCGAATACACAATACCACCCACCACTAATGTAGGGATGCAAAAAAAGATAATGGAGTTGATATTGATATACTCCGCAAATTCATACCCTGTGATCTTGCGATATGCAAAATCAAAAGCCAGTCCCAGCACTGCCGTAGCGATGCCTACAAACAAACCGCCCAGTATTCCTCTGGTGGATGGAGAATAACGGTAATACGCAGAATCGTGTTGCATAAAAATATTTTTAAGTAAAAAGTAAAAATTCAAAAGTCAAAACTGTCGTCTCTAGTCGATGGTCCGTGGTTGCTCTTAAAGCCTGATTTGTAAGAATGAATTCCTGAAGTAGTTCGCTTGTAAAATTTACACTTTTTATTTGCAAATGCAACACAAAAACTGCGCCTTTGCGCCCTGGCGTGCAAATTATTCTCGCTAAGGCGCAAGGGCGCAATAGAGAAGTGTGGATTATTTAAGTAGTTTCTCTATCACTTCCGGAAAATGCCTGTGTTCCAGAACATGAATTTTTTGTGCCAGGCTTTCGGGTGTATCCGTTTCATCAATAGGGCATCTTGCCTGGAAAATTGGCTCCCCCTCATCAAAATGTTCGTTCACATAATGAATGGTAATGCCACTTTCTTTTTCTCCTGCTGCTATCACGGCTTCATGTACTTTCATCCCATACATTCCTTTCCCACCATATTTAGGCAGTAAGGCAGGGTGAATATTAATGATCTGATTGGGATATGCCGCTACCAATGCTTCCGGTATCTTCCACAAAAAACCCGCTAATACAATAAAGTTGATGCCATAGGCAGAAAGCTCAGGTATATAAGTATCTCCCCTGAAAAACCGTTCTTTCTCTATTAATAAGACTGGGATCTCATTTGCAGCAGCAATCGAAATAACTCCGGCTCCGGGTTTATTGCATACAACCAGAGAAACTATGATGGAGGAATGATTTTTTAGATGGGATATGATTTTTTCCGCATTTGATCCCGCTCCGGAGGCAAAAATGGCAATCCTTACGGTAGGGAATTCTTTATTTTGAGTTTTGAGTTTTGAGTTTTGAATTATTCTATCATCTATAAACAACCTGCTATTTTCTGTCGTCTGCCGTCCGTCGTCTGTCGTCTCTTTCCTCAAAATCCCCATCTTTCGCAACAACTTCCGCTCATATTTCCAGAAAAACGCCCATTGACCCAATAAAGCGCCATATCCCAACAGGATGAATTGGTACCCAAAAACCAGCATTCCAACCCTTAAAAGCACTTTCCACAGCCAAAAAGTGCCTGCATCCATTCCTAACCAGGACGTTATATAACGGGTAAGCAGGGCGGTAGTGGTACCCGTGAGCCCAAAAACAATAAAAAGGATCCAGAATTGACGGGTACTAACCCCCCATTTTTCCTGCAGGCGTTTTAACATGGGTCAAAAATGAGACAAAATTCTGAGCTTTCTTTTACCGTTAACCAAATAACCCTGATACTACAGAATCAATCACAAAAGCGAACTGAGATTTGAATCATTCTTTTACGAATCGGCTGAAACTCAAGCCAGACAAGGATAAAAAAATTTTTTAAAGCTGAAGTATTTGTCACTTTCAAGTCATATTTTTGCACCCGTTCACGGATATTTTTCCACACCAAGAACCACAGTTTGTGAATATGATATCTTTTAGACGTTTAGCCAAAACCTGCATTACCGGAACCATCCTTTTCCTGAGTCTTTCTTTGGGTACTTCAGCCAGCGCGCAAGATGGAAAAACACTTTTCCAGACCAATTGCGCCGCCTGTCATGCCGTACATAAGAAATCAACCGGTCCGGCATTGACTGGAGTGGAAGACCGCTGGCCCGATAAAGCCAAATTGCATGCATGGATCAAGAACAATGCATCTGTGTTGAAATCGGGCGATAAGTATGCCAATGATTTGTATCTGGAGTACAATAAAACAGCGATGAACCTGTTTCCGAATATCACCGATAAGGAGATAGACGCGATCCTGGGTTATATTAAATCTGTACCTGCACCAGGTGCCGGAGCTCCTGCAACCGGTGTTGCTGCTCCTGCAGCAGATGGAGACAATACCTTATTATTTGGTATCCTCACCCTGATTCTCGCCGTTGTTGCACTGATCTTATTACAGGTTAACGCCAACCTAAAAAAATTATCCGATGAGCGTGCCGGTTTCGAACCTATTGAACCCGTTCCTTTCTGGAAGAATAAGAGTTATATCGCTATGGTTACCGTAGTTCTCTTTGTAGTAGGTGGTTATCTTACTTCAGTGGGTGCAATGGGATTGGGCCGCAGCAAAGATTACCAACCCGTACAACCTATTTACTATTCACATAAGGTACATGCCGGTGTAAACCAGATCAACTGTCAATATTGTCATATTGGAGTGTATCAGGGCAAGCAGGCCACCATTCCTTCCGTTAATATTTGTATGAACTGCCATATGGCGATCAATGAATACAAAGGAGAGAAGATCTTCAACGAAGAAGGTGTGGAAGTGAACGGTACCGCAGAGATCAAAAAATTATACAAATACGCCGGTTTCGAGGAAGGCAAACCTTTTGATGCCACCAAAGCAAAACCGGTTGAATGGGCACGTATCCACAACCTGCCTGATCACGTTTATTTCAATCACTCACAACACGTAAAAGCCGGTCAGGTTGCTTGTCAAACCTGCCATGGTGAGATCCAGAAAATGGACGAAGTGAAACAGTTTACCGACCTGAGCATGGGCTGGTGTATCAACTGTCACCGCGAAACCAAAGTGCAGTTTAAAGACAATGGTTTTTACAGCATTTACGAAAAATACCACCAGGATCTGAAGAGTGGCAAGATCGATAGCACGAAAGGAATTACGGTAGCGAAGATTGGCGGAACGGAATGTCAAAAATGTCATTATTAATAATTTGAAAATTTGAGAATTTGAAAATTTGAAAATGAATATTTTCGGATCTACAAACGCTCAAACGCTCAAATCCCATAATAAAATTTAGAATAGAGAAGGAGAGAGATGAATGGCTGTTTCAGCATTTTCAAATTTTCAAATTTTCAAATTTTCAAATTGATTTCAAATTAGTATATGGAGCAAAAAAAGCACTGGCAAAGTTTTGGAGAACTGAATCAGTCTGAAGCATACAATAAGGATGTGAAAGATGAATTCAAAGAAGAACTGCCTTTTGTAGCCGATGAAAGCAACAGCTTTTTAGACGCAAAAGCGCCACGTAGAGACTTTTTAAAGTATCTGGGTTTCAGTACTGCTGCTGCAGCTGTTGCGGCAAGTTGTGAAATGCCGATCAAAAAAGCGATTCCTTTTGCCAATAAACCGGAAGATGTTGTTCCGGGTATCTCCAAGTATTATGCAACTACTTATGTTCAGGATGGTGACGCAATCAG
>CANBSW010000164.1 GCA_947372235.1 Chitinophagaceae bacterium | reverse complement strand
GGATCAACCAGTGAGTGGAATTATAAAAGCGAATTACAGTGGGAATTATTGCAATTTCCCGGCCATGCAGGAATGAAACAGTGCGTTAAAAAATTAAATGAACTATATCGTTCAGAACCTGCTTTGATTGAAAAGCAATTTGAGCCCGGCGGATTTGAATGGGTTGATCTGAACCACAGAAGCGAATCGGTATTGGTGTTTATGAGAAAAGGGAAAAAAGACAAAGACAATATCCTGATCATACTAAATGTAACACCGGTTGTAAGAAACGATTGGGAATTTTATGTACACGGCAAAGGCAAATGGGCTGAAATATTTAACAGCGACAGTAAAGAGTTTTGGGGAACAGGAGATGTTTACAATCCTGAGATCAGATCTGAATTGGTAGACAAACCTTCCAAATGTTATAAGATCACGTTGAATTTGCCGGCATTGGGGGCGGTTGTTTTGAAATAATGAAAGTTTACAGTTTTGGGTTTAAAGTGTTGAGTTTTAATACTTGCATGTAAATCCAGATCAGTAAATACAGTTTTGCATACTCCGCTACAAACCGCGCCCTCTCGCCCGCTAAGCTCAGGCGAGCGCGGTGCGCCTTTGCGTGCCAATTCATTTTTATTTCGATTGATTTTTTAAATCATAGCTTACACAGAAGTTTCACATTTTAAATGTAACCTTATGTGTTTTTCCATGGAAGCCAGTTTTGGTTCAGGAATTGTTCTTGCAGCCATTGGTGTGGTTACACTAAAAATAACACATAAGCCAAAGCATAAAGTATTTGCTTTTATTCCCATTCTGTTTGCGATTCAACAAATCAGTGAAGGTTTTGTATGGATCACTTTACAACATGCAGAATATGCAAAATGGCAATCCATACCCATTCATATTTTTATGGTGTTCGCTCACATAGTATGGCCATTCTGGATCACACTTTCTGCATTGTTACTGGAAACAAAACCAAACAGAAAAAAAATATTGAGTGCACTGTTTGGTATGGCAATCCTTTTATCAGGCAGCGAAATATTTTATATGTCAACACGCGAAATTGGCGCAGAAGTTACCGGCCATCATGTTAAGTATCTTTTCGAATATCCGCCGGTTTATGTGATTGTTACAGATATTGTATATGGATTGGTTACGATTGTTCCCTGCTTCGTATCAAGTATTAAAAGAATGTGGTTACTGGGTTTTTGTTTTACGGCATCACTGTTGGTTTCTGCCTTTTTTTATCAGGCACATTTATTATCGGTATGGTGTTTTTTTGCGGCCATATTAAGTATCATTATCTATACAATCATAGATAGTCACCAGAAAATGGAAAAGTTTTTGCATGATCTGTAAACAAAATCATGAAATAACCTAATATCTCTGTGCTATACCCTGCTTCTCCCTTTCTCTGCAGTTGGAAAACTTATTGGATTATAGTCAGACTGCGATTTGAAACGTTACCAACCTCAGAGCTGCAGAGTTTACGCAGAGAAAACATCAATACATTATTGCTGCCTTTAAAAGGTAACCTCAAAATTTACGCCTGCTATCCCCATCTTATGCACCTTATTTTTCCGTTAACAATTCTCTAATACACGTTTGGCACGTTTTTGTTGTCTTATAACGAAATTGCACTTATTAAATCATCGGACATGAAAACGACATCGTACGAATTACTGGTGAATGCGGCAGGCCAATTGATCCAGCAACATGCATTTGATCATTTACCGGATGAGAAATTATCCCGTATGTACAGCTGTTTCCGCTGTATCGGCGAATCTGAGAACAATGAAGAAATTGCCGGTGCTGAATCAGATCTGTTAAGTCTTTTTGGTGAAGCCAATCTCTATGTAGAAACGGCTACACCACAATCCATTCAGCAATGGCATACCGCCATGAGTTATTTTGGATTGATGGCTACACAATCTGCTGCTGTTTCTGCAGAGGGAGAATAATCCGGAAAGTAGTTCCCTTTCCCGGTTCACTCCATTTTACAAAGAGTTTTCCTTTGTGATACTGCTCAATTATCCGCTTACTCAGCGATAAACCCAATCCCCAACCTCTTTTCTTTGTAGTAAATCCGGGCTTGAAAACATTGTTGATATGGTTTTTGGCAATGCCTTTGCCAGTATCAGTTACATCTATCAATAAATTCAATTCATTTTTTTCTGCAGCAATGTTAATGGTTCCATTTCCTTCAATAGCATCCAATGCATTTTTGATCAGGTTCTCTACCACCCATTCAAACAAAGGCGGTGAGAGCAATGTTTTTACATCTTTGATCTCGGTATCATCAAAAACAAAATTCACTTGTCCTCCCGTTCTCTTCTTCATATAATCTACCATATGATGGATCTGTTCTGCCGGTATATTCCATTCCAGTTTTGGTTCGCTGCCAATTTTTCCAAAGCGGTCTGTGATCAGCAATAACCGATTTACATCTTTGGCTATTTCAGGTACAATGCTATTGTTTGCTTCCTGTTCTTTTAAGATCTCCAGCCAGCCCTGTAAACTGGATACTGGTGTTCCCAATTGATGTGCTGTTTCTTTTGCCATAGAGGCCCATAAACGGTCCTGGGCCCCACGGTAAGAAGTTTGTAAGGCAACAATTGCAATGGTGATAAACAATGCAACAATGATCAGCTGAACAATAGGATAGAGTTTTACTTCTTTCAACAATTCACTTTGTCCATAGTAATATTGATTGGCCGTGTAGGGCTTTTCTTTCAACACCAATACAATCGGTTTTTTATTATAGCGTTTAAACTCAGCAAGCTTTCTTTGTAAATAGGTTTTATCATTTACCAGTTGCAAAGTATCCAGGTTGATGGTATTGCCCGTGATACTGTCTTTCTCATTGGTTTCAATGATGGGGATCTGTGTATTTTCAGTTGATATTTTTGTAGCCAGATTAATGCTTGCACTGTCTGATGAATTCAGAATGGTGCGCTGTGCCTCAACCCATGCTTCCACATTTTTTCTTTCCTCTTTGGCAATCTTTCCCGAAACATATTGGGAATAAAAAATAGTGCCGCTCACCAATATGATCGCGATACAAACAAGAATGATCCGCCAGTTTAGCCATTGTGGTATAGTGTTCATTTGGATTAGAGAATTAGCGGATTATCGAATTTATGAATTCGAGAAAAATTCACTGTTATGTAAATTTAACCGTTTCTTCCTTCAATCCGCCAATTCGTTAGTCCGCCAATCAATTAAAAAAGCAGCCTCAAACTGAGACTGCTTTTAAAAAGTATGAAAGTTGATCAACTAAATAATCCACCCTTCTTCAAGGTCTTAACACCCTGGCCTATTTTAAACCCGTTGTTATAGATCTCAATTTTATAATCGCCTTCTTTGTAGGTTTCATTTTGTCCGCAGTTGAAATTTACCGGAGTGGCTTTTCCCTGCTCATAGTTCACACTCACTTTATTACTGAAAGATTTTGTACCTTCTTCACGTGTAACAAAAGTTCCACCTTCACCAATCACCTTTCCATCGGGTCCGGTAACAATGATATAAATATCTTTTGTACCGGTAGGGGTAACCCTGTTCTCATCCAGGTTAAATGCAATACGGATCAGGTTGGCACGCTTTGCAGTAGTTGTTTCTTTTTCCTTACCGTTGCTGCTAACTTTAATAGCCGCCACACCGATATTGGATGCATGCAGGGTAGAAGCCACATCTACTTTTTCTTCCAGTTGTTTCTTTTCGGTTTTGGTAGAATTCAGGTTCTGCTCAAGGTTTTGTTTATCGGTGGTAAGTTGTGTTTTCTCTGTACTTAATTGCTGATTGGCTGTATTCAGTTGTTGGTTTTCGCCTTTCAGTTTGTCTATCTCAGCAAACAATCCATCAACTTTTCCATTCAATTCGCCAATCATTTGTTTGGCTTCCGACAATTCAGAATCGCTGGCATTCTTCTTTTTCAGGATCGATCCGATATTGCTTTTTAATTTTTGAATAGCGGCACTTTTATCAGCCAGATCACCGTGCAGCTGGAGGTTATTCTGTGTTAAAGAATCCGCTTTTGCCGATACACTCATAAATTCCTGTTGAATCGCATTACGCGCACTGTCAATATTCCCGATCCGTGTTTCTAAAATGGTTACGGTTTCTTTGGTTTTGCTTTTATCATAAATAATGTAGCCCCAGGTGCCTATCAGGGCGGCTATCAGGATTCCGTATATTAGTTTGCGGTTGTCTTTAGGTTGTGGATTTTGATAATCCGGAACCAGTTTGTTACTGTCTGTGGTACTCATGATTGGGGGTTTTAAAGATTCGAAAATTATTACTTTTTATATTATGCTTACACAACTATTATTACTCGACATTGAAACAGTGCCCCGGTTCCCATCCTTTGCTGATATGGATTCCGGCTGGCAAGGCCTGTTCCTCGACAAAATTGCCAAAACCGTGCCAGAAGAGATGAATCCCGAAGAAATGTATCGTAAAAAAGCAGGCATCCTTGCAGAATTTGGGAAGATCATCTGCATTTCCACTGCTTTTTTTTATGAAAATGAAGCAGGCCAACTCTCCCTCAAAATGAAGAGTATTGCCGGAAATGATGAGGTAGAAATACTGAGTATTTTTACTGATTTATGTGATAAGATGTACCAGCATCACCACGGTTTTCAGTTTGGCGGACACAATATCAAGGAATTTGATATTCCCTATATCTGCCGCAGATTATTGATCAATCGTCTTCCTCTACCAGAATACCTGCAGCTACACGATAAAAAGCCCTGGGAAGTAAAAATGTTCGACACCCTTAACTGGTGGAAATTTGGCGATAATAAAAACTATGTTTCCCTGCATTTGCTGGCCAATGTGCTGGGTATACCCACATCAAAGTCGGATATTGACGGAAGCATGGTGCAGGATGTGTATTACAAAGAGAACAATCTTCCCAGAATTGTTGACTACTGCCAGCGCGATGTAGTAGTTACCGCCAATGTGATCCTGCGGTTTATGGATCAGCCTTTGTTGGGGGAGGATAGGATTGTGGTGGTGGCGTGACGTGAGTCGTGAGCCGTCTAGTCTTGAATTGTGAATGGGCAATGGTGAATTGGTTTTATGGTCGTTTGTCAATCATTTACAGTTATTTGTTGCGCTGTGGGAACAAATAGGTTTTGGTTTCTAAACTTGCCCACACTTCAGTGTGGGATATGAGTATTTTATATAATTTAATATGGGCTTTGACCCGACGTCAGATTTGCATGGATTTTTAATAAGATTCCGCCATTACCTATCGGGACTAAAGTCCCGGAAAATGAAACACAAAATACCTAACACCCACACTGAAGTGTGGGGCAAGTTTAGAAACAATCTAGCTGCATTGTATAATACAGAACATCTGTAGTTCATGGTCCATGGACTACTATCCCTCCAATGTTTAAAACTTTCGCACCCAATTTTTCGCAAATCGTGCTTCGTAGTACATCTTTGCACCCATGTCGGCAGAAAAGATCATAGGTGAATGGAAAAAGGGGGTGTATAAGCCTGTCTATTGGTTAGAGGGCGATGAACCTTTTTTTATTGATAAAGTGGTAAACTTCGCCGAACATCATATTCTCAGCGAATCGGAATCCGGGTTTAACCTCACTGTTTTTTATGGCAAAGATGCAGAATGGGCCAATGTGGTAAATGCCTGTATGCGTTATCCCATGTTTGCCGAGCGACAGGTGGTGCTCTTAAAAGAAGCACAGCAAATGCGTGAAATTGAGAAGCTCGAAAATTATATCGAAAATCCCTTGCCTTCTACCATTTTTGTGGTGAGTTATAAGGAGAAAAAAGTAGACGGCCGTTCTAAATTCTCTAAAGTAATTAAGCAGAATGGTGAAATGCTTACCACCAAAAAAATGTATGATAACCAGTTGCCTGAATGGGCAGGGCAAATGGTACAGCAACACGGATTAACCATCACACCCAAAGCATTGGCATTACTGGTAGATCATATCGGGAATGACCTTAGCCGTATACAAAACGAAATAGAAAAACTCGCAGTAAACCTGGGTGCCCGAAAAGGGATCACAGAAGATGACATTGAAAAATATATCGGAGTAAGCAAAGAATTCAATGTATTTGAATTACAAGGTGCGTTTGGACAAAAAGACCTTGCAAAAGCCATACGTATCATCCGCTACTTTGAAGCAAATCCAAAAGCAGGGCCTATACAGATGATACTGCCGGCATTGTATAATTTTTTCAGTAAGGTTTATATGATCTACAATGTATCGCCTGCTGATGAAAAATCCGTGGCTTCTGCACTGGGTGTGAATCCTTATTTTGTAAAAGACTATATGGGTGCCGCCCGTAAATATGATTACAGTGGCGTAGAAAAAATATTACTGCTATTACACCAATACAATCTCCGAAGTGTTGGTGTACATGATGGCGGCACTTCTGATGCCGGGTTGATGAAAGAAATGGCTGTGAAAATGATGGCCTGATCTGCCGGAATAATAATAAAAGATCAATGGCCCCAATGTTGAAGCCATTGATCAATTTAAATGATTGCTTTACAATTAACAGGAGTATTAATTGAATTATTTCACTGCATTTTTTGATTTTTCTTTATCCCATAGGTAAAGAAATAAACCTGCAAGATAAATTAGTGCAAAAACAAAAAACTCGGTGGTTGTGATGAGTACCCAACTGGTGAAGTTTTGAATAATCAACACAATAGGTAACAGGAGCATTAAGAATGATGCAACAATTAAAATCTTTTTCATATTATATATTGTTTAGTCGTTTGACTCTTTATAAATGCAGGACCCAAAATCAATTAATATTACGGCAGCGCCAATCCATCCTGCTCTTTTTGCCAACCATTTAGAAGTGGCAATCACAATATCCTGAATTCCTTCAGCTGCCAGTTTTTGCAAACCTGCAATACCCAAAATGCTGGCAGAACCCACCCCTAATGCTTCTTTTACGCAACCCCAAACTTCATCCAGACTTAATGCCATATAATTTGTGGTAAAAGTTCCATTGATAATTCTGTTGCCGGTATTGGTTGCAGGAATTTTTGCCACAATTTGTTCTTTAGAAATCTGCAATGCAGGATCTGTTGAATTCATCCGCATCTCCAATGTGGTAAAAATGATTCTTCTCACAGCTTCTTCATCAAATTTCAATAAAAATTTGTTTTCATTCAAGAGGTGCAGAATATCATTATCAATTTTGTTTTTTAAGGAGATCGCTGTCTCATAGTTTAGTGATACGGCCTGATAAGCATCTGCCAGTTTATTATCCTCATCATTTGCATTTCTGATCTGGTCTGCAAAAATATTTTCCAGTTTATTGGCTTTGATGGCTTTATGATATACCAGAAAAGCAGAAAGATCCGGAATGAAATGATTGCTGAATACAGTAAAACTCTCGGCATTATTAAGCTTGTTAACTGCATTCTCTTCTGTGATGATCTCAGTAGCAGTTACATCAGCTGTGTTTTTTTTGCAGGCAAATAAAATAGAAGCTGCAATTAAAACGGAACATGAAATAAATAATAGCTTTTTCATTTTTTGTGAATTAAGAATCTTGTTGAATAAGCTTTCGCTTAATAACCGGTTCAACTCCGGGTCTTACCTTACTTTTTTTCCTGAAAGAGGCAAAGTTGTCAGAATAATTCAAGCCCTCATCATTGGCCAAATGATACAATAAAATTCTGCAGCATTTCAGCATTCACCAATGAATTGGGTTGGAACAATGTTATCTGTATTGACAACTATTTACTGGTGAAAAAGTACGTATGAAATGAAATGAATTTCACCGTGTTTTCACCCTTTTTTCGAATGCGCAAAGACCATATTATTGTATCGTCAACTTTTACTAACCGGTTGGCTTTTATTTATGTACAAGAGAAGTGAAGAAAGAATGCGAATAGCCAGAAATATCCGGCTCATCCGCGAACTCAGAAATTTTGACCAGCGTTATGTGGCATCCGAACTGGAAGTGGGCCGATCAACCTTATCTACCTGGGAGAACGGGCTTTCAGAAGTAAGGATCGAAAGCCTGATTAAGCTTGCAGAAATTCTTGGCCTGGATAATTACCGGCAGATCCTGGATTTTGATCCGGATGGTTTGTTTGTGAAGAAGTAGCTATGCACTATGAGTTAATTGTAATTAAAATATCATCAATTCAACTGCTCCAGTTACTGCAATTCAATGTTAGTTGCTGCTTTAATTCGCATTTACAGAATTTATTTCTCCAATAATTGGTTCCCCAATCGTGTGAATGGCGGATGATGATATGTGTAGTTGAAAGTTTTCTATATATTTTGAGTCAAACGCTATGGATGCCCGTAAAAATAATTTTAAAAAAACTACTTTGTTGGTAATTGGATTTATATGTTTGGTTTCAATGGTGAGATGTGAATGTTGTTTATTAAATTTCGACTTGTCAAAATAATAATCAATGGATTTTCCTTTCGAAGGATTTACTATGCGGGTTACCCCATCAAAATAGGTTAGTTTAAGATTTTTAATATCCCCGAAGTATTTAAATGAGGAATCTACATGGATCCAAAATTGTGAGTAAGCATTCGTGTCGTTTTCTTCTAAACTCATCGAAAAATTCGCTGTATCAACAATTTGATATAAGGTGCTACTTATTCTTTTTATCCTGCCGGTAGATTCTACATATAACCCATGGTCTTTGTCTTGCTGAATGCGAATGGTAGTGCTGTCTGAATGAATCAATAATTGGCATGGCATATTATAATGCGTATAGGTTAAAATTCTTTGAGCGTTACTCATTATCGACAGGAAAAAAAAGAATACAAAGTATAATGTTTTCATGGAGTTGCCGAAAATGGTCAGGGTTTAAATTATTTTGGGGTTTACACTTGCGTCGCCAACGGCTATTCCCAGCTTAGCCGGGACTGAATGAAGTTACAAAAGTTGATGATATATTCTACTGTGGATTAGAATTCCTTCAGCCGGAACTGATGCTGGGATATTATCTGGCAGCTACTCTTTATTTACACTAAGAAAGATGCCTGTAGCAGCTTTTGTAACAGAAAGCAAGACTACAAATAGGATGCGGAGCTAAACATTTTAATAAAAAAACGTGTACACTTCGTCTTTGAATGATTGTACGTGCAGCAGCGATTACCAGGCTGTATCAAGATCAATCATTCAAATCCAGG
>CANBSW010000163.1 GCA_947372235.1 Chitinophagaceae bacterium | reverse complement strand
TTCAAAGCCATATTTGCCAGGATTGTATCAAAGCATGGCATTAAAATGAAAGCTGCAGTGGCGGTACAAAGAAAATTATTGGAAATGACATACACACTCTACAAAAAGCAAAAACAATATGATAATGCCTATCTAAGTAAAAATGAAATTGTAAAGGAAGAAGGTTTACTGGAACTGAATATAAAAAATTAGAGGAGTACCATAAAGGAAACTCCCCTAAACAGGCTGGTATAAAACCGCCTAAGAATTAAAATTAAAAAAAATAATCAAAACCATTGCTTCTTAACACAGAATCTCTGCGGTGAATAACTGTTTCGTATTTTGAGATAGTTATTATTTGAAGAGTTTTTTCACCGCAGAGGCGGGGAGAAACAGAGTTAGCGCAGAGGAGGAAACTAAAATATGAGGAAGTTTTTTTTTATATTATTAATATCATCAATCACAGTCACTCAGGCTCAGAAAACTTCTTTGGTAAATACCTCCCAAAGTCAGTACGCTAAATTGAGTGGCATTGGCATGGGAGATCTGCAGTGGACAAAAGGATTCTGGGCAGAACGCTTTCAAATATGCAAAGATTCAATGGTACCGCATTTATGGGAAACCTACACGAGTAAAAATATCTGCTACTCATTTCAAAATTTCAGGATCGCTGCAGGATTGGATACTGGTAAATTTCGAGGACCTTCATTTCATGATGGCGATTTTTACAAAACATTTGAGTCCATGGCAGCTATGTATGCTGTTACAAAAGATAAACACCTGGATCAGTTGATGGATAATGCCATCGCCGTAATTGCCAAAGCACAACGAGCAGATGGATATGTGTACACCAAATCTATCATCGAACAAAGAAAAACAGGTGATACAAAAATGTTTGATGACAAACTTAGTTTTGAAGCTTATAATTTTGGCCATTTAATGACAGCAGCCTGTGTGCATTATCGTGCTACAGGTAAGACAAGTTTGTTGACCGTTGCTAAAAAAGCAGCTGATTTTCTGATACAGTTTTATAATAAAGCTACCCCGGAGCAGGCTCGTAATGCCATCTGCCCATCACACTATATGGGTATTACAGAAATGTATCGTACCACGGGCAATCAGCAATACCTCAGTTTGGCAAAGAAATTAATTGATATCCGCGGAATGAGCGAAGGTTCTGATGATAATTCAGACCGTGTTCCATTCAGACAAATGAAAACAGTGAATGGCCATGCCGTTCGTGCCAATTATTTGTTTGCCGGTGTGGCTGATGTATATGCAGAAACCGGAGATCAAACTTTATTGCATACACTGGATCTGATGTGGGATGATGTGGTTAACCGTAAAATGTACATCACTGGTGGCTGTGGTGCTTTGTATGATGGATTATCGCTGGAAGGGGTCTCATATAAACCGGATTCTATTCAAAAAATTCAACAGGCTTATGGCAAGGATTATGAGTTACCCAATCTTACTGCACATAACGAAACCTGCGCCAATATTGGTAATGTATTGTGGAACTGGCGAATGCTCCAATTGAGCGGCAATGCGAAATATGCCGATGTGATAGAGCAGGAATTATACAATGCCGTTTTGAGTGGTATCAGTTTGGATGGCAATAAATTCTTTTATACAAATCCGCTCGCTGCAGTAAAAGAATATCCGTATGATCTGAGATGGAGTGGTGGCCGTTCAAAATATATCAGCAAAAGCAATTGTTGTCCGCCTAACGTAATTCGCACAATAGCCGAGGTTGGAAATTATATGTACAATATTGCAGAAGAAGGTTTGTACATTAATTTATATGGCGGTAATCGATTATCCACACAACTTAAAACTGGGTCTGCTATTCAATTGGAGCAGGTAAGCAATTATCCGTGGGATGGAAATATTGCTATCACACTAAAACAAATGCCTTCTAAAGAAACAGCCATATTTCTTCGTATTCCTGCATGGTGTAAAAAAGCTTCTTTGAAAATAAATGGCATCCTCTCTAAAATAACCGTTGAGTCTGGAAATTATCAACCGGTAAAACGGGCATGGAAAGCCGGTGATAAAATTGAACTTATTTTAGATATGCCTGTAACATTAATGGAAGCAAATCCTTTGGTTGAAGAAACGCGAAACCAGGTTGCCGTAAAACGAGGCCCCATTGTATATTGTCTGGAATCAGCAGATCTTTCATCACAACAAAAAGTATTTGACATTGCTATCCCTTCATCCACACATTTTACTGTGAAACCTATGAAGATTGATAATAGTACTGTAATGTCGCTCGAAGGAGAAGTAAAACAATTATCGAATAAAGGCTGGACAAATGTGTTATACAAAGAATTAAATACTATATCACAACCTGTAAAAATAAAACTGATACCCTATTATGCATGGGCCAACCGGGGCAATACAGATATGACAGTTTGGATGCCTTTAATTAGGTAATTCTTAATGAATAATTGATTTATGGAAAGAGTAACTGCAACCTATTATATAGAAACACCTTACGCTGTAGAAGCCGCGGCACAGGTGTTGGCAGGCGAACAATCTTCAGGAACCTTTGTAGCCGTTCCGGGCGAAACAGAAGAATTAAAACAACGTTTTGCAGCAAGGGTAGAAAATATTGAATTGCTGGAAACTGTTGATCATCCTGCTATTCCCGGCGCAATCAGCAGTACCGGTAAATATCACCGCGCCATGGTAAAAGTTTCCTGGAGCATTGAAAACTTTGGATACAATCTTCCGGTATTGATCTCAACACTACAGGGAAATCTGTATGAGATCACACAGTTTACCGGATTGAAATTAATAGATATTGATCTGCCTGCATCTTATGGCAATCATTTTTCGGGCCCTGCTTTTGGTATTGAAGGTTGTAAAAAATTAGCAGGCGTTTCCGGCAGACCAATGATTGGAACAATTATCAAGCCAAGTATAGGTTTAACACCTGAACAAACCGCCGCAATGGTTAGAACGCTTGCTGATGCAGGAATTGATTTTATCAAAGATGATGAACTGCTTAGTGCATCCGCAAATTCATCTTTCGAAAACAGGGTTGATGCGGTTATGCAGGTCATCAATGAATATGCAGATAAGACCGGAAAGAAAATCATGTATGCTTTCAATATCAGTGGTGATATCGACGATATGCAACGTCGTTATGGCAAGATCGTAAAAAGCGGCGGAACCTCTGCCATGATCAGTATTAACAGTGTGGGCATTTCTGCTACAAAAAAAATCTGTTCACTGCATCAACTCGCCATACATGGGCATAGAAATGGTTGGGGGATGTTGAACAGGCATCCATTGTTAGGAATTGATTTTACAGCGTATCAAAAAATATGGCGTTTGGCCGGTGTAGATCAGTTGCATGTAAATGGTATTCAAAATAAATTCTGGGAATCAGATGATTCTGTGGTTACTTCAGTAAAAGCATGCCTGACGCCAATGTTTGATCATCGAAGACCAATGCCGGTATTATCATCCGGGCAATGGGGCGGGCAGGCACCTGAAACGTATCGTCGCACACAAACCACCGATGTTTTGTATATGGCAGGTGGCGGAATATTGGCACATCCATTAGGGGCAGCGGCAGGAGTAACTGCATTACAACAAGCATGGCAGGCAGCAGTAGATGGATTGAGTATTGAAGAAGCCGCCAATTTATATCCTGAATTTGCCGCATCCGTTAAAAAATTTGGAAAGAAATAATATGAGCAACAATTTGTTACTGGCATTTTATGGAGATGATTTCACGGGATCAACAGATGCCCTGGAATGTCTTTGTTGTGCCGGTGCCAAAACAATCCTGTTCATTGATATACCTACCGAAGAACAATTACAAAAATACTCCGGTCTGCAAGCCATTGGTATTGCAGGTAAAACGCGTTCCATGTCTCCCGCTGCTATGGAAGAAGTTTTACTGCCTGCATTCCAACAATTAAAAAAAATAAATCCAAGACATGTTCATTATAAAGTTTGTTCAACATTCGATTCTTCACCAACTATAGGTAGTATTGGCAAAGCAATCGATACAGGTGTTTTTGTTTTCAATAGAAAATTCATTCCATTATTGGTAGCTGCACCATCATTGGGTCGTTATTGTTTATTTGGAAACTTATTTGCTAAGATGGGTATTGGCAGTGAAGGGAAAATATTTCGCTTAGACAGACATCCTTCCATGAGTAAACATCCCGTAACACCGGCAGATGAAAGTGATCTGCGTTTACATACGGGGAAACAAACCGATCTGCCGATTGAGTTGCTTGATATTCTGCAATTGAGTAAATCCAAAAATGAGTTACACCAAATCATAGAAGATTTTACAGAAACCCAGAGCAGCATTGTTTTAATAGATGCATTATACGAATCACAATTATTACCCATTGGTGAATTGATAGATGCTTACGCAGATACAGGAACTTTATTTTCTGCGGGTTCATCGGGTATAGAGATGGCTTTGGGTAATTATTGGAATACAAGGCAAATACTGAATGCTGCAACTGAATGGGAATTGCCGGGTAAGGCAGATCCCTTATTGGTTATTTCCGGAAGTTGCTCACCTGTAACAACGGCACAAATAGCCTGGGCAATGATGAACGATTTCGAAGAAGTTGTGATTGATATACCTGCAATAAGCAACAGTATGGAAATTGAAAATAAAATCGAATCAGTCGTTTTTGAAATAATAGCTTCTTTGCAAAATGGGAAGAGTATGATTGTTCATCCCGGACAAAAATTATCAGAAAATCTTTCAGCAGAAATAACAGGGACAGTCCTTGGTCTGATCGCCAAAAAAGCAGTGATAGGTACAGGCCTGAAGCGGCTTGTTATTTCCGGCGGGGATACCAGCAGTTATGCAGCAAGGGCATTGGCAATTGAAGCAGTAACCATGATTGCTCCGCTGGTAAAAGGTGCGCCGCTTTGTAAAGCAATTTCTTCTGACCAAAATATAAACGGTCTGGAAGTCAATTTTAAAGGAGGACAGGTTGGTGCGGCTGATTATTTTGGAGTATTACGTGAAGGGCGGCTATAGCGTTTTATTAAATAGTGTAATTATTTTGAAAAGGGAAATTTGAAACAAATAAGTACATAGTGAATATGGAAGAAAACATAAGGCTATCTATATGCCCTATTTCCTAACCTGTCTTCCTATGTGTTTAAATAAAAGAATAGCTATAAGCAATTTTCAAATAAATAAACGAATTAAAATATGTCACAAAAAACTTTAGGATTGGTTCACACATCAGCAACACTGGTACCTGTGTTCCAGGAATTATGCAACCGATATTTGCCTAATGTAAAAACATTCAATATAGTAGACGACAGCCTGATCAAAAATGTAATCGCCTGTGGCGAACTAACACCTACTACTGCAAGAAGAGTAGTGGATTATGCCGGATCAGCTGAAATAGCGGGAGCGGATTTTATTTTATTTACCTGTTCCTCTATTGGTGCTGCAGTTGAAGCGGCGGCTGCCTTAACAAAGGTTCCGGTGCTGAGAGTTGATCAGCCAATGGCAGATAAAGCCGTTGCAACCGGAAGCAGGATAGGAGTGATTGCTACATTACCCACAACATTGGCTCCCACAAAAGATCTGGTTAGTCGCAGAGCGATCCATGCTGGTAAACAAGTTGAGATCACCGCAGTATTATGCGAAGGTGCTTTTGAAGCATTGATGAGTGGCGATGCTGCCAAGCATGATGCAATGGTTGCCGCTGCTTTAAAAGAACTGGTGAAAAAAGTAGATGTGGTTTTATTGGCACAGGCATCCATGGCAAGAGTGGTGGATACTTTAGACGAATCAGATAAACAAATTCCGATACTGGCCAGTCCAACGATCGCCATACAATACCTCGCAGAAATTTTATAATCATTTCATGAAAAAGATCTATCAAACAGGTTTAGTAGTTGGATTACTTGCTGCAATGGCATTGCTGATAGGTTTATGTATGCATAATGAATCTTTATGGAAGCCCGCTGCATTGGTAACAGCGATCGGACTTACACTTGGAATAGGATCAATTGATTTTTTAAAATCTTATCAATATACAGCCTGGATCATTGTTGCTGTAGTAGCAGGTATGTTATACCCTGCGGCATTTACAAAAATTGGATCTTTCGATCTGAGAAATAAATGGTTGATACTGGTAGTTATTCAATTGGTGATGTTTGGTATGGGTGTACAAATGAGTCTGAAAGATTTTTCCGGACTCGCATCAACCGGCAAAGGTGTTGCAATTGGGTTGCTTTGTCATTTTTCTGTAATGCCTTTAATGGGATTATTACTCACTAAAATATTTCATTTCGAACCAGAGATCGCTGCAGGTATTATTCTGATCGGAAGCTGCAGCAGTGGACTCGCCAGTAATGTAATGGTATATATCGCAAAAGCTAATCTGGTTTTATCTGTGGTGGTTACTGCAATGGCTACGATGGCAGCCCCATTTCTTACTCCATTATTAATGAAACTGCTTGCCGGTACTTTAATAGAAGTCAAATTTATTAATATGATGATGGAGATCATCAAAATAGTACTGATACCCATTAGTGTTGCATTATTGCACGATTATTTAAAAACAGCATCCACACAGAATTGGAATAAGGTTAAAATATTTTTTGTTTTTTGTACAGTTTGGCTGATCGCATTGCCATTTGGTTTATGGCATTTTTTTGAATTGAGTAATTTTTCGGTTTCAGCCATGCAATCGTTAGAGATTTTTTCTTTTCTCACAGGTGCAGTTGTTGTGGGTGTTATCTATCATAATTTGTCTGGCCGATTTGCCAGGCTCGACGCATGGATGCCTTATCTTTCTATGGTAGGTATTATTTATTTCACAACCGTTACAACTGCAGCTGGTAGAGATAATCTGCTTAAAGTAGGTGGTCTTTTATTCCTTGCCTCTGTGATCCATAATGCAGCCGGTTATTTTTTTGGATATTGGCTGAGTAGGTTATTTAAATTAGATAAAAACTCTGCCCGCACTGTTGCTTTTGAAGTAGGTTTACAGAATGGGGGGATGGCCAGTGGTCTTGCCGGTAGTATGGGAAAACTTGGTACGGTTGGATTACCTGCGGCTGTGTTTAGTCCATGGATGAATATTTCCGGATCAATATTGGCCAATTACTGGAGAAAGAAACCGGTGAATGATCTCAGTCCGGACTTATTAAAAAAATAAAACTAATGAAAAGAATCATAGCCATCTTTTGTTTACTTGTTTTGTATGGAACAACCCATGCACAGCTGGAATATGCAAATGGTATTGCAGCTACTGTAATGAATACCTATCCGGATTCGATGGTAGTAAAGAAATTTCTGAACCACCTCATTCAGGATAACCAGATCAGGCCAGGAGAAACGGCAGAGCAGGCACAATTAAATCGACCTGCTGTTTGGAATTATGAAATGAGTGTAGTACTGATGGGATTTGAACGTTTATGGAAAACCACACATGAAGAAAAATATATTCTTTACACAAAAAAGGTCATCGATCATTTTATTACGGCTGATGGAAATATCCGCACCTATTTGATAGATGAATATAATTTCGACAATATTCCCGCAGGCCGGCAGTTATTGTTTTTGTATGATGTGTATAAAGAAGAAAAATATAAAAAAGCCGCATCGCTGCTTCGTAAACAACTGGCATGGCAACCCCGAAATAAAACAGGGGGCTTTTGGCATAAATTAAAATATCCCACACAAATGTGGCTTGATGGTTTATATATGGCAGCACCTTTCTATGCAGCTTATGTAGCATCTGCAAAAACCAATTCAGATTTTACTGATATTATTAATCAGTTTGTTTGGATGGAAAAATACAGCCGCGATTCCACTACAGGATTATTGTATCATGGATGGGATGAAAGCCATCTGCAAAAATGGGCCAATCCCAAAACCGGTCAATCGCCCGAATTTTGGAACAGGGCCATGGGCTGGTATCTGATGGGTTTAGTGGATGTGCTGGATTATATTCCGGCAAATTATCCCCGTCGAAATGAATTGATACAGATCTTGAATCGGCTGGTGCCCGCTTTAGTAAAATACCAGGATACAAAATCAGGTGCTTGGTGGCAGATCACTAATAAAGCCAATCAAAGCGGTAACTACCTGGAATCATCCGGAACGGCAATGTTCGTTTATGCGTTTGCAAAAAGTATCCGCATGGGTTATCTCTCTAAAAGTTTTTTACCTGCTGTATTAAAAGGATATGATGGGATGATCAAAGAATTTGTAGAGAAAGATGCAAAAGGTGGAATACATTATACTAAAGCTGTTTCAGGCGCCGGGCTCGGCGGAACTCCTTACCGGGATGGAACCTATGAGTATTATGTAAATGAACCCAAACGTGATGATGACCTGAAAGCTATTGGACCGTTTATGCAGGCTTGTATTGAAATTGCCATGATCAATAAAAAGTAAAGATCTCTTTGCTGATTATATGGCTCGTAGTACAAGTGTGCGACGCAATTGGGCTGCTATGAAAAACAAATGCAGGTAACATACTGCCAAACAATATTGATGAAGAAGATTTTATTTTTTTTAATACTGATCACTGATTTTTGTCAGGCGCAACTGGTTGATAAAACACCTGCTGCTATTCCTGTGATTCCCGGGATCTATCAAACCGAACCTTGGGAAGACCCACTGGTGAGTGGTATTAACAGAGAAGCTTCAAGAGCAACTTCGTATTCCTTTACAAACATAGAAGATGCATTAACTGGAGATCGCGAAAGAACCAGTCGCTACATGAGTTTGAATGGCAATTGGGATTTTTCGTTTGCATTAAAACCTGAAGATGCCCCTAAAGATTTTTATCAATCCGTTGTTAGCGGATGGAAAAAAATCCCTGTTCCCTCCACCTGGGAAATGCAGGGATATGATAAACCTATTTATAAAAGTGCAGTATATCCGTTTCGTCCGGTAAATCCTCCGCATCCTCCCAAAGATTATAACGGAGTGGGTTGCTACCAGAGATCATTCTCCATTCCTGAATCATGGAGCAATATGAATATTACACTACACTTTGGAGGTGTAGGTTCTGCCTATAAAGTTTGGCTTAATGGAAAATTTGTAGGTTATGCGGAAGATAGTTTTTTATCTTCTGAATTTAATATCACTCCTTATTTGAAAAAAGGTGAAAACATTATTTCTGTTTGGGTGATTCGTTGGAGTGATGGTAGTTTTCTCGAAGACCAAGACGGCTGGCGTTTAAGTGGCATCCATCGCGAAGTAATGTTGAAAGCTGAACCTACTTTACGTATTGCAGATTTTTTTTATCAAACCAAACTGGATAAGAATTATAAAAATGCATT
>CANBSW010000162.1 GCA_947372235.1 Chitinophagaceae bacterium | reverse complement strand
TGACTGTGATTGATGATATTAATAATATAAAAAAAAACTTCCTCATATTTTAGTTTCCTCCTCCGCGCTAACTCTGTTTCTCCCCGCCTCTGCGGTGAAAAAACTCTTCAAATAATAACCATCTCAAAATACGAAACAGTTATTCACCGCAGAGCCGCAGAGGGCGCTGAGGTTTCGCAGAGCGTTTTTATAATGCTTCGTAACCTATTTTATAACCCTTACCATGTTCTATTTTAATTTCATACACATTCTCCATTTTCAAAACAGATTCGGCACCTGTTGGCTTCACTTTGCTTTTCACAATCAGTATTCCTGTTCCAACTGGAGATGTGATTTTAATTTCTTTTTTATTGCAATACACTTCAATATCACCTGCTGGTGTTGGCACTTTTCCTTCCATCCATTCCAAACCACCTAAAGATGGTTGAATGGAATATGTTTCATAGCCGGGTGTTGTAGGACTAACCCCCAGATAATATTTACCCAGCAAATAAATCGGGCTGGCACCCCATGCATGGCAAAGGCTTTTCCCAAATTCTCTACCATACATCGCATAATGTTCTGCACCTTTTTTGGTTGGATTATATTCTTCCCAAAAACTGGTAGCGCCCAGTTGCAACATACCACCCCAATAATCTTTCATTTCTTTTAAAACATATGATTGTTCACCCATGGCACATAAGGCTTCCAGTTCATAGAAACGCATATACGGTGTAGTGATCTTTTGTATGTTATTATTTAACAACACAGATTTTTTAACGGCGTCTTTCTGTTGTGGCGTAAAGTAGTTAAAGAAGATGGAGAACATATTTGCATATCGGGTAACATTTTCGGTTTGCTTTCCATCTACCCTGCTGTGTACCAATGCCTGTTTATTTTCATTCCAATAAATTGAGAATAATTTTGATTTCAATTCTGATGCAAGTTGTTTGTATTTTGTTACATCCGATTTTTCATTAGCGATAGCTGCACAAAGCGCCATGGTTTCCATGCTTCGGCAAAGTAATAATTGTTCAAAACTTACTTCTCCTTTTTTACTGAGTTTGTCTGCCCAGTCGATGAAGATCCAGTCGCCGGACATACCTTCCATCAAACCATCTTTGTTTCTTCTGCCCAAACAATATTCCATCAGGCTTTGCATCCGGGGATAGAATTGGGTGATGAAAGTTTTATCTCCGGTATACAAATAATAGTCATAGATCCCCAAAAACCAATAAAATGTATAATCCATGATGGTATTGATATGGCCCGTTACCGGATCTTTGCCACGCAATGCCAGCATGGTTCTGGAAACAGTTTCTTTATCAAAATACAAATAGTAATTCATGAGATAACTCTGGTACGCATCCCCACTCCAAACCCATCTGTCGCGTTTAATACCATCAATAAAGAACTCACGGGTATTTAAATGGAAAGTGTATTCTGCCACATCATAGATTCGGTTGATCTCATTATCAGAACAACGAAAACCGCCTCTTTTCTTAACATCAGCATATTCATACAACATAGAAACAGAATCAACTGTAATGGTTCCTTCGGTTACCATGTTCACATAACGAAAGGCTTTTGACAAAGGCATTACAGAATCTTTTTTTGCTGCAGATGCAATCTGTAATTTATCAATCGTAACTGCCCCTTTCTCGCTCAATGCTTCATTCTTACTTTCTCCATAATAGAGATTGATATTCCCTTTTCCTTTGATGCCGTGCAGTTTTATAAATCCAAAAGTTTCTTTTCCAAAATCGATCAACCGATTGTTTTGTGTTTTTTCAACAGCTGCAGGTTTCATCGGAATAACCGGCAGTTTGAATGTTGACGGTGGTTTGGCAGCATCATTAAAATTCCAGCTACCCGCCTGCAACCATTTTGTGGCAGTGATATCAGATGTTTTGCCGGTTTCATCAATCCATTCTTTGTCTTCAAAAGTTACGAGCCATGTATTATCTGATGTGACCGTTTTTCCCTTTACATAGATTGCCGGCACATTTTCCTGACAGAAAACTTTCACATTGATCTTATGTTTACCAGCAGGAACGGTTATGGTTTTAGGAGTTCCTTCAAAGGGTTGCCCATCTAATTTTACATTGTACTTTCCTTCCGCATAAATGGACACTTCTTCGGGTTGAGTAAGTGTAAATTCTTTATGAAAATCGATCAATACGTAATGACTGTCTACTTTCCAGAACACAGGAAAAAAAGTTCCTCTGTCGGTACGGCGGTTTTGCATCTGGTTACTTAGCCAGATCTCATAATCGCCAGGATACCAGATCCAGGTTGCTTTTTGAGCTTGCGATGTTAAAGAGGCAAGAACAAAGATCAAAATTAAAAAGTTATTTTTTTGTTTCATGTATCTGTTACATTAATGTCCGTTAAAGAAGATGTAAAGGCAAACCATAATAACTCCCAATACGGCCCATAATATTTTTACGCGTTTTGATGTAGGAGGAAGGCTATTCAGATCAGACTCAGCATGAATATTGGTAACAGGTGATCTATCCAATAAAGTTGTAATCACTGCCACAACTAACAGTACCGCAAAAATTAAAAATGATAACACGAGATAATGTGGCCAGAAATGATATTTATCCGGCGTTAATATCCAGAGATATAATACACCAACGCCAAGACTAAAAGCTGAGCCAACTGATAAAATTAGATTGACAGCTTTACGTGTGGTTCGTTTCCAGAAAACAGATAAAAGGAATACAACGGATAATGGAGGTGCAATAAAACCAAGTACAGATTGAAAAATATCAAACAGATTTAACCCTTTGATATTATCGATTGCCAGAGCAACCCCTGTTGCAAAAATACAACCTGCAATCACCGTAATCCTTCCCATACGGATGATCTGCTGATTGGTGGCATTAGGATTGATCTTTTTAACATACAGATCCATCGTGAACACTGTACTTAATGAGTTGAGAGATGAACCGATAGTCCCTACCAATACTGCGATCAATACAACGATGACCAACCCATTCATACCCGGCGGAAAAAGATTGGTAACGATCGTCATATAGGCTTCATTGGGATCTTTCAATCCCGGATATAAAATCGCACAAACAATTCCGGGTACTATGAATAAGGGAAGTGCCAATATCTTTAACCACCCGATAAAATTCACACCCAATTGTCCCTGCTCTAAATTTTTTGCACCCAACACCGATTGCACCATTGCCTGATCTGTACAGAAAAAGGCTACTGCTGCAACGGGATAACCCAGCATTATTGCATACCATGGATATTTTGTATCACTGGCAGGATGTAATAAATTCCAAAAATCGGGTGGCACTTTATGATACAAGGCACTGATGCCCCCTACTTTAATAATTCCAGTAATAGATAAAGCGAGTGAAACTGCGATCAATAAGATCATTTGAAATACATTCACTTTGGCTATTGCACGTAATCCGCCTGCGAATGCAAACAATCCGGCAAAAGAAACCAATACGATAATAGATTGTCCCATGGGAATGCCAAGGATCTGTCTTACCAGAAATCCTCCGGCAAATAAGCCCAATGATAACCAGGAGATCAGCATTTTAATCAGTGCATACCATGCCAGAATGGTTCGTGTAGAATCGCCATAACGATTGCCCATAAATTCGGGCATCGTGGTTACTTTAGCCGCAATATATCGCGGAGCAAATACCAATGCCAGTAACATTAAAAAAACAAAAGCATACCATTCAAAATTGCCTGCTACAATTCCGGTGCTGTAACCAATACTGGCAAAAGCCAATAACATGGAAGGCCCAACATTGGTGCCCCACATATTTAAACCGATACTGCTCCAGGTGAGAGAATTGCCGGCAAGAAAAAGTGTTTCGTCTTTTTTCTTTCTGCCAAAACTTGCTTTATAGCCTATAACAAGTAATATCACCAGGTATAACACGATGATAATATAATCAAGTAGAGTAAGGTTATGTATGATACTATTCATAACTCGTTGTGCTATTAAAAATTAAAAAACTCTCTTATTCGAAGTTTTTTTGTCGCTCAAGGTCGTTGGGCCGCGTCCAAAGGGACTGATTAGAAATTATTCATCCATCACACTAAGATCACGGTTTTCATTTTTCACATATCCGATATTATTCATTTCCAATCGCCAACATGTTATTCATGGTTACCAAGTTAAGCCTCTTGCTCTTTAAACCACAGTATTAAAATCTATGCAGATAGAACAGCCGCAGGTTCACTCTGGTAATCATTCAAACCAAATTCTTCCAATATGTCTTTTACCTTAACAGGCATACCGGTTTGCATACTTCTGTCCATGGCTTCGAGCAATGCAATGGTACCGATACCTTCCAGCAAATCGGGATATGCAGTAAAGCCCTGCTCAATAGAATCTGCAAAATATTCCAGGTAATTCTGGTATTCACCGGCATGGTGGCTTTTACCTTCAAATCGGAAATAATTATTTAATTTATGTTCCCAGGTGATGAGTTTTTCTTCGCCGGTATTGGTGGTAACGGCATAACGCAGGTCCATATAATCTGCCTGACTGCATCCTTCTGTTCCCCGTAAGATACAACTCATCGCACTATCCCTGATCACGGGTTGTACAGGGCCTGTATAGGCACCACTGATCCTTGCCAGTCTTCCATCAGCAGCTTTACAAATAAAATGCATGGTGTCTTCATTTTTCAATCCTGCTTTTACACCATTAGAGCTCAGCATGCCATAACCCATTACTTCTTCAATATCAGGTAAGTACCAACGCACCAGATCAACCGGGTGACTAAGGCCACCGTATAACCATTTGAATTTATCTTCCAATGACCAGCCTTTGCCAAGGAACCAGCGATGGTCTGCATGGTAATAGGCTTCCACTGTGATCAATTCACCAATCACACCTTCTTCAAAATCGGTACGCTGGCGTTTCATGGGTTCAAAAAAACGGGAGCTTTGTCCTACAAATATTTTTTTACCTGTTTTCTTTTGTAGTTGTATCAGTTCTTTTGCAAGAGAGAGATCGTCCAACAAAGGCTTGGTACAAACCACATGTTTATTATGCTCCAATGCCATTTTCATATGCAATCCATGCAAATGATCAGGTGTGTAGATGGCAATCACATCAATACTTTGATCATCCAGCATTTCCTGATAATCAGTTGTGTAATCGTACATCCTGAATTCGTCTGCACGTTGCTGACATAATGCAAGATTCTTATCGCAGATCATTTTCAGTACCCATCTGTTGCTTTCCAAAGCGGCGGACATACTGCTTCTTCCTTCACCCAATCCTAAAATCCCTAATGTTAACATGACTTGTTAATTTATCTATGAATCAATTTATTTTTTTGTATTCAACTTTTCCAATAACACCCATACCTCGCCATTCTTAGTACCTGTAATACCTTCCTGATATTTTTTCATCAATGCATTCCAATCATTTACCCTCGGATTATTCTCAACTGTTTTTGGGTTAAGATGATCCAGTGTTTCATTCTCAGGAATACTGATCACCAGCATCAATTGTCTTCCATTCCTGAATAATAACAATTGTTGAAATGATGCATTGCAAAAACCATTTGACACTTCCGGCCATTTTTCAAATTGTGTGGCATGGTATTGCAGGTATTCTTTTTGCAGTTTGGGATCAGCAACCAGATTAGCAGTTAATATGGTGTGATTCCATTTTCTTGTTTTTGAAGTATCTCCGCAGTGGTCGCGGTTAAATTCATAAAACAGGTCGTTATACGTTTTAATTTGCACTGTTGGAAATGCCGATTGTAATTTTCCCTGTAATACAAATACATCCTGTACTTTATCAAATATCACATAATGGTTTTGCCATTGATATACAGCCTCTTCCGAAACATTATTTTTAGCAAGTACCTGCTTTAAATTTTCTATGTTAATTGTATTTGCATCAGTAATCAATTCAATAATCACGGGTTGTTCTTTATTAATGGCATAATCTTTATCAGTTGATTTTTTTTCTTTCAGTAATGATTGATAAGGCGGTTGAATTCCGGCACTCATCTTTATATTTTTCGAAACCTGTGGGCCATTATTTTCCCATACATTACCCGGCCCGTTGGCATTCTGTAAAAATTTAGTAGAAGGTGTCCAGTTATTTTTTACTGTGATAAAGGAAGAACCTTCATCGGTATAGAGATAAAACCAATGTGAAGGAAGATGTGCATATGGAGCTTTGTAAATACTGTCAATATAGTTTAATTCGATCACTGTACCCGGTTGAGCGGATTGAGAATAGATCGCCCCAACATCATACATCTGTTTTGCATAATGATGGATCTTATTGGCAAATACATGGTTATTCCTCATGGCATTTGTATTCGCCGTCCAACCCCAACCCAAACTGATCCCTGTATAATTTACTTCCGAAATTTCGTTATGATGGATGGCTGCGTTACGAACATAGCCCGCAGCAATACCGGCACAGCCCCAGTCTTCATTGGTAACATTGGTGATCAGGTTATTGGTGATTTCAAGATTGCTACAGATCTCTTTTTCATTAGTCGGTTGATAGGGCAAGTGAATCTCTGATGATTGTTCTGAAAATAATCCGGCCACTATCCCATTTCCTCCAATATCTGTAAAGAGATTCCCTTTTATCGTATTATCAATCGTTCCTTTTCCATAATCAAGGCCTGAAAAAGCGAGGTGCTGAAAAATACAATTCTCGAAATCCACATGATCAGCATAAGCAACAGATACGGCTGCAGGCGATCTTCCTACCCAAGTTTGATTGTCTAAATTTTTATTGGCTGGTGTACCATGTATTTTCAATTTGTACGATTCAAGCATATACATACCCAACTGGTGCGGCACATGCCCCTGCTCAGACGGGCGAAGCCATCCCGTATATTGAAAAGCAATTCCTGTAACCCGGATATTTGAAACAGGCCTGTCAACAGATCCTTCAATGGAGATCAGTGTTTCAAGATGAGAAGCAATCACATCCGCATGTAAAAGATCTTCTCCGCTTTTTGGCCAGTAATATAGTTTGTGGTTATTAAGATCCAGGTACCATTCGCCCGGCTCATCCAGAAACTGAATGGCATTGCTAAGATAAAAAGCAGAATTACCGGTTTCCTTTGAGATCCATGGAGCGGGCCAGGGATGTTCATTCTGCACTTTGGCTTCGGGTTGCTGAAATGAAAGCAGGGTACTATCGCCATGCACTTCAAATGTTTTGATGCGAAGATTGGCGATCTCCCACCATTGGTGAATAAACATTTCAAGACCGGCAACATTTTTCAGTGAACCGTTCTTAGGAGTAGGGATCCAGCAGGTGCCGTTTTTTTTATTCCAGTTAAGTATCCGGCTGATTTCGGTTTTTGCCCTTGTTGCTTTCAAGCCGTTAATCCACAATTGTCTAAAGTTGTATTTACTTCCAGCCACAAAAGGAATATCCGCAACCCAAACCCTTCCATTCGCTTTTGCCGGTAAGCCGTTGATGGACGATATTACTTTATGCCAACCGGTAACAGGTATTCCACCGGAAATGACCGGTTTTGCATCAGGTGCTGCTTCAATAAATGTGGGTGATTCTTTGGTTCCGGCGTCTTCAGGTCGTATATAGATGGGTTCATCTAATTGATAAGATCCTGTTTTTAACAAGATATGAATGCCATTTTTAACGAGGGGATCCTGTAACCTTCTAAGCTCTCTTGCCTGACGCAAAGCTTTGCTCACAGTGGCAAATGGCGCGGATTCCGTACCTGTAGCCAGATCTGAACCACCCGGCGACACAAATAGCTGGCACCAGGAACTGGTACACATTGTGCAGGCAATACAGATAAGAATAAGTGTACGCAATCGTTTCATTTTTCTATGGCATTTTTTTACCCGGCTTTTAAGGCAAGAAGTAAAAGTTAAATATAGGGCTGCCAACCCGCTAAAACCATGTACGTATCTTCTATAATGATGGAATATTTTACTATTTCACGTGATTTTAGGCCTATTTATAACCCAGTCTGAAAGATTGATTTCAGATAAGCAGTATTCGCACCGTAATTCCCTTTTACATCTTTGGGTTTAGTAGCGTCACGACTTCTTTCAATAACCAGCCAACCGCTCCATTTCATTTTATCTAAAGTCTGTTTCACCTTTCTCAGGTCTATCTGCGAATCATTTTGCAGCCATACAGAATCTTTGTTGGTGCAATGGATCATACAAATCCTGTCTTTCCCTAAAATTTCCAATTCATTGATGAGGTCTCTCCCCTCCTTTAACGGGTTCGAGAAATTGAAATAGATCTGGATATTTTTTGAACCGATTTCTTTCAATAAAGTCACTTCTTCTTTTGCAGACAGTGCTGTTTCAATGCCAATAACCACTCCTGCCTCTTTGGCCATTTTACCTGCTATTTTTAATCTTGCCACCACAGAATCCCTTACTTCAGGGTTTTTTCTCAGATCGCACTGCACACCTAGAGGAAGAAACGCCGTTTTTACATTCATTAATTTCATGGTAGCAATACAATCTTCAATTGATTTCACATATTCTGTTCTGCCGCAAAAGGATTGTGCGTAATAGCCTGTCATGGCCAATGAGAATATTTCGAGATTGAGTTCTTTCGCTTTATCAATAAATTGTTTGCGAACAGAATCTGTAAGTAATTGGTTATCGAATGTTGGCCTTGTGCCTAATCCGCCCATATCAACTTCCAGTCCATCTGCACCGATCTGCTTTGTTAAAGGAATCGCACCCAGTTTTTGCCGCTTTAATAACATCAGATCGATCAATCCTATTTTATATCGTTGGGATGATTGCGCAAATGATACAGTTTGTAAAACACCGGCAACAAGAAATAAACAAATAATTTTTTTTATGAGGGATTGCATGGTATGGATTTACTTTTTGTTTGATTGATAAAATACTTTCTCCAGGTTCGCAAAACCTTTGATGGCATTGACAGGTAGTTTTTCGCCCTTATCGCCAAATACATACATGGCTTCTTCTTTTTCGATTGTGATCTTTGATTCGTCAATATTTCCTTTTGCATCCTGGATGGCAGCCAGATTGAGTCCTAATTGTTTGGCCATGAATTTGTATACCGGTGTTCTTTTGGTGATCCCAAAATCATGCTTATCATTTGGCAGGTGTACATTTTCTACATTGGCTGTTTTGCCATACAGACCATACATTTTTTGCAGATAAGGAAAATCGTGTTCGGGAGTTTTATCTGTCCAGTCGCCACCATCACTTACCAATAATTGTGGCCTTGGTGCGGCCATTGCAGCGATTTCTACATTATCTGTTCTACCACCACAATCATGAATAGGCATTCCACTTTCGCAAGGACATCCTCCATAGAAATAAGAACTGATGGCAACAACGGGAGCGGATACTTTAATGCGATCATCAATTGCTGTCATTAACACTGTATGACTTCCGGCACCTGAACCACCTGTAATAGCAACTCTTTCAGCATCCGCATCTTT
>CANBSW010000161.1 GCA_947372235.1 Chitinophagaceae bacterium | reverse complement strand
GTAAAAGTTACTGTTACTTTAGGTGGTATCCTTTCTTCCAAAAAAGGGATCAATCTGCCTGATACTAAAATATCGTTACCGGCATTAACCGATAAAGATCTGATTGATCTTGAATTCATCATCGAACAACAATTAGACTGGGTGGCTTTGAGTTTTGTAAGAAGCGTTAAAGACATCGTAATACTAAGAAGTAAACTGCAGGAGAAAAAAAGCAAAACAAAGATCATCGCCAAAATAGAAAAACCGGAAGCTTTAGTCAACATCCGTGATATCATTTTGGAAAGTGATGGAATTATGGTTGCACGCGGAGACCTGGGAGTTGAATTACCGGTAGAGCAGATTCCGTTGATCCAGAAAGAATTGATCCGTAAATGTATCCACCGTGCAAAGCCTGTTATTGTGGCAACACAAATGATGGAAAGCATGATCGACCGTGTTAAACCAAACAGAAGCGAGATCACCGACGTTGCCAATGCAGTACTCGAAGGTGCGGATGCAGTAATGCTTAGCGGAGAAACAGCTACCGGACAACACCCTACACTGGTTGTAGAAACCATGCGCAAGATCATCGCAGAAGTGGAAAAGAAAGAATACCGTTATAATCGGGAAGAAGACTTGAAACCTCAACCCCACTCCCCTTCCTTTCATAGTGATGCCATGTGTTACAATGCCTGTAAAATTTCTGACGATGTGGAAGCGAAGGCTTTAATAGGTATGACGCAAACCGGCTATACCGCATTCATGCTAAGCAGCTATCGCCCTTATTCACCTTTGTATATTTTTACTAAAGAAAGAACATTGGTAAATCAGTTAAGTCTGAGTTGGGGAGTAAGAGCTTTCTATTATGCAGAAGAAGATAGTTTGGATGATATCATTTACGATCAGATCCAGATCTTAAAAGAAAGAGGCTTTATCAACCATGGCGATGTGGTAGTAAATACCGGTAGCACACCGGTAGATCTGCATCTTCCAACCAATATTATCAAGTTAACAAAAGTTGATTAATCTATTTAAGTAATGACCTTAATAAAAAGATTCCTGTAACAACAGGAATCTTTTTTATTTTCGGCATTGGTTATCAATAAAAAATACCTTGCCCAACAATCAGTTTTTGAAAGTATAATAACAGACAAATGAAAAAAAGATTACTTGCCCTTTCCCTTTTATTCGCAGTATTTGTGAAATCCCAGGAGATCAGTATCACTCCAAAACCATTCAGAACAATAAAAATGGATGGTAATTTCAGCATTACTCCCGCAACTCAGATTATTCTGGAAGAAACCAGTCTCGAAAAAACTGCTTCCTTTCTGAATGATTATCTGCAAAAATTTTATGGATTCAAATTACAGATCATCAGAAATGGTGGGTTGAGAAATAAGACCAACCTGATCCGTTTAGATCTTGAAAGAATTGGTAATCCTATTCCGGGAGCGTATACAATGGTGATAGACAGATCTTCTGTTTCGATTGGCGGAGATAATTCAGTAGGTACTTTTTACGGGGTTCAATCCCTAATACAATTATTGCCACTTGAGAAAAAGCAAAATCTTATCATCCCATGTATGGAAGTGGAGGATAAACCACGTTTCGCCTATCGAGGAATGCATCTGGATGTAGGCCGTCATTTCTTACCGGTCGAATTCATAAAAAAATACATTGACTTCATTGCACTATACAAAATGAATACTTTTCACTGGCATTTAACTGAGGACCAGGGATGGCGCATCGAGATCAAAAAATACCCTAAGCTTACGGAAGTGGGTGCTTTTAGAAATGGCACCATCATTGGTCACCACCCCGGAACCGGAAACGACAATACAAAAGAAGGTGGATTTTATACCCAGGAACAGGTAAAGGATATTGTAAAATACGCAACTGATCGCTTTATCACTGTGATACCTGAAATTGAAATGCCTGGCCATGCTTCTGCGGCGATTGCAGCTTATCCACAGCTAAGCTGCTTTCCTGAAGAGCCTACCAAACACTTGCCAAAAGTTGTTTGGAATGGCGACAGTACCGGCAAACAGGTACAACAGAGTTGGGGTGTTTATCCGGATGTATTTAGTCCGAGTGAATACACTTTTACCTTCCTTCAGAATGTACTCGATGAAGTGTTACAGTTATTCCCTTCAAAATACATCCATATTGGCGGAGATGAGTGCCCTAAAGACAGTTGGAAACGTTCAGACTTCTGTCAGAAACTCATTAAAGAAAATGACCTGAAAGATGAACATGGCCTGCAGAGTTATTTTATTCAAAGAATAGAAAAATACCTGAATAGTAAAGGACGACAGATCATTGGCTGGGATGAGATTCTTGAAGGAGGCTTAGCTCCTAATGCCACTGTTATGAGCTGGCGCGGAGAAAAAGGGGGTATTGAAGCAGCAAAGCAAAAACACAATGTAATCATGACACCCGGTGCCTGGGTTTATTTTGACCATTCGCAAACCAAAAATGAAGATTCAGTAACCATTGGCGGATATACCACTGTACAAAAAGTATATGGTTACGAACCTGTTCCGGCAGAAATGACGGCTGATGATAGCAAATACGTATTAGGTGCCCAGGCCAATGTTTGGACAGAATACATGAGTAATCCCTCAAAAGTAGAATATATGATCTTTCCAAGAATGAGTGCTTTGAGCGAGGTTTTATGGAGCACAAAAGAAGCACGAAACTGGGCAGATTACGAAAAAAGAATGTTGATAGATATGAAAAGATACGAATGGTGGGGTGTAACCTATAGTAAAGCCTTTTTTGATCCGGCTAATAAGTAAGCGCAACCGTTTGCGCATATTTGCAGGATTAACCAGATTCGATGCAATATTTTGCATGATTTAACAAAAGAGGCTTTAGTTTTGTACAAATTCAAATCATCATGAATATGGTAGATTCCTTTGAAAAAATTCCGGTAAGAATATTCTCCAGTGCCAAAACCGGTTCTCATTTTGTTGCACAGGAAATAGCCGCTTTGATTCGTGAAAAACAGGCTGCGGATCTACCCTGTATATTAGGAATGGCTACCGGATCTACCCCGATACATTTGTATGCAGAACTTGTTCGAATGCATCGTGAAGAAGGTTTGAGTTTCAGGAATGTGATAACCTTTAATCTGGATGAATATTATCCGATTGATAGGGATGCTTTCCAGAGTTACTGGAGTTTTATGCACCGGCATCTTTTCAATCATATAGATATTGATCCTGCTAATATCCACCTTCCAAACGGCAATTGGCCCAAAGAAGAGATTAAAAAATATTGTGCCGAATACGAACAGGAAATGGAAGAAACGGGTGGCGTTGACCTGCAGTTATTGGGTATTGGATTAAATGGGCATATTGGTTTTAACGAGCCCGGCTCCAGCATTTATTCAAAAACAAGACTGGTTAATCTGGATAATACAACCCGGATAGCCAATACTTACGAATTTCACAATATCTCTAAAGTGCCCAGATTGGCACTTACCATGGGTATCAGCAATATCTTGAAAAGTAAAAAGATATTATTGATGGGCTGGGGACAAAAAGCAGCCATTGTTGCGAAATCGGTAGAGGGAAATGTTACCGAACAGATACCAGCCAGCATTCTTCAGCAACACAATGATTGTACTTTTATTATTGATGAGCCCGCCTCGAATGAATTAACCCGAATAAAATCACCCTGGCTAACAGGAGATTGTACATGGACGCCACAAATGATCAAGCGTGCCGTTATTCATACGGCATTGAAAATTAATAAAACCGTACTTAGCCTCAGTGCTGATGATTATTTAGAAAACGGACTTTCAGACCTTTTGGTTGAAAAAGGGGATGCTTATGAAATAAACCTCCAGGTTTTCTATTTACTCCGCGATAGTATTACCGGCTGGCCGGGCGGGAAACCCAATGTTGTTTTACCCGAACATCCGGAAAGAAGCGCCCCATTCCCAAAAAAGTGTGTGATATTCTCCCCTCACCCAGATGATGATATCATCAGTATGGGTGGAACTTTTATGCGCCTCCACGATCAGGGGCATGAAGTGCATGTGGCTTATCAGACAAGCGGCAATATTGCCGTTACAGATGAATTTGTAACCCGCTTTATTGATTTTGCAGTTGGTTTCGAAGATATGTTTGGAATAGACAACAACAAAAGCCAGGAAATACTTACCGCTGCCCGACAATACATTGCATCAAAGAAAAAAGACCAGCAGGACACCAGTGAGATCAGATCTATCAAAGGATTGATCAGGCGTTGTGAGGCAAAAGCTACCTGTAGATATGTAGGGTTAACAGAAGACCGTTGCCATTTCATGAATCTTCCATTTTATGAAACCGGGGCTGTGGAGAAAAACCCGATGGGTGAAGAAGATGTATTGATTACCATGGAGCTTTTAAGAAAACTGCAACCCCACCAGATTTTTTGTGCAGGCGATCTGGCCGATCCGCACGGAACACATAAAGTTTGCCTTGAAGTAGTATTTGAAAGCCTGCGTCGCTTAAAAGCCGCCGGTGAACCATGGGTAAATGATTGCTGGGTTTGGTTATACAAAGGTGCATGGCAGGAATGGGATATTTCCGAAATTGAAATGGCCATCCCAATGAGTCCGGATCAGGTAATGAAAAAACGTTTTGGCATATTTATTCACCAATCACAAAAAGACATGGTTCCATTTCAGGGATCAGACAGCCGTGAGTTCTGGCAACGTGCAGAAGACAGAAATGGCAATACCGCCAATTTATATGCGGCTTTGGGAATGACAAAATATGCTGCCATGGAAGCATTTGTTAGGTGGCATTACTAAATATTTAATCCAATTATCAAATTGATTACCACCTGAAACACGGAGTTCTTATTTTTGATGAATGATAGATAAGAGGAAAGCTGCCAATCAGGCTACAGCAAAAGCCAGGAGAAATGCATGGAGCAATAAAAACTTTAGGACAAAAACCATTGTAGGCACCATTCTTCTTACGATAATCGTAGCATCTTTACCTTTTTTTTTCACGATTATTGAGCAAAGACAGGGAACTTTTCTAAATGATTGGGTTTTACAGAAAATCCCATCAATTGATGTTTCCATTCCAACATTTGTGATCATCTGGCCAATGGTGCTTTATTTATTATACAGATGTTCACAGGATCCATCGCTGTTTATTCATTTTATATGGGCATTCAATATACTCTGTCTTTCAAGGATGCTCAGTATTTCCTTAGTTCCGTTGGAACCTCCTTCAGGATTGATTCCTTTAAAAGATCCTATCAGTAGTATTTTTTATGGAGGTACACAGGTATTTATTAAAAAAGATCTTTTTTATTCAGGCCATACTTCTATTCAGTTCCTGATATTTCTTTGTTTAAAGAACCGTACCGAAAAGATCGTGAGTTTGCTGGCTACGGTCAGTATTGCCTGTTTTGTTTTGATACAACATATTCACTATACCATCGATGTAATAGCAGCCATTGCATTCACCTATGTGATCTACCGGATAGGAAAATGGATTGCGGAATACTAAAAAGCTTCCCCTATCTGAAGATATAACCCATTATTTACCCCCTGCCCTGCCCCATAATCAATTCTCAGATTTAGCCTTTCCTTTTTATTGAGTGCAATCCGTAAACCACCTCCGTATGAATAACGCAGGTCTCTGATCGTATAGTTGGAGAGTTTATCACTTACATTTCCTGTTCCACCAAACATTACACCGCTGAAACGCTTTTTGATTGGGAACCTGTATTCTCCCTGAAATACCAATTGATTCAGATCTTTATACCTTCCCGCATAATAACCACGCATCTGGTTTGAACCTCCAAATGAAGCAAGGCTCCTCATCGGCACATCACCGGTATTATTAAAACTGAATAACTGAAAGGCCAAAACCTGGTTTTTGGCAATGGGAATATATTTTCTCAGATCAAGTACATAATTGGTGTACACATAATCAGACCCGAGGTATTTATCAAAATGATTAAAGGAAAATTGGCCAAAAAATCCTTGATCCGGCGCAAAAGCATTGTTTCTTCTATCATATGTGATGCTTGAACCCAATCCTGCCACATGGTAATTGGTTGTTCCTGCAATCTTTTGCTGGTCAAACAAGCCACCGGCTTTATAATCGATATCCCAAACCCTTTGCATTTCAAACAAAAGCCCAATAAAAAAATCCGGGGCAATTTTACGCAGAAGGTGCAGATAGGTATAATATTGTTTGAATTTGTAGGATTCTTCTGCAAGATCAGATGTATTGGAACCAAGCCCCCAGAATTTATCCGGATAGGAACTGAAGGAGAATTGCTCATTCAAAATATACTTTTCCTTATCAAAATATTGAGACCCGTTTATAGCTGTTACCAGTTGTTTTTTTGTAGAGTACAATAATAACAACTGCATATTTGACGTTCTAGAGAGGGTATCCAGTAACGAAGGCCTGAACGTTAAAGATCCTACTGCACCAAATGACCAGCCCGTTTCTATAGATTTGGCAATAACGGGGAAAACTAATAGATGTTTTGGTTTTAAACTGTCATTTTGTGCATAACTCAAGGTTTTAAACGTAAATAGAGCTAAAAAAAGACTTAAAATTCGAATGGCCATACCGTCATTTTTCATAATAAAGGGTGTAAATTAACCTCTTATACTTTAAGCGGGTAAAAACTCTGTAGAAATTGCTTAGATTTGCTCGCTTTAATACGTTACAAGTTTACAATTTTGTAATAATTAATTAACATTACACTACTAATTAACGCAATAGAGTTAAGAATGAAAAAATGGGATAGTCATTTTCAGCTGGGAGATACTGTAACTACGGAGCAATTGGACTTTTTTGAGAAGCATGGCGTAATAGTTTTCAGGAATTTCATCAGCAAAGAAAAGGTGGCGGTCTATATCAATGAATTCAAACGCCTGGAATCGCAATGGTTGGAAGAAAACCGTGATAAGGTGAATGGGATTCCTTTGAAATTTGGTAAAGACGATCACGGCAATAAAACGATACAAAGATTGTGTTTCAGTTCTCTGTATAGTGATGAATTGCACCAATTGCTTGAGGATCCAAGACTCAGATCTTTGATGTCCTTCCTGAGCCCCTATGAGGGCAGGATTGCTGAGAATGAGAAAGATGGCCTGGTGATCAATAATTACATCAATACCCCTAACAGCACATTTACACAAATGGGTTGGCATACAGATTCTCCCCGTGATCTTTTTCTAGGTCAGAAAATCATGCCAATGCTGAATGTAGGTATACATCTGGATGAATGTCCGTTTGAAAATGGAGGCCTTCGTGTTTTACCGGGCACTCATAAACAAAATATGCTGAAACTTTTATTTGGTAAGAAATACTTTATCGATAATAACGACGATGCCAAAGAAGTTGGTTTTGATATGCATGCCGGCGATCTTTCCGTTCATGATGGCCGTTTGTGGCACCGTGTAAAACAATCTCCTAAATTTGGAGAAGAAAGCCGCAGACGAGTGATGTATGTTCCAATGGTTACCGGAAAATACAAACCAAAAGATGAAAACAGTAAAACACCTTTCTATCATCGTTTTACAGGAAAGGTTCACCACTAATACCCATACCCTCAATAAACATAATTTGAAAAAGGTCAACATCAGTTGACCTTTTTCAATACAAACCGCCCGTATGTCTTACGCCCTTATAACCGGAGCCAGTAAAGGAATTGGCAAAGCCATTGCAGAAGAACTGGCACAAAGAAACTGTAATCTGTTACTGGTTGCCAGAAGCGAATCGCTGTTACAACAGATGGCAACGGAACTTTCTGTGAAATATTCGATCCAGACAAATTTTTTAGCCATTGATTTGAGTAACCACAGTGCACCCGATCAAATAAATAACTGGATAACAGAAAAAGGTTTTGCAGTGAATATTCTGGTGAATAATGCAGGATATGGATTGAGCGGCCTGTTCGAAACTTATACAGCCAACGAATACCGCGATATGATGCAGGTAAATATGTATGCACCGGTTACATTAACCAACCTGCTCATACCCGAACTGAAAAAACATCCCAAAAGTTATATCCTAAATATTGTGAGTTCTGCCGCTTATCAGGCAGTACCGGGATTAACGGTATATGCTGCAACCAAATCATTCATGCTGAGTTTTAGCAGGGGACTGCAATATGAGTTACGTAAATCCAATATCGCCGTAACAGCAGTAAGTCCGGGCGGAACCGCCACCGATTTTGGCAACCGTGCAAATCTGGGTGATAAAGCCGTGAAAGCCGGAGAAAAATTGAATATGACAGCAGGAGCTGTTGCAAGAATAGCAGTAGATGCCATGTTTGCACGGAAAACAGAGACCATTACAGGGTTTATTAATAAGTTGGGAGCTGCACTGGTTTGGCTTTTACCAAAAAAACTGGCTGAAAAAACTGCTGCCGGTATTTATAATATTGATTAATTTCTCAGAATCAGCAGGATTGGTTTTGCAGATTCTTTTTTAGCCATTATATTTGCACCCCCAAACGGGGAATGGCTGCGTAGCTCAACTGAATAGAGTACCTCACTACGGATGAGGGGGTTTCAGGTTTGAATCCTGACGCGGTCACACTACTACAAAGGGTTTCAGTAAAATGAAGCCCTTTTTTATTTTCACTCAACACGATTATACAAGTCACTTTATAAGTCTTTGTTATTTTTCTGATCAAAGAGTTTATCTGTTTGAGTTTTAAAAAATTCAGGAACGTAATAGATGATTTCATACCTGTAAACAGATAATATTATCATACTAAAAAGGAGCATTTCTTTCGAAATACTCCTTTTACTTGTCGGCCTGACTACCGCCGGTTCTAACCAAATAACCTTAGATATGGCCAAATTATTAATCTATTAAAAATTGACAGTATAGTTTGTACTTCTCCCACCTCCCTTCGAAATCAAGGCCCCCATTTCTAAAAGTTGCTGCAGATCACGCGTGGCTGTAGCTTTAGATGTTTTTGTAATAGAGATATATTTTTTGGCAGACATTCCGCCTTCAAAACCATTTGCCGATTCCAGCATTTTGAGTATCACTTTTAGTTGCCGCGTATTTAACAGCTCTTTATATCGGTCTATAAACATTGATTTTTGTAGCGTAAAACTGATCAATTTTTTAGCAGCTATTTGAGCCTCATATACAATACCTGCAAAATATTGCAGCCATTCAGTAATCTCATTTTTACGTTGAGCTTTCTCCAATGCATGATAATATGATTTCTTATCTGCTTCAATCACCTGCGACAGGCTAAGCATAACCGGTCTGCCAATCGTTTGCGATAATGCTTTCTCTGCAATGGCCCTTCCTATTCTCCCATTTCCATCTTCAAAAGGATGAATAGATTCAAAATATAAATGAGCGATAGCTGATCGAACAGGTGCTTTCTTGATTTCATGGATGCCACCTGGCGCTGTACTATTAAACCAGTTGATAAAACGATCCATTTCCGCCGGCACCTGTTTCGAGGGTACTGCTTCAAAATGAACTTTCTCTTTGCCAACGGTGCCTGAAACTACCTGCATAGGTGCTTTATGTTT
>CANBSW010000160.1 GCA_947372235.1 Chitinophagaceae bacterium | reverse complement strand
CCAAATTCTTCTACCAGTCCTTCTGTTATTTTAAAAGCACCTCCATATTCTGCAATATCCTGACCCATGAGGATGAGGTTGGGATGGTGGAGAAGGCTTTGGTGGAGGGCGTCTTGTATTGCGTTAACGAATCGCTTTTCGTGAGTCGTCAGTTGTGAGTCGTGGGTAGCGTGTAACGGATTGGAGAAATCAATATTACTTACTGACGACTCACGACTCACGACTGACGATTGCACCGCATAAACATCCTTCAACTCCTCCCCCTCATCCACTACAAAATTTTCTTCCTCCGGTGCCTGCTTTAATTCCTGTTCTATATATTCTCTTAACTCATTGCGGATATCAGCTGTCTGCATTTCTGTTAGCACATTTTGTTCTATCAAAAACTGTTCATAGTTTTTGATAGGATCTCTTCTTCCCCATTCTTCAAATAATTCTTTGGGAACATATTTGGTACCGCTGGCTTCTTCATGTCCGCGCATACGAAAGGTCATGCATTCAATCAGGTAAGGTTTTTGGTTATTGATGCAGTAATCACGAATTCCGCGAATGGTATCATATACTTCCAGTACATTATTACCATCAATACGAATCCCCTCCATGCCATAGCCTTTGGCTTTATCAACCAAACTTTCGCAGCGGTATTGTTCGTTAACAGGTGTACTTAATCCGTAACCATTGTTTTCTATCACAAAAATTACCGACAGGTTCCATACTGCGGCAACATTGAGTGCTTCATGAAAATCGCCTTCACTGGTTCCGCCATCACCGCTAAAGGCAAGGGATACTTTTTTTTCTTTGTTGAGTTGATAAGCCAATGCAACACCATCTGCGATTGCAAGCTGCGGACCTAAATGTGAGATCATACCACAGATATGATGTTGTTTGCTTCCAAAATGAAAACTTCTTTCCCGCCCTTTGCTATAGCCATCTTTATTACCCTGCCATTGCATGAATAATTTATGCAGCGGCATTTTTCTGGAAGTAAATACACCCAGGTTTCTGTGCAAAGGCATAATCCATTCATCATCCTGCAAAGCCAGTGTACAACCTACCGAGATCGCTTCCTGTCCAATTCCACTAAACCATTTGCTGATCTTTCCCTGACGCAAAAGCACCAGCATCTTCTCCTCAATCATGCGCGGCAACAAAAGGTTACGGTAAATATTTACCAGCTCTTCGTTATTAAAATATTGTCGGTTGAAATACATGGCAGCTTTAGTTTTCGTGAGTAGTGAGACGTCAGTCGTGAGTTGTGAATGGGCAATTAGCAATGGTGAATATCTTGCAAAGCAAAAATACTGACGACTGACGACTGACGACTGACGACTGACGACTGACGACTGACGACTGACGACTGACGACTGACGATTCACCATTCACAACTCACCTCTCCCAATCACTAAGTTACTTGTATTTGCCAAGCCCCAAAAACTATCACAAATAAAAAAAGCCATCCCAAAATGGAATGGCTTTCACTATCATTATGTAGTTAGTTACTTGTTGTTTCCCAACTTGCTTAATAAACGAAGTATTTCCATGTACAGCCAAACCAGTGTTACCAGTAAAGCAAAAGCACCATACCATTCCATGAATTTTGGCGCGCCCATTTCTGCGCCTCGTTCTATCATATCAAAATCAAGAATCAGGTTTAAAGCGGCGATCGCTACTACAAACAGGCTGATACCAATACTTAGCATACTGCTGTCGTACATAAAAGTAACATTCACTCCAAACCAGCCTAACACAATGGTGAGAAAATAAAAGATCCCGATACCCAGTGTAGAAGCAATGATCACAGATTTGAATTTCTCTGTTGCCTTGATCACACGGAAATTATACAACAGAAACATAGCTATGGCTACACCAAAAGTTAATCCAACGGCCTGCATTACTAATCCCGGATATTTTTTAGCAAATGCTTCATTCAACATCGCAGAAATTGCACCAATAAACAACCCTTCCAGCAAACCATACAAAGGTGCCAGATAAGCAGCCCAGTTGGGTTTGAATGAAATAGCCACTGCGGTGATCAATCCGCCAAAAATACCAACCAGCATCAAAGTATTCAGTTGCCCGGTCTGACCTTGTTCAAACAAATGCCAGCTATAACCAGCGCCTGCCAATACCATCAGCATTAGAAATCCAAACTTATTAATGGCACCCCGCACACTCATGGTTCCCTGAATATTAGCTTCCAGGTGCATGCTCTTATCAAACATTTTCTGTGATAATGTAGGATTGCCTGATTTAAAAATTGCCATAATTCTAAATTTTTATTAAGTACAAATATACGTAAAGAATAAGGGGTTTATTGTGTGTAGTATTTAAGGAAAATCTAAAATTTGTGAATGGGCAATGGTGAATAAACAATTAAAGGAGACAATATCCTTACATATACATTCAACATTGCCCATTCACCATTCACAAATTCCCTACCTCAACTTCTTCAACCCCGGATAATGATCCACTGTTTCAAACACATACTGTGGGTTTTGTTTGAGGATGCGGATAAATTTTGCCAGCGAATCGGCATCACCGGGGCGCTGGAACATTCTGTCATGACTTAATATAACCACATGATTTGGGCTGTGCGAATCGTTTCTGGCAAAAGCACTGTCTACTTCTGCCGCAAGTTTTGCGGGTGTTTGTACGGGGCGGGCATTTTTGTGGTTAAAATGCCACTCCACATCCCAACCTATTACATTGTAACCGGCACTGTCTAACAATTCTGCCACCGGTTTTACCAGGGTGGTCGCTTTTACTTCACCTTCCCTAACCCAGGAACGATTGCCGGGCAACCGGATAATTTTATAAGGTACATGCAAGGTATCCTGTGCCTGCAGAAAATCCTGTATAGCCATCTGGGGATGGTGATAAAAATAGAGGTATTTACCATTCGCATGTGTAAAACTGTGATTAGCCAGCAGAAAATCAGGATAACTTTCGCGGATCATCGATACAATCTTCCTGCCATCACTTTTTTGTAATGTATGCTGCCCAACCATAAAAAAACTGGCTTTGATCTTTTCATCCTTACAAAGCTGATAGCAAGTGGTAGTACCATGTTGCGGGCCATCATCAAATGTGAGGTAGATGTATTTTTTAGAACTGTCGTATACAAAAGGAGTACGGGCAAACTTATCGGTAACCTGTAAAGGCTTCCCGGGTGTAGCTCCGGCTTTTCTGTCTGTAGCCCCCGCACAACTGATCAGATAAGCGAAAAACATTGTCCAGATCATTCCTAATTGATACCTGTCTTTAGTAGCATTCATAGCCTTCTTCCCCATTTGGGGGCGTAAATATAGACATTGGCGAAGAATAGTTCAGAAATGGCCTTTTTTCAGGTAAAAAAATAACAAGTTTTTAAACTGATAAAAATCAGTGATTCAGATGGCTGTCAATTCTTATCTTCGCGGACATAATTAAATCTTCGATGGCTAAAAAAGACGAGCTTTTACAGGACGTAGTAATCAAATTTGCAGGTGATAGCGGCGATGGTATGCAATTGACCGGTCAGCAGTTTACCAACAATACAGCAATGCTGGGTATAGACCTGGCTACTTTTCCGGATTTTCCGGCCGAGATCCGTGCCCCGATCGGTACGCTTCCGGGAGTGAGTGGTTTCCAGTTGCATTTTTCTTCCAATAAGGTATTTACCCCGGGAGATATTGCCGATGTATTGGTGGCGATGAATGCTGCCGCATTGAAAGTAAACCTGAAAGCCATTAAACCCGGCGGAAAGATCATAGTAAATATTGAAGGATTTGATGCACGTAACCTGCGTCTTGCCAACTATCCCGACGGTGTAAACCCTTTGGAAGACGGTAGCTTAGATAGTTATGAGGTTTTCAAAATAGATGTAACCAAACTAACCCGCGAATCGCTGAAAGATTTCCCTGAACTGGGAAATAAGGAAAGAGACCGTGCGAAGAACATGTTTGTATTAGGCTATATCTACTGGATGTACAACCGTAGCCTCGAAACCACTATAGAATTCCTGAAAGAGAAATTTGGTAAAAAACCGAATATTCTCAACAGTAATATCAAAGTATTACAAGCCGGTTACAATTACGGTGATACCACAGAAACCTTTACTTCCCGTTATACAGTAGCAAAGGCCAAAATGGAACCCGGTTTATACCGCAGCATCATGGGAAATGAAGCTTTGGCCATGGGATTGATAGCAGCAGGTGAAAAAAGTGGTTTGCCTATTTTCCTGGGAACCTATCCTATTACACCCGCTTCCGATATTTTACATGAACTGAGTAAGTATAAAAATTTTGGCATCCGTACTTTCCAGGCAGAAGATGAGATTGCCGGTATTGCTTCAGCCATTGGTGCAGCTTATGGCGGATCATTGGGGATCACATCTACATCAGGTCCGGGTATGGCTTTGAAAACAGAAGCGATGGGCTTGGCAGTAATGCTTGAGATTCCTTTGCTGATCGTGAACATACAGCGCGGCGGACCTTCAACCGGATTACCAACCAAAACCGAGCAGAGCGATCTGATGCAGGCTTATTACGGAAGAAACGGCGAATGTCCGATGCCGATTATTGCCTCTTCTACCCCAAGTGATTGTTTTGAAGTTGCCTACGAGGCAGCCAGAATTGCTGTTGAACATATGACACCGGTAATTATTTTGAGTGATGGATATATTGCCAATGGTGCCGAACCATGGAAATTCCCAAATGCAGCGGATCTGAAACCGATTGTTGTTACATTCAAAAAAGAACTGGCTGAAGACGAACCTAAATACCAGCCATATAGAAGAGATGCAAAACTGGCGCGTCCATGGGCTGTACCGGGTACACCAGGATTAGAACATCGTATTGGTGGTCTGGAAAAACAGGATATCACCGGAAATATTAACTATGAGCCGGAGAACCACCAGCACATGATCAATGTACGTCAGGCAAAAGTAGATGGTGTTGCCAATAATATCCCATTACAAACCATCGACAGCGGTCCTGAAAAAGGAAAAGTATTGGTGATCGGGTGGGGCTCTACCTATGGTGCTATTAAAAGTGCCGTACTGCAATTACAGGCCGAAGGCCATGCAGTAAGTCATGCACATATCCGCTATGTTCGCCCTTTCCCTAAAAACCTGGGGGAAATGATCAAGAATTTTGATAAAGTATTGATACCAGAGATCAACAACGGACAATTGGTAAAAATCATCCGCGACCAATATATGGTAGATGCACAGCCTTATAATAAAGTGATGGGTATTCCTATTACCAAGGGTGAGCTAGTGGATGTGATCAATAAAATGTTATAATATTTTTTCTATCTTGAAGGCCTGCAGCGAAAAACTGCAGGTCTTTTTATTTACAGCCAATGGACATTGAACAAATAAGAGACTACTGTATTAGCAAATCCGAAGTCGAAGAAACCCTTCCCTTCGGACCGGATACTTTGGTGTATAAAGTAAATGGTAAAGTATTTTTATTGATCGGTCTCGAAAATCATCCGCTCCGTTTTAATGTAAAATGCGATCCTGATAAAGCAATTGAATTGAGGGAAGAATATCCTGAAAATGTTTTGCCGGGCTGGCATATGAATAAAAAACACTGGAATACCATTATTGTTGACAGTGGATTGAACAGAAAATTAGTACATGAATTTATTGATCATTCGTATGAGTTGGTGAAGAAGAAATCGTGAGGCGGCAGTCGTGAGTGAGTATTATACATTAAGAAGAATTGCCACAGATGCCACAGATTAACACAGAAAAAATCTGTGACAATCTGTGTCATCTGTGGCAATAAAATTTTTACTTCAACTTCGAATAATAATAACACATCCCCTGCAACCCACATCCCTCACATTTTGGGCTTCTGGCCAAACAAGTATAGCGGCCGTGTAAAATCAACCAGTGATGCGCTTTATGCACCATTTCTGTAGGGATATGTTTGATCAATTCTTTTTCTACTGCCAATGGCGTGGATGCTTTTTGTGAAACCAATCCTAAACGTTTACTAACACGAAACACATGTGTATCAACCGCCATATTGGGTTGCTGATCTATTACACTGGTAATTACATTCGCTGTTTTTCTGCCAACGCCGGGTAATAAAACCAGTTCATCCACTGTCATCGGAACTTCTCCGTTAAACTTTTCTATCAGCATATTGGCCATGCCGATTAGGTGTTTGGTTTTATTATTGGGATAAGAGATGCTTCGTATCAATGGAAACAATTCATCAAAACTTGCTTTCGCCATTTTTTCCGGAATCGGATATTTTGCAAAGATGGATGGTGTGGTAAGGTTTACTCTTTTATCGGTGCATTGTGCGGAAAGAATAACGGCTACTAATAACTGGTAAGGACTATCATACAATAATTCGGTTTCCGCATCAGGATCATTCTTTTGAAAATAATCGAGAATGAGTGAGTATCGTTCTTTCTTGGTCATTGATGTAGTATTTAATTTTCGCACAAAGGCACGCCGCGCTCGCCTGAGCTTAGCGGGCGAGGAGGCACGGTTTGATTGCTGATAGGGAAAGCTGCTACATTTTTTTGATTAATTCTTTAAAGCTAAAGCAGCCTTAAATATTCGAGAAAAAAACCGTGACTCTGTGCCTTTGTGCGCCAAATTATCTTCAGTAAAGATGCAGTAAAAAATTATTGTAGTGAAGTTGTAAATATAATCGGGCACGCTGATGATCGTTCAGGTCGCTGCTGCGTCCCGACCGATTCGCTTTAGCGCTCCGACCGACCCTGATTAGCATGCTTCATGATTGCTTGGATGGACTTTTTGGAAGGCGATTTGAGCTTGAGTTTATCCAGCTGCTTCATGGTACGGCGAAGCAGCTGTAAACGGTCTTGCAGTTCCAGATCTATTTCCAGAGCCTCTTCAATGGCTGCTGCCATTTTGGGTGAACAATCCTTATACAGGTAAAGGATCAAATCCTCTTCTTTAAATTTTTTCATAACATAATTACCACTTAGGATAAGAGGATACAGCGTTTTATTAAAACGGTGATTGGTGGTGATTATTGTTATCCATTCCTCAAAAAGAAGAAAACAAGGGGGCAACGATTTTGCTGGAAATTTATTTTTTCAGGGCAGAAGAATCTTCAATAATATAGAGATCTTCCCCATCTTTCTTCATGAGATAGTGTTCGCGGGCAAATTTTTCGAGGGCGGCGGGGTTATTCTGCAAATCCTGAAGTTCTTTCTTTGTTTTTTCTATCTCCTGAACGTAATACTGCTTTTTGGCTTCCAGTTTCTTCAGTTCATCCTGCCTGTCGCGCTGCTGAAAATAATCACGTTGGTCAAAAAATAACATCCATACCACAAAAAATACCGAAGCCAGCAGGTATTTGTTGGTGAGTATTTTGGCTATTTTTTTCATGATTGACAGATAGGAGATAAAATTAGGCAGAAAGAGAGTTCTTTCGGAGGTAAACTAATCAACAGGTGTGAAGAAAGCTGTGAGCTATGAGCTACTAGCTGTGAGCTTTATTTTGTTTGCAATATTTATGTATTGCGAACAAAATAAAGCCCATGGCTCATAGCTAGCAGCTCACGGTTAGAACTTATTTAGAACCAAACTTGATCTTTCCTTTTGGATATACCCCGGTACTTCCCAGCATTTCTTCAATACGGATCAACTGGTTGTATTTGGCAATACGGTCGGTACGTGATGCTGAACCGGTTTTAATTTGTCCGCAGTTTAGTGCAACAGCCAGGTCAGCGATCGTGGTATCTTCTGTTTCACCGCTTCTGTGACTCATGATAGTGTTGTAACCATTGTGCTGAGCAAGTGTAACTGCATTGATGGTTTCTGTAAGGGTACCGATCTGGTTTACTTTCACCAATAACCCATTGGCAATACCTTTATCGATACCAGTTTGTAAACGATTCACATTGGTAACAAACAGATCATCACCTACCAGCTGGCATTTATCGCCAATGGCTTCTGTAAGATTTTTCCAACCAGTCCAGTCGTCTTCTGCCATTCCATCTTCAATAGAAGCGATCGGATATTGTTTGGCCCATTTTTCCCAGAACTTAACCAGTTCATCACTGCTTACTGCTTTACCACTGCTCTTTTTAAATACATATTTTTTCTTCTTGGCATCCCATAATTCGCTGTTGGCAGCATCCATCGCGATTACGATCTGTGAACCGGTTTTGTAACCGGCAGCGCTGATCGCTTCCAATACGGTTTCGATCGCTTCTTCATTGCTTTGGATGTTTGGAGCAAATCCACCTTCATCACCCACATTGGTGCTGAAACCTTTTTTCTTTAATACGCTTTTCAGCACATGGAAAATTTCAACACCCCAACGCAAACCTTCGCTAAAAGAAGGGGCGCCAACCGGCATGATCATGAATTCCTGGAAATCAATTTTATTATCTGCGTGAGCACCCCCGTTCAGGATGTTCATCATCGGCATAGGCAGTGTTTTTGCATTGGTACCACCGATATAACGGAACAAAGGAAGGGCCGCTTCTTCAGCAGCAGCTTTGGCTACAGCCATACTTACAGCAAGGATTGCGTTGGCACCCAGTTTGGTTTTGTTGGGTGTGCCATCTAAAGCGATCATGGTTTCATCGATAGCAGCCTGTTGTGCCACATCAAATCCAATGATTCCTTCAGAGATAATATCGTTTACATTTTTAACGGCTTTTAAAACGCCTTTACCTGCATATTTCTTTTTATCATTATCGCGCAGTTCTGCAGCTTCGTGGATACCGGTACTAGCCCCACTTGGAACAGCGGCACGGCCCATTGCGCCATCGTCGGTAACTACATCTACTTCTACTGTAGGATTACCGCGGCTGTCTAAGATCTGTCTGGCATGTACTTCAATAATGTAACTCATGTGAATGCTTTTTGGTTTATGATTTGTGTTGTAAAAATGGCTGTCAGATTCTTTCGTGGCGCAATTTAAGCATTTACGGGCTTTTATCTTTTGAAATCGTTCAAGGGCCCCTTTGTTTTTCGCAAAAATACTTCGTCGTATCCTTTTACTACATAGTCTTTCAGTATGCCTACTATCTCAAAACCCATGCTCTGGTAGAGTTTCAGCGCACGGGTATTAAAGGATGAGGCACAGATAAATACATTCGGGCTCACTTTAAAAATAAGTTCCTCAATATATCTAATAGCCGCTTCACCAATGCCTTTCCTTCGATAAGTGTCATTAATAACGATCGTTTGTATGTATCCGGTAAAAGCACCTTTTAATTTGATCATAATAAAGCCTACCCGGACTATCCCATCTTTCAAAATATATACTTCACTTAATGGATCTTCCAATAATTTAATGGAATGATCATAATTGCGTTGTAAAGTGATCCATGGTTCGTTCATGGACATTTGATGGGCGCACCATTGAAGATCTTCTGTTTGAGAAGTTTTTGTAATTGAAATGTTTTTATGTTTGCCTGAGAGATATTCCATACTCTTCGTGTACCCTGCGCCTTGCGACCTTACTGTTAAGATTTTTTACCACGACTTCGCAAGTGCACGGAGGTTTGCTAAGGTATTAATCTTGCAACAATTCATTTATATTTTTTATCTTGTTAAAAATCATTTTCTGGTATAAAATCAGATCACTGCTTATGAAAAAAATATTTGGCATTATATTCATTTTA
>CANBSW010000159.1 GCA_947372235.1 Chitinophagaceae bacterium | reverse complement strand
TGGCCGGGCATTCAGATCAATTATGATATTAAACCTTCGGACGATTAACCAATGAAAAATCTGCCGGTATTAGATATCACGATTGTATTTCTCTATCTGCTTGCCATGGTGGGTATTGGTTTTTATTTTTCAAAGAAGAATAAAAATGCCAGTCAGTTTACAACAGCATCCGGTTCTATTCCCGGCTGGGCAATTGGGATGTCTATCTATGCTACCTTTTTAAGCAGTAATACATTTTTAGGAGTTCCCGGAAAAGCATTTGGAGGTAACTGGAATGCATTTGTGTTCAGTATCTCAATGCCATTTGCTGCATGGATCGCCTCAAAATATTTTGTTTCTTTTTATCGTCATACCGGAGAAGTATCAGCCTACACACATCTCGAAAAAAGATTTGGCCCCTGGGCAAGAACTTATGCCGTAACCTGTTTCCTGTTAACACAGTTTGCAAGAATGGGTTCCATATTTTTTGGGATGGCATTAACGCTGCATGCTTTACTTGGATTTTCAATGGCTTCTATTATGATAGTGATGGGGATCTGTATCATTCTTTATACAGTGATGGGTGGAATGGAAGCCGTTATCTGGACGGAAGTAATTCAAGGTGTATTAAAAACTGCCGGTGCTATATTAATTCTCTATCTCATCATACATGCAATGCCGGGTGGTATTCAACAAGTCTATACAATCGCCGGTGCAGCTGATAAGTTTAGTTTGGGTAGCATGTCACTCAATTTTACAACCAGCGGTTTCTGGGTTGTTTTCCTTTACGGTTTTTTTATCAACCTGAATAATTTCGGGATGGATCAAAATTATATTCAGCGTTATCATACGGCTTCTTCAGAAAAGCAGGCTGTCAAATCGGTTTGGTTATGTGTGGTTTTGTATGTGCCTGCATCTTTGTTGTTTTTTATTATCGGTTCAGCATTGTTTTCTTATTACCAGGTTAATCCCCAATTGGTAACTGATCTGAAACATTCATTGGCTATAGATAAGCTCGGGCAATCTGCATCTGTTCTTGATATTAATAACTATGTGTCGCATTTACAACCTGCAGATTATGCAGATAAAGTATTGCCGCATTTTTTGGTTAATAAAATGCCTACGGTTTGTTTGGGATTGATTGTTGCCGCTATTCTCTCTGCCGCCATGAGTACCATCAGTTCCGGAATGAATGCCTGTGCTACGGTATTTACAAAAGATATTTATATGCGGTATTTCAATAAAAATACTACCGAAAAAAGAGAGTTATCCATGTTGCATCTTACTACATTGGTATTTGGGTTGGCAGGATTATGTACAGGACTGGCAATGATCGGTATCAAAAGTATACTGGATGTATGGTGGGAATTGTCGGGCATTTTTGCAGGAGGGATGTTGGGTTTGTTTTTATTGGGATTGATCAGCAAGCAAACAAAAAGTGCAGAAGCAGTTACTGCGGTGATCGTTGGAGTAATTGTAATACTCTGGCTTAGTTTTTCGGACAGATTAAATGCGAATTATGCATTTCTGAAATCCAATCTTCACAAGAATATGATTATCGTGGTAGGAACATTAACCATTTTTTTGGTGGGGCTTTTGGTAACCAAGGGCAAACAGATGTATCGGAATTCAGTTCTCCCCGTTAAAAACTAAATATGAGGGAAAGATAAAGTAAAATAGTGCATTAACATAGTGGATTAAAGCATTTTTTAGCAATCAAAAAATGCCAATATTTAACGATAAAAAAAAGAGTATGTCAGGCTTAGATAAAAAATTTGTTCCGGTAATGATCACGCCTTTTAATTTAAAGGCAAAAGTTGACCTGGATGCTGTTTCCAGATTGATCGATTTTTATCTTGCTGCTGGTGTAAAAGGATTTTTTGCCAATTGCCTAAGTAGTGAAATGTATAGCATCAGTGAGGATGAAAGACTGGAACTCACCAGCCATATTGTACGGTATGTTCGTGGCCGTGTTCCCATTGTTGCAACGGGCTCATTCGGATTAACGATTGAAGACAAAGCTGAATTTGCTAAAAAAATATATGCCACAGGTATTGATGCTGTGATCCTGATCACCGGCCACTTTGCCAATATAGAAGACAGTGATGAAGTGCTGCTGAAAAATTTTGATAAAATGCTTACCCTTACTCCGGGCATTCCAATGGGTATGTATGAATGTCCTGCACCTTACAAAAGAATATTGAGCGCAGAAGTATTTGGGAAATTAATTGATACAGGAAGATTTGTATACCACAAAGACACATCAATCGAAAAAGAACAGGTAAAAGCAAAACTTGACCTGCTGAAACAAAGTGGCAATAAATCATTGGAATTTTATGATGCACATACACCCAATGCAATGACCTCTATACAGGCAGGTGCAAAGGGAATGTCCTCTATCTCCGGAAATTTTTATCCGGAAATATTGGTGTGGATGTGCAATAACGCCAACAATCCTGAAAAACTGGATCAGGTAAAATGGTTGCAGCAAGAATTGATCAGCGTAGATCCTTTGATACATATCGCCTACCCATTGAGTGCCAAATATTTTTTAGGAAAAAGGGGATTACCGGTACGTACCATCAGCAGGGCGCATGCACTGGAGTTGACACCACAACAGAAACAGACTTTGGATGAGATCCATGATAAGTTTACAGGATGGTGCCAAACACTAAACATCACACCCGTAAATATTCTTGAATTATTACGTCCTAAAGTATTACTTGATTCACCCATTTAATCACGGTTTCTTTTTTAAAATAATAGAATGATTGCTTCTCAGCCATTGAGTATACATTTTCCGGGCAGGCTTGTTTTTGGAAACGACCTGCTTCCCGCTTTAGCCAATGATGTATTGGCATTAGCACCTGCTAAAATATTAGTTGTAACCATTGATCCGCTATTGAATAAACTGTCGGGCTTTATTGATACCCTTAAACAACAGAAAGTAGAAGTAACCATCTACACCGGTATTGTACAGGAACCTTCTTTTAAAGATTTTCAAACGCTGATGGAAATTGTTACTCCAATCAATCCTGATATTATCATTGGTATTGGTGGAGGAAGTGTGCTGGATATTGCTAAACTGGTAGCAGCCCAATTAGAAAATCCACAATCGCTGAAAGAGTATATGGGTATTGGTTTACTGCAAGGCCGCAAAAAGAAGTTGATCTGTATTCCCACAACCTCCGGAACAGGCAGCGAGGCATCACCCAATGCTATTTTGGTAGATGATAGCGATAATCAGAAAAAAGGAATCATCAGTCCATTCCTGGTTCCGGATATGGTATATGTAGACCCTTTATTAACAATAGGTGTACCACCTGCCATCACAGCTGCCACCGGTATTGATGCGTTAACCCATTGTCTTGAAGCCTACACTAATAAATTTGCGCAGCCTTTTATTGATATGTATGCTTTTGAAGGAATGCGTTTGATAGCCGCCAATATTGTAGAAGCAGTTAAAAATGGCAGCAATACAGAAGCAAGATCAAATGTTGCGATGGGGAGTTTATTGGGCGGCTTTTGCTTGGGCCCTGTAAACACTGCGGGCGTGCATGCTTTGTCATATCCTTTGGGAAGTATGTTTCATTTGCCTCACGGACTTTCCAATGCTTTACTTTTACCATTTGTAATGGAATTTAATATCCCCGCAGCACCGAAACGTTATGCTCAGGTTGCCATTGCATTGGGTTGTGAAAGAGAATCCACCGATGAGTTAACGGCATTCAATGGCGTTGAAAAAATCAAGGAACTGATCGCAGCTTGCGGTCTTCCTTCGTCACTGGAAACAGTGGGTGTTACTGAAGAATCTATTCCTCAAATGGCAATTGACGCAATGAAAATTCAACGCCTGTTAAAAAATAATCCAAGAGAAATTACAGAAGAAGATGCAATTGGTATTTTCAAAGCAGCATTTAAAAAATAAAGTAATTGTGAGTGTTATGAATACTGATCAGCTAAATATAAATCCGTCTGCCAAAATGGTTGCTAAAAAATACAAAGGTGTTGTAGTTCCCGTGATCACACCTGTTACAAAAGAGCACCAGCTGGATGAAGAAGCCATTGAAAAAGTATTGTGTTTTTTATATGAGAATGATGTACAACCTTTTATTCAGGGAACAACAGGAGAAGCTGCGTCACTTTCATTTGTACTAAAAAATAGTTTTATACAAAAAGCAGGAGCCTGTAAAAAAGAAGGAATGCATTTATATGTAGGGATTTCTTCCGACTGTTTGCAGAACTCTATTGATCTTGCCAAAATAGCTGCAGATAATAGCGTTGATGTGGTTGTATCAACTATTCCATCTTATTATCCCTTAACAGAAAAACAGATAGGTAATTATTTTGAGCAACTGGCTGATGCAAGCCCGGTCCCATTGATCATTTACAATATCCCTGCAACAACACATGTATCACTTCCTTTAACCATTATTGATGCGTTGAGCCATCATTCCAATATTGTTGGCTATAAAGATTCGGAAAGAAGTGATGAAAGATTAGCTAATGCTTTGAGTTTATGGAAACATCGTTCTGATTTCAGTCATTTTACCGGATGGGCAGCGAGATCAGCAAAGGCATTGATTGATGGGAGTGATGGAATTATTCCAAGTACCGGTAACCTCTATCCGCGAATGTATCGTGATATGTTTCAGGCAGTAAATGAAAATAATTATGCAAAAGCCCTTGAGTTACAGGAACTGTCAGACAAGCTGGGAGATCTTTATCAGGGCGGTAAAACATTGGGTGAAAGTTTAGCTGCACTAAAATACCTGATGCAACAGGATGGATTGTGCAAACAATTCGTAATGCCGCCGTTACAGGAATTAAGTGAAGAAACATATATCAACTTGATTAATCACCAAAAAGAATTAATGGAAACGGAGTTGGCAAAGAGCTATCTACAAAAATAGTAAGTAGATAAAAATGAAAAATGTATTTAGAGAGTGTTCGATAGATAATTTCTAATCAGTCCCTGTGGATGGGCCTTTGGGTTCGGTGTCTATCGAAGCGTTGACAGATCAGATCTTGCGAAGCAGATCTGATCAGAGGCCAAAGCAGCCCGGTAACAGGGACGAGGCCCAGCGGCCGTGAGCGACACAAGTCCAGAATAGTAGAAAGATTGAATTTAATAGTGTATCATGAATTTAAAAGATCAATAATTTAAAATCTATCATGTCATATAAACCAATTTTAGGAATCACCATGGGCGACCCAGCAAGTATTGGCCCGGAGATCGCTATCAAAGCATTATTACAGAAAAATATTTATGAAATATGCAGGCCAATACTGGTTGGAGATGCAGGAGTATTTCAACACATTATTGAACGATTAAACCTTCAGGCAAAAATCAATCCGGTAAACAATGTTGCAGATGCAGGTTTTGAATTTGGTGTGATCGATGTATATGATCTTAAAAATGTAGCAATAGATAAATTAGTGTTTGGTGAAATATCAGCCATGGCAGGCGAAGCCGCTTTTCAATCAGTAAAAAAAGTGATCGAACTGGCAATGGCAGGTGAACTGGATGGAACGGTAACAGGCCCCATCAACAAAAAATCGATCAACGAAGCCGGGCATCATTTTGCCGGTCATACAGAAATTTATGCAACGTATACCGGCACCAAAAAATACGCCATGTTACTGGTGGAAGATAAAATGAAAGTGATCCATGTAAGTACACATGTATCCTTGCGGCAGGCTTGTGATCTGGTTAAAAAAGACCGCATCATTGAAGTGACTCAATTATTGCATGATGGAATGATCTCTTTGGGAGAAACCAATTTGAAAATTGGAATTGCCGGATTAAATCCACACGCAGGTGATAGCGGATTATTTGGTATCGAAGACGATCTGGAAATTGCACCGGCCGTTGCAGAAGCACGCAGCATGGGATTTGATGTAGAAGGCCCGGTTCCGCCCGATACCATGTTTGCCAAAGCGGCAACAGGTTATTATGGTGGAGTGGTTGCCATGTACCACGACCAGGGTCATATCCCTTTTAAATTAACCGGTTTTAAATGGAACAGCGAGAAAAACCAAATGGATAGTGTGAAAGGCGTAAATATCACTATGGGTTTACCCATCATCCGCACTTCAGTAGATCATGGCACTGCTTTTGAAATTGCAGGCAAGGGAATTGCCAGTGCAGATGCAATGGTGTTGGCGATAGAAAGTGCAGTTCAGTTGAGTAAGTATAGGAAATCAAAAGTATAAACTAATTATGATTGCAGTAATAGCAGATGATCTTTCAGGCGCAGCAGAAATTGCGGGCCTTGCTTTACGCTATCAGCTTAGTGTGGAAATGACAACTTTTGTCAAATCGCAAACGGATGCAGATGTACTGGTTGTATCAACGGACAGTCGTTCCATGAATGAAGAAGATGCGGTAGCCGTTACAAAAAGAACAATCACAGCAATATTAAAATTGAATCCCACATTAATTTATAAAAAGGTTGACTCCGTTTTACGTGGACATATATTGGCCGAGATTGAAGTGCAGTTGAAAGAAATGAAATTGGATAAGGCAATACTGATACCCACTAACCCATCACTCGGCAGAACCATTGTGGAGGGACAATATTATGTACAAGGAAAACTGATTCATGAAACAGCATTTGCAAAAGATCCGGAATTTGGAGTTGTTGATGCTTGTGTTATCCGGATGGTTCGGGGAGATAAGGATCGTGTATCTGTGATCAAAAATGAACAGTCGCTTTCTTCTGATGGAATTTTTATTGGAGAAGTGTCTTGCAAAGATGATGTAAAAGTATGGGCAGCATCTGCCGTAAATAGAGAAATCCTTCTTGCAGGAGCAGGTGATTTTTTTATCGAACTGATAGAAGCAAATGCTATCGGTATCAAATCTTCTGAAATATCTTTCAAAGTAATTCAAAACGAATTTCCTTATTTAATGGTAAGCGGAACCAGTTTTACCCAAAATTCAGAAGCTATCAGAAAAGTACAATTGGATGGTGGGCCTGTAAGTTATATGCCTGACAGCGTTTATTCTTCTAACGAAATTATGGATGATGAGATTGAAAGATGGAGCGATGAAATTGTATCGCTTATTCAAAAACAAGGCTCTGCAATTATTGCCATTGATAATAGAATAAAAGCTTCAGCAGAAGCCTTGTATCTGCGTTCAGCAACCGCTGCCTGTGTAAAAAAAGTGATGGATAAAATACATATCAAAGAATTGTATGTAGAAGGAGGCTCAACTGCTGCTGCTATTATCGATCAGCTTGGGATCACAAATTATTTTCCTGAAACTGAATTGGCAAGAGGAGTGGTGAGAATGCGGGTTAAATACAATCAGTCATTCTATATCACTATTAAGCCAGGCAGCTATCCACATCCTGCAGGTGTTTTTTCATTTGCCAAATCTGATATTAACACCGCCATATGAACCATCCTTACCTGCATACTGCCGACTATATCATCATACTGGTGTTTCTAATGATCAGCCTGTACCTGGGTTTTCGTTTCTCGGCGAAACAAACTTCAACTAAATCTTATTTTGCAGCCAACGGCAAAATTCCTTCATGGGCCATTGGGATGTCGATACTCGCAACATTGATCAGCAGCATTACTTTTCTGGCTTATCCCGGCGAAGGATATTCTTCCAACTGGATCTTACTGGTGCAGGGTTTGATGGTGCCAATCGTTTTACTTTCCATGATCTGGTTCATCGTTCCCCTTTACCGAAAAGTGATCGGATTAAGTACCTACGAGTATTTTGAAAAACGTTTTGGCAGCTTTGCCCGTTACTACAGTTCCATGGGTTTTGTGCTGACCCATTTTTCTAAAATGGGAACTGTTTTTTATTTACTTGCATTGGCATTGGCAAATATGTCGGGTGCAAATACTTTTATCATTATCTCTATTATCGGTTTTGTGATCATCGGCCTTGCATTAATGGGCGGAATTGAAGCAGTAATTTGGCTGGATGTAATTCAGGGTTTTATGCTGTTTGGTTGTGGCATTGCCTGTTTGATCATTATTCTTTTTTCTGTTCATGGCGGCCCTGCAGAAGTGTGGCATATTGCCAGTACCAGCGGCAGAACCGGTTTCGGGCCTTATCAATTTAATTTTACCAAACTCACTTTTGTGGTGATGGCCATTAATGGAATTTTTTACGGCATTCAGAAATATGGAACTGATCAAACGATTGTGCAACGTTATCTCGCCGCTAAATCAGATAAGTCTGCGATCAAAGCATCTATTATGGGGGTGTTCCTCATTGTTCCTGTATGGACACTTTTTATGTTCATAGGAACCGCACTATTTGTATTTTACAAACAGAATCCATTGCCACCAAATATGCGGCCTGATGCAGTGTTCCCATTTTTCATTGTAAGTCAGCTGCCAACAGGAGTAGTAGGGCTGATCATCTCATCATTGGTATCTGCCGCTATCTGCAGCCTCAGTGCCGATCTGAATTGTTTGGCAGCAGTTGGCGTTGAAGACTATTATAAAAAGATCTTCCCCAATAAAACAGACAAACAATACCTGCGTTCAGGAAAATGGTTTGTAGTTGCTGCTGGTTTGGGATCACTGTTAATTGCTGCATTGTATTTATCTGCAGGCGATGAAGGAATTCTTGGCATTGTATTTACCTTGTACGCCATTTTTTCCGGCGGAATTGTTGGAATATTTCTTTTGGGATTGTTTAGTGCCAGAGCTAACAGGCAAGGCTTAAATATTGGTATTATATGTTGTATTTTGTTTACGGCGTATGCATTTCTTACTTCTACCAAAATAGGGATTGGTGCCAACAAGAAAATATTGCTTGATCTGGGTGCTTATAATTTTACACACCACAAATTGATGTTAGGTGTGTACAGTCATTTGATTGTGATAGGCGTTGGCTATATAGCCAGTCTTTTTTTTCCAAAACCTGTGATCGATAAAAATTTATTGTATAGTGGATGGAAAGAATCAAAAAAAATAAAATAATCAATATGTTATTTAAGAAAATCGTTTTGATCGCATCTGTTTTCATTTGCGCTGCTAATATTTCATTGCATGCACAATACAATTCAGATGGAGCTTATCCAAAACCTTTGAAAGAAGTATTGAGTGATATTGAAAAACGATTCAATGTTAAAATAAAATATGTTGATTCGCTGGTAACTGGAAAAACAGTTAGTTATGCCAGCTGGCGTTTTAGAAAAGATGTTGACCAGACACTGGATAATGTTTTATCACCGCTTGACCTGAAAGTAAACAAAGAAGGAGAAGGCAAATACAAATTAAAGACCTATGAGTACTATAGATGGAATGTAGCAGATGGTTGGGCCGAGCTTGACCGAATTGCTTCTCAATACCACAATCTGTCTGAGTGGGAGAAACGAAAACAACAATTGAAACCCGCATTAATGCAGGCTTTGCAATTATCTCCTTTACCAGTATCGCCTAACTCAAAACCCATTATTACATCTGTTAGAAAATTTGATGGATATACGGTTGAAAATATTGCGATTGAAGTTTTACCCGGACTGTATATTAACGGATCATTGTATAAACCTTCTGTGATCAAAGGAAAGATCCCTGTTATTTTAAACCCTGATGGGCATTGGGAAAAACAACGCTACCGTCCCGATTGTCAATATCGCTGCGCAGCAATGGCAAGAATGGGTGCAATGGCATTTAGTTATGATCTCTTTG
>CANBSW010000158.1 GCA_947372235.1 Chitinophagaceae bacterium | reverse complement strand
TGTAGGATCTGTGCCTGCGAATGTTGAGAGGTAAAACAGATCAAAACAATTAAAACAAATCCGGTTAGAAAAAAACGGCTTGTCCGGTTTTCTGTAGGCTTGGATTGATAAAGCATAAAAAAGTGTTTCCTAAATGTAAAAAAAAGGAACGAGAGTTGCAATAGTTGTGCGTGTTTGCCGGCAACATAAAAGAAAAGGGGGGTTGAGCTCTCTTGTTACCCTCTTTTTCTCCGACCTCTCTTATTGAACCTTTTTTCATCCACAAAATAAAGCAGCCCGGCAAATGCCAGACTGCTTTCCCTTATTTGTTTCCAGCCAAAGAAACGAGTTAACATAGTATGTATCCTGATGTCCTTTGTACTAACCTATGTTCCTATGTCTTTCAAAAAAACCTACACTAATCACAACTCAAAATTAAGTGTGTTCTCGCCGCTATAAAATGCAGTGTCGTTGAAACAACCAAATGTGTCGGAGAAAGTTTTGTTAACGCCCGGTCTTCATCCAGTCTGTAATGAAAGATGTATAGCTGTCACTCACCGGCAATTCTATGGAGTTGATAAGTTTCACTTTGCGGTTAAGTATGGATTCTACCTTGCTTACGGGAATAATATAACTGCGGTGTATGCGTTTGAATTTTTCTTCAGGTAATTTTTCCAATACTGATTTTAAGGTCATCAATGTAAGTATTGGTTTTGCATTGCTGAAGTGGATCTTGATATAATCTTCCAATCCTTCTATATACAAGATCTCATCTATGTCTACTTTAACCAACCTGTATTCTGAGCGAACAAAAAAATGTTCGCCTGATGATTGTTTGTCCGGAAACCTGAGTGCCTGAAATTCGATCGCACGTTTTACTGCTTTTTCAAAACGTTCAAAAGCAATGGGTTTTAATAAATAATCAATTGCCTCCAGTTCAAACCCTTCTAAAGCAAAATGTTTATAGGCTGTTGTAAAAATGGTTGCAGGTTTATCTTTTAAAGAACGTACCAGTTCTATCCCTGTGATATCGGGCATATTGATATCAATAAAGAGCAGGTCTATTTTATTATTACGCAGAAATTCTCCGCCACCGATCGCATCATCAAACGTTTGTACTAAATGCAGTTCAGGTATTTTTGATACATATTGTTTGATCAATTCCAAAGCCAGCGGTTCATCATCAATAGCGATACATTTTAACTGCATATATTTTGTTTAAGACGGAATAGATAAGTGAACTGTGAACAAACCATTTTCTTTCAATATCTGCAACTCGTGTTTACCCGGATATAAATGCGCCAGTCTTTTTTTTGTGTTTCCAATACCAATACCCGTTCTGTCTGGTTTTCGTGCAACAGCAAATAGCTGGTTCTGCGTAAAGAAATCGATCAGCTTTTCGCCTGCTGTTAAACGGATCACCAATTTACTTTGTTCATGGTTGCTGATACCGTATTTGAATACATTCTCAATAAACGTCATTAAAAGTAAGGGTGCGATCTTTTTATTTTCCAGATCACCGGTTACTTCAAATTCAAGTGTTACTTTTTTACCCAGACGCAGTTTTTGCAGATCAATATAATCGGTGATACAATCCACTTCGTTTTGCAGCGATACAAAATCTTCATTTACATCATCGGTAACATAGCGCATGATGTTCGACAGCTTCATCACGGTTTCTGCCGTGTGTTCATTTTTTGTAACGGCCATCGAATAAATATTATTCAGGGTATTGAACAAAAAATGCGGATTAACCTGTGCTTTCAAAAAAGAGAGTTCTGCATTGGCCTTATCTGCTTCTGCGCGAATGGCTCTTTCTTCGGTGCGCTGCCAGCGCCGGGTTATGTCTGTTGCAATGCTTAATGCAATTGTCATCACAAACAATATAATACTGATGATATCAATTGCGGGGCCCCTTCTTCCTCTGTCGTGCAGCTTATCCATTGGCGGAGGTTGCATATGCTGACCATCGGGAGGAGGTTGTCGTTTGTCCATTTTTTCATTTCGCGGACCACCTCTGCCGTTATGCATCATAAATTTCTCAAAAGGCTGAATCGTAAATGCAGTAACTACCAGTAATATCAGCAATAAGAAATAGAGCCATCTTTTGTTTTTAAGAAAATTCAAAGGCCAGAGCAGATAAGAATGCAGATAAAAAACAGCTACATAATACATACTGAACATCCAGTATTGCCAGGTAGAAATAATAGATAACAGATCAGTGTTTCCGGAAAACGACATAAGAAATATCATGGGCAGGCTTTGAAAAAAAAGCCAGCCGGTGATATGTGTGGCAATTACAGGAAATGTTAACCGCTTCATTTGGTAAAGGAACTTAGGTTATAGCAGTTAAAAAACATTTGTCGGTGGGAGGATGGTATGTGTAGATGAAAGAAGGATTAAAATTATTTACGCGTTTATGAGCTATGCTACAAAAATCAAGTACCTACAATCCGAGATCCTTTGTCGCTCACCGTTGCTGGGCCCCGTTCACAAGGACTGATTAGAATTTTTTTTATCGATCACTCTGTAATGCCAGGTTTTTGTAACGAACACAATATGAATTTTTGGTATAGTAAACAGGTTATAGTTTGGCATTCCTGGAATTCTGGTATTTGAAATGGTTTAACCGCAGAGTAACTATTTATTTTTGCAATTCTTTCTTAGTTCGTTGTCAAAAACAGATACGCTTATATAATCGCTGTTCGAATACACCGTTTTCATCCACATCAGATTCAGCATGATGTTTTTGTTTGTCCAGGCCCAGCTTTCAGAGTCAATTCCGCCACGGCCCTTATCATCAGGTCCCATAGTATTATCATTGTGCATTCTGGATTTGCCATAGATCTGAACCAGTTTGTTCTTAAGCCTGTCCAGTTCTGTGCGGCTCATTTTATTTTGAGCGCTGGTTGTTTTTACACCAAATTGATACATTACCATTTCTAATTTCCCTGAACAGAACTCAAGATAAATATTCTTCACTCCATAGCCGGCAAAGGCTTTTATGTCTTTTCCTGTATAGTCATAGCGAACCATTTTTTTTGCAGAATCTTTGGAAGGGATTTCTGTGATGGTCTTGTCATATTTAGCTATATCATCCCCCATTACAAACTTATCCAACCCTTTTAAAGCCTCTAACTGACTGGTTTTTTGCCCTTTTATGGCTGAGAAAGAAATAAGGCAAAAACAAAAAAGGATCCTGATTTTCATAATATATTGGTCTTGCTTGCTTAAAGATAAAATACATTACGAGTATTTGTCAAGTATATTTTTTGGATGAAAACCAATACAGTTAATCGTTTTAGTAAACAAGCGTTAGCATTTACAAGGGTTACTTTTTGCTCCAAAAGGTATTAAGGGGTAGAAATAAACTCATATTATGATACAAAAAACCTACTTCAAGACAAAAGATTACTGTAAAGTGAAATTTTCATTTACTCCTGAAAACGCTGAAACAGTGGAAATTCTTGGACTGAATAGTGATTGGGAAAATGCTGTGATCATGAGCAAAAAGAAAGATGGCAGTTTCAGTTGCGATGTTTCTTTACCGAAAGACTCTACCCACGAATTCAAATACCGTGTAAATGCTACCGATTGGGCTAATGAGCCTGCTGCTGATAGCGAGAACCCTAACGTTTATGGTGGCAGCAATAGCGTGATTGTATTGTAAGGTTACCCTTTTTTAGCCGCAGATTTGCAGATTATTTTCTATAATAATCTGCGATCTGCGGCTAAAAATATACTGGCTAAAAAAAGCATGGAATCCCCTTTCCCCTTTCTGCATTAAAATAGTAGATAAAAGAAAGTTCTGTACTGCCGCTGAAGTTTTTTACGCGGTTAATATCCGATCTGGTGATATCATAACTCAATCCAACCTGGTAACCATTGGTTCGGATACTCAGGTAAGGGTAGAAGGCATCATTGGCCCGCATCCAGGCTCCGAAATAAAGAGTCAGGTCCTGTGTTCCTACCCCCAATCCATAGGCAGCGCCTAACACCAATTCTGTTGCACCTGCCTGTTGCATAAAATGCGCACTTGCAAATAAATTGTCTTTCTCCCCCATATCAAAACTGGCACCCGTATGCAGTGTATATCGGGGTTGAAGGGAAGTGTTATTTCCACTGAAATAGGAAAGCTTGGGTTTCAGGATATGAAACATACTGGCACCAAAAGAAAACTGTGTCCCATTCTCTGTTTTATAGTTGTACAACAAACCGGCATTCAGATCAAAAAAAGAAACAGACCTGTTGTTTACGGTTTCTCCACTGGGTACGCTAAGATCAAAACCACTACCGTTAAACTGGTTACTAAACGAGATATTATTAAAATCAACACTGTTCTGAGCAAGTGTTGCCTGTACCCCCAGACCAATAGTATGGTTGCCATCCTGATCAAGACCTTTGTTAAAGGCGGTTGACATAGAAATATAACTGTTCTTAAAAATGCCGCCTGCAGCATTATCAAATAATCCATAAAAGCCCAATCCCCACCTGTCGTTATCGCCAATACTTCTTTTCATGATCTTGGTATCGTAAGATGCTGTGCCTGTTGTATAAGCATCCCCGGCATTGGCCCATTGTTTACGGATATTCATGGTAAACCGTTGGTTGCCGTCGAAATAACCGGTAAATGCGGGATTGAATGTTAAGGGTGAACTGAAATACTGCGAAAAATGCGGGTCCTGTGCAAACATCGTTTTGCATCCTGTGCAACTACACAGAACTATCAGGACCCAAAATATATTTCGCTTTAATTTCATTGAGTGATTAGTTTATCAATCTGATCTCACCATTTCTCGTAATAATATTGCCTCCCACATCAACCCCTTCCGCCATCCAGGTAAACAATCCGGATAATTGCATCACCCCATTCAGTTTTCCATCCCAGCCATTCTGCGGGCTTGCATCATTGGTTTGAAATACAAGGTTACCCCAGCGGTTATAGATCTTAAAATACGTTAGTTGTTTGATACCTACTAAAATCGGATAAGCCCTGTCATTACGTCCATCATTATTGGGTGTAAAGCCATTTGGTACATAGATATCACCGTTGCCAATTACTTTTACATACACTGTATCGGTAGTTAAACAACCGGCGGCAGATTGAATATTAACGGTGTATTCTTTATCATTACTCAACGTAACAATGGGTGTTCTTGTGAAAGAAGAGTTTAATCCGAAGGAAGGCTGCCAGTTATATTTCACACCAAAACCTCTTGCATTGATAAGAGTGGAAATGCCGGTAAATGTTTTAATAGTATCATACCTAACACCGGCGATTGCTTTCTCTATCGTTAATGAAATGGTTTTTTTAGTGGTCAGGTTTGTACAAGATGCATTTACTGCAGAAAGGGCAACCGTATATGTTCCCGGCGAAGCATACGTATGTTGCGAGGTAAAATTATTCACGGTTGATCCATCGCCGAAATCCCAAACCCATCCAATGCCACCGGAGTTGGCAAAGCTTGAACTGTTTGTAAAATCTGTTTGCGAACCCAGACAAAAATTAGTAGCAGTAAACGCGAGTGATGGTTTGTTAACCAGATCCAGTTGAATGCTATTGGCAGCTATATTGGTACAACCGGATAGTGAAACCAACTGTATTGAATAAACTCCCGGCTTGGTAGCTGCATAGGTAGCCGCAGTTGCTCTTGGAATAACTGCCTGGTTAAACAACCACTGATAACCAAACGCATTGGAAGAAGCACTTAACAATACAGAAGACCCTTCACAAATATAATTGGCAGATGGCGCTTGAATATTGCCAACCGACAAAGTATTTACGATCACCGTTACCGGCAAAGATGCAGAACAGGCATTTGCCAGAGATGCCTGAATAAAATATTTTCCGGATATATTTACTGTGGCAGGGTTGATCAGTGGTGTAGTTAATAAAGAATCTGTAAAGTAGGCAAACACAACACCGGCAGAACTTCCATTGGTAACAGCCGGATCTGTAAGATCAACCACAGCAGGTTCGCAAACTGCAGCAGGATTGGTGATATTGATTTTAGGTACAGATAAGATGGATACAGTAACCGGTTGTATATTGCTGCATCCACTTGCCAGGCTTCCTTTGATGTAATAAGTACCTGAAGCAGTTACTGCTGCTGGAGAATTCAATGCTATGGTAGCCGCCGCATCTTTCCAGTAACTAAATACAGTGCCAACAGAACTTCCTGCAGTTATGGAAGGATTTAATAAACTAACAGTAGCAGGTAAACAAACCGCAGAAGGATCTGTAATGATAAGTGTGGGTTGCGATTGAATAGAAACATTTACCGGTTTAACCGTAACACATCCTGCAACCGTTCCTGCTTTAATATAATATATGCCACTTGTTGTAACTGCATTGGGATTGATCAATGCCTGTGTAGTGGCTGCATCATTCCAGTAAGAGATCGTTACATTGATTGGAACACCACTTACCACACCGGCAGCCTGCAAATTAACCACACCCGGCGTACATACTGCAGAAGGATTGGTAACTGTAAAACCTGGCAATGCATTAAAGGAAACCGAAACAGGTTTTACAACAGAACAGCCCGTTGCAACAGAAGTTCCTTTGATATAATATTTTCCGGCTGTGTTAAGGGCATTGGCATTTAGTAAGGGGATAAGTGCCGTGGTATCCATCCAGTAAGAATACGTTAACCCATTACTGCTTCCTGCTGTAACTGATGCAGCAGTAAGATCAACCGATGCAGGTAAGCAGATAGAAGGATTGTTGATGACCAGTATTGGTGCTGCATTCGCAGTTATATTTACGGGCTGTATCACAGAACAATTGGCCGCATTGGTGGCTTTGATATAATAAGTGCCGCTTGTTGTTATATAATTTGGATTGGGTAATGGTTTGCTTGCAATAATATCCGACCAATAAGAATAGATCAATCCTGCACTGCTTCCTGCTGTTATATTATTTGATGTAAGGTCCGCACCCGCCGGCAAACAAACTGCAGAAGGGTTTGTTACCAACAAATTGGGTAATGCATTTACAGTAACCGTTGTTGCTGTTGTTGTAACCGAACATCCATTGGATGCCGTAACCAACGCACTGTAATTTCCGGAATTATTTACACGGATACTTTGTGTAACGGCACCATTATTCCATAACCAATTGTTACCTGCACCGGCAGTAAGTAGTACAGAATCACCGGCGCAAAAAATAGTCAAACCGGTAACAGAAACAGAACTTGAAGGCGCTGCCAATACTGTAACAGGTACAGGAATTGATGTTGCAGAGCAACCATTTGCATCTGTAACCGTTACACTATAGGTTCCGCTATTGACAATAGCAATATTTTGTGTTGAAGAACCCGAATTCCAGTTGTATGTATTGGAAGCACCGGCGGTAAGAATTAATGTTTGGTTACTGCAGAAAGTTGTTGGACCGCTTGCACTGATCGTTGCGGTGGGTAATGCATTTACAATAACGGGCAATGGAGCCGAAGTAGCAGAGCAACCTGCCAGACTGGTAACAGTAACACTATAGTTTCCTGCATTCTTTACAATAATGGTAGGCGTTACGGCACCTGTATTCCATAACCAGGTATTGCCGGCACTGGCTGTCAGGTTTAAAGTATCGCCAATACAGATACTGGTATTACCACCGGGTATGATGGATGCATTAGGCAGAGGATTTACTGTTACAACGATTGCAGCCGAAGTTGCAGAACAGCCATTAGAATTTATTACTGAAACTGTTTTTACTGCAGAAGAGTTGATAGAAACAGATTGAGTGGTTTCTCCCGTATTCCACAACCAGGATGTGCCGCTACTGGCAGAAAGCGTAACAGAACCGCCTGCACAAAATGTTATTGAACTCGCTGCACTAATCGTTGCCACCGGCAAAGCAAAAACAGTAACGGGAACAACAACAGAATTTGTTGAACATCCATTGGCATTGGTTACCGTTACCGATCTGTTTGATGTATTATTAACAGCGACCGTTTGTGTGGTTTCGCCCGTATTCCATAACCAGGATATGCCTGCTGCTGCAGTAAGGTTAACCGATCCGCCGGAACAAAAACCGGTAGGTCCGCCTGCGGTAATATTATTTGATGGAGCTGTATTTACGTTAATCAATACATTGGATGATGAGGCCGAACAACCATTTGCATCGGTAACCGTTACCGTTTTACTTGTAGTGGTATTTACCGTAATTAACTGTGATGTTTCGCCGGTATTCCAAACCCAGCTGCTGCCGGCACTTGCCGTTAAGTTTACCGATCCTCCTGCACAGAAAGTAGTGGGTCCATTTGCAGAAATATTAACCGTGGGGAGTGGATTAACAAGTACAGGTACAAATGCAGAAACCGCTGAACATCCACTGGCATTAAATACCGTTACGCTGTAATTACCGGTACTGTTAACAGCAATGTTTTGTGTTGTAGCTCCCGTATTCCATAACCAGGATGTTCCGGCACCGGCCGTTAAATTTACCGATGCGCCTGCACAAAATATAGTTGAACCACTTGTAGTAATTGCTGCTGTTGGTAAGGCATTTACGGTAACAGTTGTTGGGGTTGATGCAGCCGAACAGCCACTTGCATTGGTTACCGTTACACTATAATTACCACTGTTTATTACATTGATGGTTTGTGTGGTTAAACCATTGCTCCATAACCACGCCGTTCCGTTACCTGCTGTTAAAATAACTGATGCACCGGAACAGAATGTGGTTGGTCCACTTGCCGTAATGGTTGCTGTTGGTAAAGCATTCACTGTAACGGTTGTTGAAGATGAGGTTGCAGAACAGCCATTCGCATTGGTTATTGTTACACTATAGGTTCCGCTTGTGTTTACATTAATGGTTTGTGTAATTAAACCATTGCTCCATAACCATGCAGTTCCATTACCTGCTGTTAAATTAACTGATCCTCCGGAACAGAATGTGGTTGCGCCACTTGCAGTAATTGTTGCAGTTGGCAAAGCATTCACAGTAACGGTAGTTGAAGAAGATGTTGCAGAACACCCACTCGCATTGGTAACCGTTACACTATACGTGCCACTTGTTGAAACAGCTATTGTTTGCGATGTTGCGCCATTGCTCCATAACCAGGATGATCCTGCTCCGGCAGTTAAATTTACAGAACCACCTGTGCAAAATGTGGCGGCACCAGATGCGCTGATCGTTGCCGTTGGCAAAGCATTTACTGTAACAATGGTGGACGATGATGTTGCCGAACAACCGGCTGCATTGGTTACTGTAACACTATAAGAACCACCCACAGATGCTGTGATGGATTGTGTAACTGCACCATTGCTCCATGCATAAGTTGATCCGGCACTGGCAGTAAGCGTTACAGAACCTCCCGCACAAAATGTAACAGTACCGGAACTTGTAATCGTACTTACCGGAAAAGCATTCACGGTTACAACGGTTGGTGTTGACGTAACAGAACAACCACCAATACCCGTTACCTGTACAAAGTAATTTCCGGCAGTGGTTACTGTGATGCTTTGTGTGGTGGCCCCCGTATTCCATAACCAGGAAGAACCTGCACCTGCGGTTAATATAACAGAACCACCGGTGCACAATGCTGTTGAACCGCCTGGGGTTATTGCATCAGATGGGAAAGCATTTACTGTAACAACGGTTGGCGTTGAGGTTGATGAACAACCGCTGGCATTGGTTACGGTAACACTATAACTTCCGCTGGTAATTACAGAAATTGTTTGTGTAACAGCACCATTGCTCCATAACCAGAAAGCTCCGGCACTTGCCCCTAAATTTACCGTACCACCTGCACAAAACGTAGTGGCACCATCCGGGGTGATGGTAGCTGCGGGTAATGCATTTACTGTAATAGTTACAGATGTTATGGCAGAACATCCGCTTGC